>NZ_PXWF02000099.1 GCF_003011895.2 Massilia glaciei | reverse complement strand
TACCTGCAAGCAAATAATTATTAAATTTATTTAAGGGATGTTGTACTAAGTGCCGTCCCACTCGTTGTCGACGGTCTCGGGCGCCTGCGCCCGCGCGGCGCTGACGGAATGTGAACGCACGGCGTTGACCGAGTGGGCGCGCGCCGCCGCCGTGTCGGCCTTGCGCTCCTGCACCGGCGTCACGCGTGGAATGCACAAGGTGAAACGGGTGCCCTCCCCCGGCGTGCTGCTGACGGCGATGGCGCCGCCGAATTGCTTGACCACCAGGTTGTAGACGATGTTCAAGCCCAGTCCGGTGCCGCCCTGCCCGCGCCGGGTCGTAAAAAAGGGGTCGAACACGCGTTCGAGCACATTGGGCGGAATGCCGAGCCCGTCGTCGTCCACATACACTTCGACCTGCTCGCCGACGACCCGCGCGCCGATCCGGATCTGGCCGCTGACGTCGGCCTTGAACGCGTGGTCCACGCAGTTGAGCAACAGGTTGGTGACGACCTGGGCGAAGGCCCCGGGGTAGCTGTCGAGCACGATATCGACGGGGCAGTCGAGGTGCAGCTTGAGCGCGCCCTTCTTGAGCTTGGGCTGCAGGCTCGAGATGATTTCGCCGATGTACTCGCCGAGGCCGAAGCGGCGCCGCTCCTCGCTGGCCTGGTCGACCGCGATCTGCTTGAAACTGTGGATCAGATGGGCGGCGCGGTAGGCGTTGTTCATGATCAGGGTCGCGCTCTCGGACGCCGTGTCGAGGTAGCCCATGATCTCGGATTTCTTGAGTCCGCCGTTGGCGACGGCGGCCTGGATTTTGTCGGTCGCCTCCTTGAGGACCGAGGCGCTGGTGAGCGTGATGCCGACCGGGGTGTTGATCTCGTGCGCGACGCCGGCCACCAGGCTGCCCAGCGAGGCGAGCCGTTCGGCCTCCATCAGCGACTCCTGGGTTTGGCGCAGGTCGTCGAGCGCGAGCGCGGCCTCCTTGCTGGCCCGCAGCGCGGTGTCCTCGGCCTCGCGGATGCGCACGATGGTCGACTTGAGCCGGCGCTGGATCATGTTGAATCCGCGGATCACCTCGCCGAGCTCGTCGCGCCGCTGCTCCGGCAATTCCTCGACCTCGCCGGTGCCGCGCGTGGCCAGCTCGAACAACCTCTCGCGCAATTGCTGCAGCGGCGCGAACACGACCCGCAGCGACAGCGACAGCGCCAGGATCAGCACCACGTCGAGCAGCAGCACTTCGATAATCTTGCGCATCATCTGCGAGGAGAGCGCGGCGTCGATGCCGGCCCGGCTGAAACTGACCACCACCGTCCCCACCTTGACCGGGGCGCCGCCGCCGGCGCCGTTTTGCAGCGTCAGCACGGCCGAGACGTCGCCCTTGGGCGCGAGCGCGGGCGCGGCGACCGGCACCAGGGTGCCGTCGGGCGCGCGCATGGTGCCCGCGAACAGGCCGACCGAGCTGTCGTAGACGCGGATCGCGGTCACTTCGGGCGGCAGCAGTTCGGCCTCGACGATGTCGTCGACCTTGGTCTTGTCGAGATCCCACAGCGCCGAGGGCAGACTGATCTGCAGCCGCGTGAGCACGCCGTAGCGCAGGCGCTGGTAGCTGCCTTCGAGCTCGCGTTCGAGCGAACGCTGCGACCAGGTCCCCGAAATGGCCAACACGACCGTCACGATGACCACGAACAGCAGCTTGAGGCGGCTTTGGATGCTGAACATCGGGCCCTTTCTGGGATGCGCCGGCAGATTGACGATGGTGTCCCAATGTACGTCAAAGGGGTGGCCCTTGGCAAGAAATCTGGAACAACAAGAACTTTCGGAATCACCACAGGACGATGGCGCAATGTTAAGATCAATACATTAATCAATTTAACTCCGGCTTGCCCCCAGCGCGCCGCTGGGGCGCTGGTGCCCGGCCCGCGATTTGCCGGCCCCAGCCCGCACCGATCGACTACTTACGGAGACTTTGATGAGCGCAAGCTACCAGCACCTTCCGCTGGCCGAGTTGAGGCCAGGCATGATCTTGGCGGACACCTTGCTCGACCAACAGGGGCAGGTCTTGTTGATGCAAGGCACCGTGCTGAGCGAGGCCACGATCGCCCTGATGCCGCGCCACGGCATCGAGCTGCTGCCGATCGCGATCCCGGGCGCGCCGCCGCCCGCGCCGCCCGACCGAGGCGCGCTCGCGCGCCGGCTCGACCACCTGTTCCGCAAGAACGATATCGACGACCAGCGGGACTGGGCCACGGGCACCCTGCGCCGTTATATAGAAGTCTACCGGCTGGGGCCGGAGGCCGAGCAATGAGCCACCTCACAGCGGAAGACATCCTCAACGACCTGCACGAACTGCCGTCGCTGCCGGCGGTCGTCATGGAATTGCTCAGCAGCCTGGACGAGGCCGACGCCGACATCTCGGTGCTGGCCAAAAAACTGTCGCACGACCAGGCCCTGACGGCCAAGACCTTGCGCCTTGCCAATTCGTCGGTGTACGGGCTGCAGGTGCGCGTGACGACGATCCAGCAGGCGATCACCTTCCTCGGTTTCCAGACCACGCGCAACCTGATCACCGCCGCCGCCGTGACCGGCTGCTTCGTCGAAGGGCGCTGCCCCGGTTTCGACCACAAGGCGTTCTGGCGCCATTCGATCGCGACCGCCGCCTGCGCCAAGGTGCTGGCGCGGCGGTTGCGCGTGAACCAGGATTTCGCGTTCACCGCCGGCCTGCTGCACGACATCGGCCGGCTGGTGCTGGTGAGCAGGTATCCGGAGCGCTATGCGGCCGCGATGGCGTGGCGCCACGCCAATGGCAGCGACTTGCTCGAGGCCGAGCGCAGGATTTTGGGGGTGGACCATGTGATGGCCGGCGTGGCGCTGGCCGAACACTGGCAATTCTCGGACACGATGCGGCTCGCGATCGCGCATCACCACGACCCGGAGGCTCCGGGCGCGGGATTTTTGGCGACCATCGTGCATGTGGCCAATTCGATCGTGCACGCGCTCGATGTCACAAACGAGCAGGACGACCTTGTGCCTACCGTTTCCGCGGTCTCGTGGACCGCGCTGGGACTCGATGAGGAGTCCTATTTGCAGGTGTTCCGTGAAACGGAACAGCAATTCGAAGAAATATCGGTAGTCCTGCTGACCTGAAAACCTAACAAGGCTTCATGCCGGGCAGTGGCGGCCGCGGCAACTTGCGGCCACCCCATGCTGCGCGTGGTGGCATGACAGCGTCGCCGCCATGCCGGCGCGCCTAGTGCGCATAATTGCCCGACGCCGGATCGGGCGCTTTTTCCTCCGGCTTTGGACGGCCCTGCGCGTCCGACAGGCGATACTTGGTGCGGCGGTCGCCCATCAGGTCGCGCAGGTCGCGGATGCTCATGCCGGTCACCTCGTGCATGCGGATCAGGAGCGAGGCGCCGACCGGCAGGCGGTGGTGGCGGATCTTGCTGATCACCGGTGGGGCGACCTCGAGCATGCGCGACAGCGCCGCGTCGTTTTTAAGTTGCATCTTGCCGAGCAGAATGTCGAGCAGATGGTTGGGGTTATAACTTTCCTGTGATGCCAGAGCATGGTGTGCCATGATGTTCCTCGTGTGTGAGTGGTTGAAATAGTTCCAGTACGAACGTAGTTAAAGACCATGTTTCGTCTTACTAAGTTCCCGGAAAAACGGCCCTAAACATGATTAAATAAAATGTTTTCCAAAAACCAGCCTAGTGCCGCGACCGGTGGGTGAGCTTGTTGCCGCGTCACGCCGGTCAGAACATTGCGCCCGGCCGCGAAATGGTGCCGGTGTCGCTTCCAACATATTGCAATTTAAGCAAATATTAGCCCCAAACGCCATTAGTACATCCGACCAGCGCAGAGTGGGCCTTGTTGAATATCAAGCTATCGCTTGGAAACCTTGTCTCGTAGTCATTTCAACACAGGGGGCCATTTGGTGGCGCACGCAAGACATTTTCACTTTTGAGTATGTACAGAAGGATTGCGGCGGAAGCCTCTGATTCGCAAGGATAAATTTCCGCCGGTAAATTTTTGCGGGGTGAGCGTTTACACAAATAAAGAGGTGTTTCTGACACCGCGTGCCGGTCCAAATCGGCTTTGGCGCCCGGTTTTTCGGCGCGTTTTGCGGTATTTGCGGTAAACTGGCGTCCCGCCTTGGCAAAGCAACAGCATCCACCCCGCACAGCAAAAGCAAGCAACCCAATGGCAAGCAACCCAATGCAGAAAAAAGTATTCATCAAGACCTTCGGCTGCCAGATGAACGAGTACGACTCCGACAAGATGGCCGATGTGCTCGGCGCGTCCGACGGCATGGTGCGCACCGAGGTCGCCGAGGAGGCCGACATCATCTTGCTCAACACCTGCTCGGTGCGCGAAAAGGCGCAGGAAAAAGTGTTCTCCGACCTGGGACGCTTGCGCGAGCTCAAACGCGCCAAGCCCGACCTGCTGATCGGGGTGGGCGGCTGCGTCGCCTCGCAGGAGGGCGCGGCGATCATCAAGCGCGCGCCCTACGTCGACATGGTGTTCGGCCCGCAGACGCTGCACCGCCTGCCGCAACTCATGCGCGAGCGCCGCGCCAGCGGCGACGCCCAGGTCGACATCTCCTTCCCCGAGATCGAAAAATTCGACCACCTGCCGCCGGCCAAGGTCGACGGCGCCTCGGCCTTCGTCTCGATCATGGAAGGCTGCAGCAAGTACTGCAGCTACTGCGTGGTGCCCTACACCCGCGGCGAGGAGGTCTCGCGCAGGTTCGAGGACGTGCTGCTCGAGGTCGCCGGCCTGGCCGCCCAGGGCGTGCGCGAGATCACCCTGCTCGGGCAGAACGTCAACGCCTTCCGCGGCGTCATGGAGGGCGGCGGGAGCGCCGACTTCGCACTGCTGCTCGAGTACGTGGCCGAGATCCCGGGCGTCGAACGGATCCGCTTCGTCACCAGCCACCCGAAGGAATTCACCCAGCGCCTGATCGACGCCTACGCCAAGATCCCGCAGCTGGTGGACCACCTCTACCTGCCGGCCCAGCATGGCTCGGACAAGGTGCTCGGCGCGATGAAGCGCGGCTACACCAGGCTCGAATACAAATCGATCATCCGCCGCATCCGCGCGGTGCGGCCAAGCATGTCGATCTCGTCGGACTTCATCGTCGGCTTCCCCGGCGAGACCGAGGCCGACTTCGAGGCGATGATGAAACTGATCGACGACGTCGGCTTCGACACCAGCTACAGCTTCATTTTCAGCAAGCGCCCGGGCACGCCCGCGGCCAGCCTGGCCGACGACACCGCGCACGAGGTCAAGCTGGCGCGCCTGCAAAGGCTGCAGGCGGCGATCGACGCCAACACGCGCAAGTACAGCGCGGCCATGGTCGGCACCGTGCAGCGCATCCTGGTCGAGGGCCCGTCCAAGAAGGACGCGCGCGAGCTGCAGGGGCGCACCGAGAACAACCGGGTCGTCAATTTCGACGCGGGCGCCCATTTCGCGACCCTGCCCGGGCAGATGGCCGAGGTCCGCATCACCGAGAGTTTTAACTACACGCTGCGCGGCGAACTCGTCGCCGGCGCAGACATGATTGCCAAAGCCAGTTGAAAACCAAAACACCCATCCAGCCTTCGTACTTCATCCCCGAGCCGCTCGACAACACCCGCCTGGCCCACCTGTGCGGGCCGCTCGACGAGAACCTGCGCCAGATCGCGGCCGCGCTCGACGTGACCATCTTCCGGCGCGGCGAGAAATTCATCGTCAGCGGCAGCAACGCCGACAGCGCGGTCGGGATCCTCGAGCGCTTCTACGCGGTCGCCAACAAGGTGGTCCCGATCGAGGAGGTGCAACTGGCGCTGGTCGAGCAGCGCTCGGGCCTGGCGCCCGCGCTTGAACAGAATCAGCATGCAACGGCGCCCAACAGCGCGCCGGCGGCGCCGGGCGAATCGGACCTGACCAGCCCCGTGCTCAAGACGCGCCGCAGCGACCTGCGCGGGCGCACCCCGCACCAGATCGAATACCTGCGCGCGATCCTCGAGCACGACATCGCCTTCGGGGTCGGACCGGCCGGCACCGGCAAGACCTACCTCGCGGTCGCCTGCGCGGTCGACGCGCTCGAGCGCGACGCCGTCAAGCGCATCATCCTGACCCGCCCCGCGGTCGAGGCGGGCGAGCGGCTCGGCTTCCTACCGGGCGACCTGGCATCCAAGGTCGACCCCTACCTGCGCCCACTGTACGACGCGCTGTACGACCTGCTCGGCTTCGACCGCACCCAGAAGATGTTCGAGAAACAGGTCATCGAGATCGCGCCGCTGGCGTATATGCGCGGGCGCACCCTGAACCACGCGTTCGTGATCCTCGACGAGGCCCAGAACACGACGGTCGAACAGATGAAGATGTTCCTGACCCGGATCGGCTTCGGCAGCAAGGCCGTGATCACCGGCGACGTGACCCAGGTCGACCTGCACAAGTCCCAACAGAGCGGCCTGATCGACGCCGTGCACGTGCTGCGCGACGTGCGCGGGATCGCCTTCACCCAGTTCTCGAGCGCCGACGTGGTGCGCCATCCGCTGGTCGCGCGCATCGTCGACGCCTACGAGACGGCCGCCTCGCTGCAGGACCTGTCGATCCTCCCCAAACCTGCCATGTCCAAAAATGCCCGTAAAAAATAAGCTTTCGCTGGCGGTACAGTATCCCGATGAGCGCCTCGAGCACACCATCACGCGCCCGAAGGTGCGGCGCTGGGTGCAGGCGGCCCTGTTCGCCCCGGCCGAGCTGACCGTGCGCTTCGTCGGCGCCGACGAGGGGCGCGCCCTGAACCGCGACTACCGCGGCAAGGACTACGCCACCAATGTGCTCACCTTCGCCTACAACGAGGGCGAGGAGATCGCGGACGACGCCCCGACCCAGGCCGACATCATCCTGTGCACCGACGTGCTCGAGCAGGAGGCGGCGCAACAGAAAAAAACGCTCGAGGAGCACACCGCGCACCTGATCGTGCACGGCGTGCTGCACGCGCAGGGCTACGACCACGACGACGACACCGAGGCGTCCGAAATGGAGCAGCTCGAAAAAGACATCCTGTCGACCCTCGGCTACCCCGACCCCTACGCCGCCGAGGCGCGCTGAGCCCCGGGCCCGCCGCCGCGGGCCCCATCCCCGGTTTGTTCCATCGCAAACATCGCCGTCATTGACGCGGATCGGCGCGCACCCGCATGTACTATTCACGGGTGTTGAACTGATACAGGTGCTATGCATTTTTGTATGGATAAACCCGAACCGGAATGGAATTTGTACCGCGCCTTCCTCGCCGTTCTGCAGGCCGGGTCGCTGTCGGGCGCCGCGCGCGAACTGGGCATGGCGCAGCCGACCGTGGGGCGCCACATCGACGCGCTCGAACAGGCGCTCGGCTGCGCGCTGTTCGCGCGCTCCCAGCACGGCTTCCTGCCGACCCACCAGGCGCTCCAACTGCGCCCCTACGCCGAGTCGCTCGCGGCCACCGCCAGCGCCTTCCTGCGCGCCGCCACCGGCGAGGCCGAGGGTGCGCGCGGCACCGTGCGCGTGAGCGCGAGCGAAACGGTCGGCTGCGAACTGCTGCCGCCGATCCTGGCGCGCCTGCACCGCGCGCACCCCGACCTCAGAATCGAACTGGCGCTGTCGAACCGGATGCACGACCCGCTGCCGCGCGAGGCCGACATCGCCGTGCGCCTGCAGCGCCCCGAGCAGGAGGGCCTGCACGCGCGCCGCGTGGGCGCGGTCGAACTCGGCCTGCACGCGCACGCCGACTACCTGGCGCGGCGCGGCGCCCCGGCCACGCTGGCCCAATTGCGCGGCCACGCGCTGATCGGCGTCGACCACGAGACCGCCTTCAGCCGCGGCCTCGGGCACCGGCTGGGCGAGCTCAAACGCGACGACTTCGCCCTGCGCGCCGACAGCGGTCAAGCCCGGATGGCGGCGCTGCGGGCCGGCTACGGCATCGGCGTGTGCCAGGCCGGGCTGGCCGCGCGCGAGCCGGAGCTGGTGCGGCTGCTGCCGGACCTGTTCTCGGTCAAGCTCGATACCTGGGTCGCGATGCACGAAGATTTGCGCGAAAGCAAACGCTGCGGCGTGGTGTACACCGCGATCGCCGACGGCTTGGCGGCGCAGGTTTGAGTTTGAGTTAGCGCAGGTGAGGGGGCAAAGAAGGGTGATATACCGTAACGAGTGCTGAAAGGCAATTGTGCCGGCTACCAGATTTTCCTTTTCATCCGAGGATTCCATGATCACATTCCGCCTCCCGCGCGCCGTCGTGCGCTGCACGGTTCTGACCTCGATGGCGTTCCTTGGCGCGAGCTGCGCCTGGCAGCAGGCGCCCCTGTCCGCCGCGGCCAGTTGCATCGAGCGCCAGAACTATTGCCTCGCGGGCTGCCAGAACGATTACGCGAGCGCCTCGCTGGCGTGGTCGCTGGGCGCGCTGCTGGCCACCCCGCCGAGCGGCGAGGGCGAGCGCCGCAAGATCGACCACACGCTGCGCAAGAGCGAGCGCGAGGCCGTGGCCGAGCGCCTCGCCTGCCGCCAGGCCTGCGACCTCAAGGACGGCAGTTGCTTCGCCGCCCCGGCGGCGCCTTTGCCGCGGCCCGCGCCGCCGGCGCCCGTCGCCCGGCCGGCCGCGGCC
>NZ_PXWF02000098.1 GCF_003011895.2 Massilia glaciei | reverse complement strand
CGCGTCGGGCGTGGGCGCCACGCTCGACGTCGACGCGCTGCCGGCCGGGCCGGCGCTGGCGCGCCAGCCGCGGCCGTTGCGGCGCCGCTTCAGCGCCGCCGGCGGCGACGACTACGAATTGTGCTACACCGCGCCGTTTGAAGCGCGCGCGGCGGTGCTGGCGGCGGGGCGGCAGACGCACACCGCGGTGACGCGGGTCGGCGTGGTCGAGGCCGCGCGCGGGCTGCGCCTGGTCGATGCAGGCGGTTGCGCGCTCGATCTCACACTGCCCGGCTTCGACCATTTCGCCGGTGACTGAACGCCGTTTCAGAAATCGTATAGAAAGAACCCAAGTAACAAGTACCAACCCGTCCTCGCGGATGCGGGGATCCATAGAACATTCGCGCATCGCAACCGTCCTATGGAGGTGGCGCATGCGCCATCTCCGTAGGAGGACGATGTGGGTTTGGTTTTGTTTGCCTTTAGATCGCGACGTCCGCGTCGCCGCACTGGAATTTGGGCGGCTCGTCCGCCGCCCCGTTCACCAGCCAATAATGATGGAACGCGCGGCGCACGTTGTCGCGCAACTCGGCGCCGGACCAGGGCTTGGTGTAATACCGGTACAGCGCGCCCCGGTTGATCGACTCGAGCATCGAGGCCGGGTCGGTTTCGGCCGACAAAATCACCCGGATCGCGGCCGGGTACATGCTCTTGACCTTGCCCAAAAACGCGATCCCGCTGATGCCCGGCAGGCGTTGCTCGCACAGGATCACATGCACCTGGTGCAGCGCGAGCATCTCGAAACCCTGCTCGGCAGACAGCGCCGTCAGGATCTGATAATTGTCGGGCCCGAACAATGCCGCCAGCGCCGCCAGCTCGGCGCCGTCGGCGTCGACCAGCAGCAGCGTCTGGCGCGCCGGGTCCGGGTCCGGGTCCGCGTCCGGGGCCGCGCCGCGCCGCTCGCGGTTGGCGCGCAGCATGCCCGCTACCTCGTCGGCCGGCAGCGGATGGCTCAGGTGGAATCCCTGGATCTCGTCGCAGCGCTGGCGCCGCAGGTACGCCCGCTGCGCCTGCGATTCGACCCCTTCGGCGATCACCCGCATGTGCAGGCTGTGCGCCATGCCGATGATCGCCAGCGCGATCGCGGCGTCGTCCGGGTTGGTGGTGACGTCGCGCACGAAGGCGATGTCGATCTTGAGCTTGTCGATCGGGAAGCGCTTGAGGTAGGCCAGGCTCGAGTAGCCGGTGCCGAAGTCGTCGATCGCGATGTTGATGCCGAGCGCCTTGAGCCGCGTGAGCACCTCGATCGTGTGCTCGGGATCGGTCATGAGCGAGCCCTCGGTGAGCTCGAGTTCGAGCAGCGCCGGCGCGATCGCGTGGCGCGCCAGCGCGGCGCGGATGTCGGCCTCGAGGTCGCCCTCGGCGAACTGGCGGCTCGACACGTTGACCGCCACCTTGACGTCGCCGGCGCCGCCCGCGCGCCACTGCGCGATCTGGCGGCACGCGGTCTCGATCACCCAGGCGCCGACCCGCACGATCATGCCGGTCTCCTCCAGCAGCGGCACGAACTCCGACGGCAGCACCAGCCCGTGCCCCGGCCGCCGCCAGCGCAGCAGCTCCTCGACCCCGCTCACGCTGCCCGTGTCGAGGCTGGCCTTGGGCTGGTAGTACAGCAGCAGCTCGCCGTTCTCGAGCGCCTGGCGCAGCGCCTGCTCGAGGTCGAGCCGGGCCAGCACCTGCACGTTCATGCCGGCGGTGAAGAAGCGGTAGCCGTCGCGCCCGGCCTCCTTGGCCTGCGCCATCGCCGTGTCGGCGTACCTGACGAGCGTGCCGGCGTCGTCCGAGTCGTCCGGATAGACGGCGATGCCGATGCCCGCGCTCAGTGTCGTCGGGCGCCCGCGCAACACGAACGGCGCGCGCATCGCCTGGCGCACCTCGTTGGCCACGGCCGCGGCGTCGCCGGCCGCGTCGGGCATGCCCAGGATGAGCGCGAACTCGTCGCCGCCGAGCCGCCCGGCGGTGTCTCGCGCCGGCGCGCAGCCGACCAGCCGGCTGCTGAACTGGCGCAGCAGCTCGTCGGCCAGTTCGGCCCCGAGCGAATCGTTGACCGTCTTGAAACGGTCGAGGGAGATGAACAGCACCGCCACGCGCCACCCCTTGCGCGCGGCCAGCGCCACCGCCTCGTTCAGGGTCTGGTAGAACAGGGTTCGGTTGGGCAGGCCGGTGAGGCTGTCGTAGCTGGCCAGCTCGTGCAGGCGAAGCTGCGCCGCGAGCCGCTCGCTGACGTCGCGCGCGACCCCGATCAGAATGCGCGAGGCATCGAGCACCTGCAGCTGCCAGTCGATCTCGACCGGCACCGGCTCGCGCTCGAAACGGGGCAGCGCAACGACCACCCGGGTCGGCTCGCGCGGGCCGGCGCACCCGGGTCGGCGCCTAGCAGCTCAGCGCGCAAATAGCCGAGCATGCGGCAGGCGCCGTCGCTGACGTCGAGCAGCGCCTTGCTGCCGGCGTCGATCAGGAAGATGGCGTCGGCGGTGGCGTCCATGGCGCTGCGGAAGCGCTGCAGCTCGACCGTGCGGGCGCGCACCGTCAGTTCGAGCAGCGCGCCGTGGTCCTTGAGCTGACGGTGCATCAGGCGCACCTCGAGCATGTTGCGGATGCGGGTGAGCACCTCGACCGGGTCGAACGGCTTGGTCACGAAGTCGCGCGCGCCGGCCTCGAGCGCGGCGACCTTCTGGTCGAGGTCGGCCGTGACCACCAGCACCGGCAGGTAGTCCTCCCGCTCGAGCGGGGCCAGCGCGCGCATCACCTCGAAGCCGTCCATGCCCGGCATCTGCAGGTCGAGGATGATCAGGTCGTAGCGCGCCGCCGCGTGCATCGGCGCGACCCTGGCCGGGTCGAGCGTGCTGTCGACGTGCAGGTAGCCGGTGTTGGCGAGCAGGTAGTTGAGCAGGTCGACGTTGGCCTGCTGGTCGTCCACCACCAGCACGCGGGCGCGGTGGATCTGTTCGGGCGAGATCACGGCCTCATGCCTCGCGCGCCCGCGCGCAGCCGTCGACCAGCGCCAGCGTGCTGTCGATCGCCTCGCCGAACTGGCCGATGTCGATCGGCTTGGTCAGGTAGCGGAAGAAGCCGTTGGCCAGGCCGCGCTCGACGTCGCGCGGCATCGCGTTGGCGGTCAGCGCGATGACCGGGATGTGGGCCGTGCGCGGGTCGGCGCGCAGCTGCCCGAGGGCCTCGGTGCCGCTCATGCCGGGCAGGTTGATGTCCATCAGGATCAGGTCGGGCAGGTGCACGCGCGCCATCTCGAGGCCGAGGTGGGCGTCGGGCGCCATCAGCAGGCGCAGGTCGGAGCGGAAGCCGATGATCTCCTGCACCAGTTTGAGGTTGGCCGGGTTGTCCTCGACGTACAGCAACACGTGCGAGGCCTGGGCGGCCGCCTGCGCCTCGAACGGCAGCAGCGTGCCCGCCGCCAGCGCCGACGGCAGCGGGTCGGTCGCCTGCAGCTCAATCCAGAAGGTGCTGCCGGTGCTGCTGCTGCTGGCCGCGCCGATGCTGCCCCCCATCAGCTCGAGCAATCGCTTGGTGACCACCAGGCCGATGCCGGTCCCCTCCTCCTTGCCGCTCTCCTGGCCGAGCCGGTTGAACGGCTGGAACAGCGACCCGACCTGCTCCGGGGACAGTCCCATGCCGGTGTCCTGCACCGAGATGCGCACCCTGCCGGCGGCCGCCGCGCCGGCCTCGACCCGCACCATGCCCAATTCGCGGTTGTACTTGACCGCGTTCGAGAGCAGGTTGAGCAGCACCTGCTTGAGGCGGGTGCGGTCGGCCAGCACCACCTCCGGGCAGCCCTCGGGGAACAGCACGCGGATACGGCGCTGCGAGGCCATCTGCGCGATCATGCCCTCGCACTCGGTGAACATGTCGGCCAGCGCCACCGGCTCCATCGACAGTGCCACGGTGCCCGATTCGACCTTGGCCAGGTCGAGGATCTCGTTGATCAACGTGAGCAGGTGGCGCCCCGACTTGAGGATGTGGTTGGCGAAGTCCTTCTTTTGCGGCGGCGTGGTCGGCATCGCGTCGGAAGTCAGTATCTGGGCGAAGCCGAGGATCGCGTTGAGCGGGGTGCGCAGCTCGTGGCTCATGGACGACACGAACGAGGTTTTGGCCTGGCTGGCCTTGCTGGCCGCCTCCATCGCAACGCCCAGTTCGGCGTTGCTCAGCTCGAGCTGGAGCGTGCGCAGGCGGACCCGCTCCTCGAGCCCCTCGTTCAGGCGCATCACCTCCTGCTGCGCCTCGGCGCGCTGGCGCGCCTCGCGCGCGATCTCGCGGTTCGACCGTTCGAGCGCGCGCGTGCGCTGTTCGATCTCGGTGAGCATGGCGTTGAACGAGTCGACCAGTTCGCCCGCCTCGTCGTCGCTGATGCGCGGCGCGCGGCGCGAATAGTCGCGCGTGCGCACCACCTCGCGCGCGATCGTGGTGATGGCGAAGATCGGGGCGGTGATGATGCGGTCGAGGCGGCGCATCAGCAGGTAGGCGGTGAGCATCGCCAGCGCCGTGACCGCCGCCGCGATGGCCAGGTAGTCGATGGCGCGCGCGAGCAGCCCGTACTCGGCGCGCAGGTAGACGGTGCCGATGAAATCGCCCTTTTCGACGATGCGGCGGAACACCAGCAACTGGTCGCCCTCGACGCGCACGCCCTCGCCGGTGGGCGCGGCGGGAAACGCCGGGCCCTCGCCGCTGGCCAGGTAGGACGCGAAACGGGTGCCGTCGGCCTTGTACACGGCGCCGGCGCGCACCGCCGGGCGGATCCGCAGCGAGGCCAGGTTCTCGCCGGCCAGGGCGGCGTCGTCGAAGGCCAGCGCGGCCGAGGTCATGTGGCCGAGCAGCTCGGCCTGGGTCGCCATGTCGCCCAGCAGGGCGCGGTGGTAGACGCGCAGATCGTAGGCGATCACGCCGCCGATCGACACCAGCAGCGCCGCCAGCGTGGTCAGCATGACCACCGCCACCAGCTTCTGGCGCATCGAGCGCAGCTGCATCATCATGAGGCGTCCCCCGGCTGCACCCTGCGCACCGCCGCCAGCATGCGCGCGCTGATGCGCAGGCGGCTCGGCGCCACGTGCCTGAGCGCGACCTCGAAGCGCAGGCGCTCCTCGACCACCACGAAATTGATCATCGTGCCGAGCGTGTGCGCCAATTCGGAGTCCGACACCGTCAGCAGCGACTTGCCGCGCGCCGCGCCCAGCAGTTCGGCCGCGGCGGCGCGTTCGACGCCGCCCACGAACAGGATGTGCAGGCCCTCGAGCGGCTGCCCCGGCGCCACCCGGCGCACCACGAGCGCGTGGCCGTCGGCCTTGTGCCCGGCCACCAGCCGTTCGAGCTGCTCGGCCAGCGCTTCGTTGCCGGCCACGCCGATCACGAGCGGGCTGTCGGGCCGCGCGAAGCTGCCCTCGGGCCACTCGATGAAGCCGGCGAATTTGTACAGGTAGGCGGCCTTGACCTGCTGCTCCATCATGGGCGGGGCGGCCAGCGCTGGCGCGCCCGGCAGCGCCGCGCACAGCAGGGCCCAGGTCAGGC
The DNA here is from genome assembly GCF_003011895.2 of Massilia glaciei. Classification (GTDB taxonomy): domain Bacteria; phylum Pseudomonadota; class Gammaproteobacteria; order Burkholderiales; family Burkholderiaceae_D; genus Telluria_A; species Telluria_A glaciei. Next base: position 3,051 of record NZ_PXWF02000098.1, on the reverse strand, counting down.
ACAACCGCAGCCACAGCGGCGCCAGGCCCCGGCGCGGCGGACGCCTCAGAGGCTGAGAGTTTTTCGGGCGTGCCCGAGCAGCCCGCCAGAAAGCGGCAGATCGAGGCGCAAAGCACAGCCATAGCGGGCTATGGCGAGCATTTGCAACGACGAACTGGCGCTTTCTGGCGTGATGAGCGGGCATGATCGAAAGACTCTCAGGATCTCAGTGGCGCCATGACAGCCGCGCTTGCAGGGTGCGCCCGTAGACCGGGCGGCCGGGCGCGGCGCCGAATTCGGCGTGGCGCGGGGCCAGCAGGTTGCGCGCCAGCAGAGACAGCTCGGCCCGCCGCGTCATCTTCCAGCCGAGCCGCACGTCGAGCGCGGTGTAGGCCGGCACCACCGGCTGCGGCAGTTCGCCCACGTGGCGCAGGTTGAAGTCGAGCTCGAGCCGGTCGGAGACGTCGAACGAGGAGCGCAGCGTGGCCCAGACGGCGGGGTCGTTGCTGGCGAGGTTGACGGCCGCGGTCTGGTCGCGGCTGCCGGCCTCGGCGCGCGTGTCGAGCGACTGCGCCGACAGGCCCGCGGTGAGGCGCCAGTACGGCCGCACGTCCCAGCGCGCCGACAGCTCGGCGCCATGGCTGTCGCCGCCGGCGCGGTTAAGGAACACCAGCCCGGGGCCGTCCGGGTTGGTCTCGAGCGTGCGCAGGCGCTGGTAGCGGCTGGCATGCACGGTGAGCGCGTACGACAGCGCCGCGGTGGGCTGCCCGCGCAGGCCGAATTGGGCCACCTTGGCGACCTCGGAGATGAAATCGGGGCCGCCCGCGATGATGTATTGCGGCAGCCCGTCCACCAGCGGCGGCGCGCTCGGCGATTGGAAGTCGCGGTCGATGCGCGACGGCACCCGCACCGCGCGCGCGAGCGAGGCCCACGCCATGTGGCTCGGCGCGAGCTGCCACGCCAGGTTCAGGTGCGGCAGATACTCGCGCCCCGTGTAGCTGTTGCGTTCGACCTTGAGGCCGGCCGTCAGCCGCACCGACGGCGTGAGCAGAAAGTCGTCCTGGGCGAACAGGTTGGTCCAGGCCAGCGCGCGCCAGGCAGGAAGCCGAACGCCGCGCCGTTTTGGACCCGGTCGCGGGCGACCCGGTGGCCGCCGGCCCAGACCAGGTGGTGGCCCGCGCCCAGCGTCAGCGACTGCTGGGCGTCGATGTCGACCGTGGTGAGGTGCTCGACGAAGGCGTTCGGCTGGTCGCGCCGGGTGTGGTCGAGATAGGCCTGCAGGCGCAGCTCGGAGCCGCCGGCCAGCTTGCGGTTCAAGCGCGCGAGCAGGTTGGCGCCGCCGATCCCGATGTCGGCGGTGCCGGCCTGGTGCAGCTTGCCGCCGTAGGCGTCGCCAGCGAGCGTGAGCCCGGGCAGCGCGCCGTCGATGCGGAAACCGGCCTGGTGGCGCTCCCATCCGGTCTGGTTGGCGCCGCCGTCGGCGCGCTCGGCGTCGTCGGCGCGCACGCTCTTGGCGTAGAGGCGGTAGTGGCCCGGCCCGAACGCCGCGCCGTAGCGCGCCGCGCCGGTGCGCAGGCCGGCGCCGGCGCCGGCCGTGGCAAACAGGCCCTGCGTCTCGGCGGCCGCGCGCGTGATGATGTTGATGACGCCGTTGACGGCGTTGGCGCCCCACAGCGTCGCGCCCGGGCCGCTGATGACCTCGATGCGCTCGACGTCCTCGAGCAGCACTTCCTGGGCGTCCCAGAACACGCCCGAGAACAGCGGCGAATAGATGGCGCGCCCGTCGATCAGCACCAGCAGCTTGTTCTGGAACACCGAATTGAGGCCGCGCGCGGTGATGGCGTAGTTGCGCGCGTCCACCCGCGCCACCTGCAGGTTGGGGGCCAGCCGCAGCGCCTCGGGCAGCGTGGCCGCGCCCGAACGGCGGATGTCGTCGCCGCTGATGGCGAACACGGGGGCGGCGGCGGCCGTCAGCTTCTCGGCTTTTTTGGACAACGAGGTGATTTCGATGGCGCCCAGCTCCTCGAGCGACAGGCTGGCGAAATTGTCCGTGGCCGCCTCCGCGGCGCCGGCCACCGGCCCGAGCGCGCCGAGCAGCGCGCCAAGCGCCAGCCGCGCCAGCCGCGGGGCGCTGCGTCGGGGTCGAGCAGGCGGTTCAAACGACATGGTTCTTCCTAAATATTGGTGGAACAGACACGGCACTGGGGAAAGCATATCAGCGTGAAAGCAAATGATGTCGCACGGAACGGGAGCGGCAAGATTGTTTGATCCACCGCAATTTACTCTACGCTTGTTTGTGCCTTTTGCAAATTTATATTTCACATTTGGGCGATCCGGGCGCGCCCCGGGGCGCAGTAAAATCGGGGTCCGGGGGGCCAACTTGCGGGCCGACATGGTACAGTGGAAACGAAAGGCCGCCGCGCCCTCCCCGACCGGATCAACACAGACACGACCAAAGGAGTTTGATGTGACAAACGAGATTATCGACCTTGCCGCCCGCGTGGGCCAGGCATTGCAAGCGAAGGGACTGCTGCTGGTCACCGCCGAATCGTGCACCGGCGGCGGCGTGGCCCAGGCGATCACCGAGATCGCCGGCTCGACCGGCTGGTTCGACTGCGGCTACGTGGCCTATTCGAACGCGTCCAAGACCGAGCTGCTCGACGTGCGCGCCGCCCTGATCGCCCAGATGGGCACGGTCAGTGAGGAGGTCGCCGCGGCCATGGCGGCCGGCGCGCTGGCCAACAGCAACGCCCACGTGGCGCTGTCGACCACGGGCATCGCCGGCCCCACCGGCGCGGTGCCGGGCAAGCCGGTCGGCACCGTCTGTTTTGGCTGGGCCAACGCGGAAGACTCGCACACCGAACGGTTGGTGTTCTCGGGCGACCGCCAGTCGGTGCGCGAGCAGACCGTGGTGCACGCGCTGCAGGGTTTGCTGCGCTTCATCGAGTAGACGCACGGTAATGCCAGGCCCGTCCCCAGCCCGTCCGCCGGCGCCGCGCGCGCCCGCGTCCGCCGCGCCGGGGTTGCTGGCCGCGCTGGCGCTGGCGCTGGCCCTGGCGCACGACGCCGGCG
>NZ_PXWF02000097.1 GCF_003011895.2 Massilia glaciei | reverse complement strand
GTTCGAATTTACCTTTTGCCATTTTAGACTCCTAACGATGTTGAGAAATGCTCCAGGCACACGCCTGACGTTCTGTTTTGATTTGATGCGGACTTGCTGGTACTAAATTCTGGTGCCCTTTACGTGGATTGAACACGTGGCCTCTCCCTTACCAAGGGAGTGCTCTACCACTGAGCTAAAAGGGCAATTATGTGCGACACAAACATTAGTGCATCGCGGGTTTGCTGAGGTTCACTGGAGCGGGTGAAGGGAATCGAACCCTCGTCGTAAGCTTGGAAGGCTTCTGCTCTACCATTGAGCTACACCCGCGAGGAACTTCACGCCACTACTGCTTTCCTACAACAACTTGGTGGAGGGGGCTGGATTCGAACCAGCGTACACATAGTGAGCAGATTTACAGTCTGCCGCCTTTAACCACTCGGCCACCCCTCCGCGAGGAACCGCAGAGTATGAAGCAACTAAAAAATGCTGTCAACTATTTTTGCTGGAGCTTATCAAGCCAAACAGTTGGTGCAGTTGCTTCGGGGCGTGATTTTAACCGTAGCTGGCACGGTGTGCAAGGGGCTTTTGCATTGGGGTGTGGATATGGGGGTTTTCGGTGGTGGTGGTGGCGTGTTTTGCGCGCAACAGGTGCCTGCTGCGCGCCCAGCCTATCCCATACTGGGCGTACAACGTTCCGCCGTCCGTTTCCTGGCCTAAAGGCTCGGATTGCGCGGCTTGGGACACTCAGTATGGGTTCCCGCTTTCGCGGGAAGTCATGTCCGCCAATGACGGAAATGACGGTTTGGCTGGTGCTGGGGCTAGGGCTGGTGCGCTGCGGGTGCGGCGCGGGGGCATATTTGCGGGTGTGCTCACGGCGGCTTAGGGCATCAGCGCGACGAGGACCTGCGCCTTGAGCGCCTTGATCAGCGCGCTCTCGTCGGGCGGCACGCCCTCGGGCGCGGTGTGGACCCGGTCGGCGTAGAACAGGCCAAGCTGCACCTTGCCCAGCACCAGCGGCAACACGATGAAGCTGCGCGCGTCGGGCAGCAGCGCGCGGTGCCAGGCCGGCAGCAGCTCGGCGATCTTGGGCGTGCCGGCGTCCGAGATCATCAGGTCGGCGTCGTTCTGCATGGCCAGGTGGAACAGGTCGCGCGACGGCGCGATCGGGAACGCGAAGCCCTCCTTGCGCCGCGCGTGGTCCTCGCCCAGCGCCACGCGCGCGCGGAACTGCTCGTTGCGCACGTCCTTCAGGCACACCGTCGCGAAACGGAACCCCATACTGCGGTACAGCGTCTCGAGCGTGGCCAAAATCAGCTCGTTGACCCGGGCCTGCCCCGAGGCGCGCATCTGGGTCACCTCCTGCACCCCCGCCAGCAGCAGCGCGCGCGCGTTGACCGGCTTGCCGCTCGGGTGGTTCGCCTCGATCGCGCCGCCGCCCGTGTCCAAGGTCGCCAGCAGCAGCTCGCTTGGCAGCCCGAAACCGGCCTCCCCCTCGGCTTCGGCCGCGGCCGCAGCCGCGGCGGCAGCGGCGGCCGGCGCGGGCGTCTTGGGCAGCGGTTGCATGCTCATGCTTTGCAACAGGTTCTCCATCTCCGCCCCGACCTTGGCGAACACCATCCCGATCTGCTCGGCGTCGATCCCGAGCGGCTTGCCGAAACGGGCCAACAACGCATCGACCTCGGCGCCGGCGGCGGGCGCGCTGGTGCGCGCCATCAGGCGCGCGGCGTCGGCCGCGAACCGCACGCTCTGGCGCGTCCACTCGGCGCGCCCCTGCGCCGCCTTCTGGCCGGCGGCCGGCGGCGCCAGCGCGCGCACGATGACCTCCGGAATCTGCCACTCGCTCAGCACCGCCTCGGCCAAGGACTCGTAGCTGCAGCCGAGGATCATCTGCGAGGCCTGGGCCAGGCTGTACCTCCCGCCCGCGGCCAGGGCCGCGATCTCGCGGTAGCGCTCATGCTCGTGGGTCGCCACCAGCAGCGGCCCGAGGTTGGCGAACAGCGCCGCGATGGCGGCCTCCTCGGCCCCGCGCTGCGGATTGAGGCGCGCCAGTTCGCGCGCCACCAGGCTCGCGCACAGCGACGCCTCGAGTTCGATCCGCACGCTCGCCGCGTGGCTCGCGCTCGAGAGCGCGTCGACCAGCAGCATGCCGAGCGCGGTGGTCTTGACGTTGTCGAATCCGAGCAGCGAGATGGCGCGCGAGACGGTCGTCACCGAGGTCGCCGACAGGTTGTGGAAGCAGGCCGTGTTCGACAGACGCAGGATGCGCTGGGTCAGCGCCACGTCCGACAGCACGTAGTAGGCCAGGATGTCGGGGCCCTGGTCGTCGGACGAGGCCAGCTGCACCACGCGCGCGACCGAGCCGCCGAGGGCGCACATGTCGGCGCCGCCGCACACCTTGCGCATGAGCGCCTCGCGCACCTGGCGCGGGTCTGCGGGCTGGCCGGAGGCGTCGGTGTCCACGGCTTGCGGCCTAGTGTTCGGCCCCGAACGAAGACGGCGGATCGTTCTCGATGACGTCGAGCAGCGCGTGCACCACGTCCGGATCGAACTGGGCGCCGCTGCGCTCGCGGATGTAGGCGATCACGTCGCTGAACGGCCACGGCTCCTTGTACGGGCGGCGGTGCAGCAGCGCGTCGAACACGTCGACCACGGCGACGATGCGCGCCGCCAGCGGGATGGCGCGCCCGGCCAGGCCGTCGGGGTAGCCGCCGCCGTCGTAGTGCTCGTGGTGGCCGCCCGCGATCTGGGCGCCGTAGCTCAGGTAGCTGACGCCGTCGACCATGCGCGAGGCGCGCTCGAGGATGGCGCGCCCGATCGCCGCGTGGGTCTGCATCACGCGCTGCTCTTCGAGCGTGTGCGCGGCCGGCTTGAGCAGCACCTGGTCGGGCGTGGAGACCTTGCCTACGTCGTGCAGGATGCTGGCCAGCCCGATCATCTCGAGCAGCTGCGGCGTCAGTTCGATGTCGGACGAGCCGCGCTCCCTCATGCGCGAGGCGATGCGCGAGCACAGGTCCTGCACGCGGCGCACGTGGCCGCCGGTGCCGTTGTCGCGGAACTCGGCCAGGTCGGCCAATGCCACCACGGTCGCCTCCTGCGCCTTGCGCAGCTGGCCGAACATGTGCAGGTTGTCGAAGGCGGCCGCGATGCGCTGGCAGAACACCTCGAGCAGGTCGCGCTGGATCGCCGCCAGCGGCCAGGGCGGCGTGACCGAGATGCACAGCTCCTGGTCGCCATGGGTGTGGATGAAGAGGACGTTCTCGGGATGCTCGAACTGGCTGTGCTTTTCGCGGAAGGCCTTGCTGATGGCCGGCAGCAGCGGATGGGCCGGCGGCAGCACGCCGTCTTCGGCCAGCCCCGCGTAGGTGCCGGTGGCCGCGACCACGGTCGGCGCGCCGGCGTTGGCGGCCATCACGCACAGCACGCCGTCGGCGCCGACATCGAGGATCGCGCTGACCTGGTTGAGCACCCCGGAGGCGAACTCGCGCAGCGATTGTACGTGGTACAGATTGGTCGCGCCGGCCAGGATTTTGCCGAGCCCGATGCGGCTGCGCTCGAGCATCATCAGGCTCTCGTAGGCGCGCAGGGCCGAGATCACCGTGGTGAACAGCTTTTGCGTGGTCAGCTCGGTCTTGGCCTTGTAGTCGTTGATGTCGTATTCGATGATCACGCGCTGCTCGGGCGCCTGCCCCGGCTGCCCGGTGCGCAGCACCACGCGCACGATCTGGTTGTTGAGTTCTTCGCGGATGCGGCGCGCCAGGATCAGGCCCGCGTCGTCGGTCTCCATGACGACATCGAGCAGCACCAGCGCGATGTCGGTGGTGTCGCGCAGGATCGCGAAACCCTCCTCGCCGGTGTAGGCCGAAAACAGCTCGAGCTCGCGGCCCTTGAAGCTCACGTTGCGCAGCGCCAGCCGGGTGACGGCGTGCACGTCCGGATCGTCGTCGACGATCAGCACCCGCCACAGCCGCTGGTCGAGACCGGCCGCGGCGGCGCCGGCGGCCGGCACGTCCTCTTCCATCAGCCAGTTCTCGTCGTCCGGGATCGCTTCGGTCATACGTGCTCCTAGAGGGGAGTCTTACATCGTTGGCAAAATTGCCCTGAATGCCAAAAAGGCCGGCGCCCGCGCTGCCATGCGAGCTGGCGGCGCCGGGAAACCGGATTCTGGTCTTATTGCCATCACCCCTTGATTCTCACTAATTATTCACCACAAATTATTAAACAATGCGCGGCCCAAGTCTAGTCCCCACGCAAGGTCTATTTTTACAGTCGCATACGCGCGCGCTCGTATTCCATCGAAGACTCTGTTACTCTGTGCCAATATGTGGCAAGTGTCCTCGCAAAAAATCGGAGCAGGCCCCGCCGCCATTTCTGACCAGGAAAACACCATGCAATCACACTCGTCCCAGGGCTCGGCCCACGCGTCCGGCAAGGAAGTCGCCGGCAGCGAATTTCTCGCCTTCACGCTCGGCTCGGAAGAATACGGGATCGACATCCTGAAGGTGCAGGAGATCCGCGGCTACGAGGCGGTCACGCGCATCGCCAACGCGCCGGAGTTCATCAAGGGCGTGATCAACCTGCGCGGGATCATCATCCCCGTCATCGACATGCGCATCAAGTTCAAGCTCGGCACGCCGGTGTACGACCAGTTCACGGTGGTCATCATCCTCAACATCAGCGGGCGCGTGATGGGCATGGTGGTGGACTCGGTCTCGGACGTGACCACGCTGATGCCGGACCAGGTCAAGGCCGCGCCGGAGATGGGCACCGCTTTCAACTCGGATTATCTGGTCGGACTCGGGACCATCGACGAGCGCATGCTCATTTTGGTCGATATCGACAAGCTGATGTCGTCGGGTGAGATGGGGCTGATCGAGAATCTGGCGACTTGAGCGGGGTTGCGGCGGCCAGTGGGGCGCTGGGTTTGATGCGTGATTTCGAGCTCGATCATGGCGGCGCCATGACGGTTTTCAGCAGGGCGATGTGACCGCTGTTGGGGCTGCAATCCCAGCAACTCGATCGTAGGTGTTAGATGTTACGCGATGCGCTATGCCAATCAAGCAATGTTTCGATTCGTCTCACTTTGATTCGCTGGATCTAATTGCGCATATGCAAGTTTTTCATCTCCACCGACATAAACTACTCTTGGATCCGAAGGCAAAGTCGAATCTTTTCCAAAACCAGCCAACGAGTCATGTATGTAATTATCAAAAAATCCAATTATCACCTCATCTCTCAATCCTTGATCTTTTATGAACTCATTTTCATATGCTTCAATCAGGACCTTGTAATGAGGGCGAAGTGAGGCTCGATTTGGCTTGAATTCGCGCCTATAAGAATCAAACTCTGGATGAAAAACAAGATCATAAATTCTTTGCGCATCCAACATTAATTGCTTATCATAAATATCAATAATTTCTGGCAAATTATCTGTGTTCGGAAGAGATAATAACCTTGCCTTGGCTTTAAATACCCCATCGACCGCCCTCCTTTGCTCCAACCCAGCTGCTATAACGTTTTTTTCAAGTTCCGTTAAATGAACTCCATTTTTCGCCCTCCCTGCCTCTTGTAAGAAATCTTCTCGGTTCCAATTTGCAACTGCAAGTTTGCCTCCCGCGTGTGCTTCTTTTGCCTCCAGTTGCTTAATTTCCTGTTGCAATTTATAACTTTCAGCCTTGAAACCTACACTTGCCTGCCTTATTCTGTTTGCCTCAGTTATATCACCGTTTCTCTTCTTACGGATTGAATAAAAACGCCACGCATAGTACAACCTCATATGCAAATTTAACAAACTACCCATGTTTTTTGCAGTTCCAACATGACTTAAATAGTATTGATAGTCCTTGACGACCTTATCATCAACCGCGAAATCCACTTTCGTATCATCACTCCAACAGGTTGACGGATTCAATGGAACGCCACTACCCAAAGCGAATCGGTACATATCTCTAAGCGGAATAAGACCTATTTTTGTCTGAAATTTCTCATTTTTTCCTCCCTCCCCAGGTCGATAACTACCACCAACATCCGAATGTACACCCGGATAAATATACTCATAAAACTTGCTTGTTTTTTTGTACCGACCATTCTTCTCAATTTTACTTATACTATCAACTGGAAAGGAATTTCTGATTTCGTGGGCTGCTATGAAATGTCTTACGTCTTCTACCATATCGGGAATTTGCAAACGATCGCCATAACGACGATGGCCATCATTTAAACCAGGCGCTGGATCTGCACCAGGAACAGCACGTGCGGCAAATGCCAACACCTCTGGCCGAGTGTTTTTATAAGATTGTAGTCTCGTAGAAATGTGACTTTTTATGGTCCCGGCGATAGCATCAATCATGCCCATGTTATTAGAAGCCATCGCAAGTCCCGATGACGCCACGGTATCAAATAGCCCCATGAAACGTATCCGTACGGGGTAGCCTCCATTTTTCATGCTCCATTTCCCTTTGGTCATTTCTTGACAGCGTTCCTTGACGAAATCATGTATAAACGCGCGCGCAAGTGCAGCCCCGCGGCTAAATCCAAACGCGGCAATATTGATTTCCACAATAGCATTTGCAGGATTTCTAGCAAGCGCAATGTGGCGAGCCATTTTTTCATCAAAATGCCTTGAAGCCCAATCCAAACGATCGGTTCCCAAATCTCCTGCACCGAGCCCCAATACCGTACCTCCAGAATCCTTGATAGCCTGAAAATATGTTCCAATTCCAGGCACATATATTCGATATATTCCTGAACTTTGATCATCCGTTTTTTGCTCAACCCCACCGTTATCTTCATTACCTCTATGCGCGCGGTATAATTTTGCGATGTTGCTGTGCTTTAGTGTCCCGATATCAGCATCAAGATTATTGCCCGTTCCATCGAAGAAAAAACTGAACCAAAGTGTTTGTACGCATGAAAAAGAGGAAACGCCAGATCGACAATTGTTTTTCATGCTAGCGGCTAGGCAGGGAAGCTTTGGATTAACGTCAACTATGGGCGGCGAAATTACTGGAACTTGTACTCCTTCACCCGAAGCTTCTTGAAAACGTATTGCCGTTTGCCGGAGAGGTGGCGCTAACGTATCACCGACACTATTTTTTTTGATTTTTTGGCATTTTTAAGAAGTTAAAATTGGCGCGGCAAAGATCAGTGTCTTTTCGTAGCATTCAAAATTATTCCGGTTTCTTATTATTCAAACACTGCCTGTAAGGAGATCTATCCTCACGGTCTTTGCTTAAGATTAAACGAGGTGGTGAGCTATATTCAGTTATTGCTGCCTCGGCATGTCCGTCTGGGAAAAAGTGAACCTCAAAATAGCGCGGGTTATCGGGTATCGAAGGATTTATATGTACTTCAATCTCCTTGAAGACGGGATGAACTTGAAAAAGTGTTTGCCCACCCGAATCAATTATTTCGTCGAATCGACAGCCACCCACTTGCCAACGAATCATAGTTTTCCAAGCACCGGCCCCAATGATATATGGCACACAACAAACACTTCCGCCACCGCCTCCAAGGGGGCCGCTGACATATAGGTTGCCACCCCCTTGGCCATCCACACTAAATTGATCGATATAGCGATTAGTGTAGTTATATCCCGTCAACGTTAACGATATTTGCGTCCCCATTGGTTTAGCTGCACTCATTTCACTACCTGCGGCGTCTATTGGTCGAAATTCACACGCTACCATTGCCAGCATCAGTAGAATCGCTGAAATTATCGATAAATATCGATGAAACAGCCAATTAATTTTTGCTTTCATAATTTAGAGCCCTAATTCATTTTGTTGAGATTCTATCTGTGCCACCGCCGTAGGGAGGTCTAATTTCCCTGAACTAACTTCATTAAGCGCAGCAGCCCAAATTTCTTGTTTAGAGAAGTATTCTCCATACAATAATGCCAAAGCACAGTAGAGCGCGATCTGGTAAACCTCCAATATTCCAACGAGACGGGCAGCCCGCATGTGACGCAGAATAAAATCATGGCGGGTAATTGTGGGTAGTCCTTGAAATTCTTTAGGTACGTTTTCTTCTAATAGCTGAGCAATTTTATCGGGCTCAGCGGCGTCGACTAAAGCATTTAATTGCTGTGATGATATTTGCAAAGGAATTTCGTTAGAATCGCTTCCAAGATAAACAGCTTTGTAATGATGTAGTTGGCCTTGACGCGTAACCAACCACCAATTGTCAGCGACACTTAGGAACGCTTTTTTTTGTGGAACCGACAATATGGAAACGAGATTTTCAAAAACTCGCCCATCAAAAAACCGAAGAAATATGTCGGTGTCATTTGGCAGCGATGCATCAAGGCGCGCTGTCAGCCTTTGTGCAAGCTCAGTTATTGGTTCAGGTGAAGCCAAGAAAAGGATGCTTGACGCATAGGATCCTTGCTTGCAAAGCCATTTCAAGAGCATGCGGTGTTCGTCGTCAACTTTGAATAACAGCGGTGCAACTAGCATTGCACCTTCGTCTTTGGAATTTGCAAACAAGCTAATCCACGTTGCCTTTCGTTGGTCTAGTTTTTTCGCCAACCCAGGCACTCCCGCATGATCAACCAAGGCGTACAGTTCTCCGAAAGGAGCAGATGAGTGATCACAACGCCGCAGATCTATTATATTTTGATAATTTAGCATTTTATTTTAAGACAAAAGGTGCGCCTGCTAGACGGGCCTTGCGCAGGCAGTCAACGCATACAGACCTGGGTAGTGCCGGAAGTGGATAATCAATTCGTTCCGCGCCAGCGAAACTCTTCTTCCCTGCATGAATGGTGATCTTCCCCGGGC
>NZ_PXWF02000096.1 GCF_003011895.2 Massilia glaciei | reverse complement strand
AATCTGAATTGAGAATTGCTGGCTCAAAACGGCCGGTTCAGGGGGCGATCGAGGCCACGCGCACCTCGCGGACCTCCTGCGCAAGGCCCAGCAGGCGCAAAAACGCGGCCGACAGCGCCGACGCGTTGGCGCTCGAAAACGCCTCGAGCTGGGCGCCGCTGCCGTCCCCCGGGTTGACCAGGCCGCCGGCCTCGAGCAGGCGCAGCAGCTGCCTGGCCACCGCCTCGCCCGTGTCGATCACCACCACATCGCGCCTGCTGGCGCCGTTGATGACCTTTTCGATCGTCGCCCGCACGAAGGGGTAGTGTGTGCAGCCGAGCACGAGTGTGTCGATGTCCTGGTCGAGCAGCGGCACGATATAGCCCTCGAGCATGGCCAGCGTGGCCTCGGAGTCGAGCTCGCCGCGCTCGATCTGCTCGACCAGGCCGGGGCAGCCGCGCAGAATGAACTGGGCCTTGCTGGTCAGATTGATCTGGTCGCGCAACTGCAGGAATTTCTCACCCGATAGCGTCAGCTCGGTCGCCAACACGCCGACCTTGCCGATGCGCGACAGCAGCGATGCCGGTTTGAGGCCGGGCTCGACGCCGACGATCGGCATCAAGGGGTATCGCGCGCGCAGGGCCTTGATGGCGGCCACGGTGGCGGTGTTGCATGCCACCACGAGCGCTTTTGCCCCTTGCGCGATCAGGAAGGCGGAGATCGACAGCGCGCGGTCCACGACCACGCTCTCGGGCTTGCCGCCGTAGGGCGCAAAGCCGCTGTCGGCGAAATAGACCAGCCGTTCGTGCGGCAGCAGCGCGCGTATGTGGCGCAGCACGGACAGGCCGCCCACGCCGGAGTCGAACACGCCGACCGGCGCGGCAAGGGGCACAAAGGAGTCTTGGCTCATGGTGATCGTCCGGCTGGATTGGTGGACAGGCCGCCGCCAGCCTGGCCGGCCGCGGCGGCCTTGCGCATCAGGCGCTCACGACGGGAATCTTGACCACGCTGCTCAGCGACTCGATTTTTGCCGCCCATTCCTTCGGCCCCGTGTTGTGCACCGAGGTGCCGGTCGAATCGACCGCGACCGTCACGGGCATGTCGGTGACGTCGAACTCGTAGATCGCCTCCATGCCGAGGTCGGCAAAGCCGACCACGGTGGCCGTCTTGATCGCCTTCGAGACCAGGTAGGCGGCGCCGCCGACGGCCATCAGGTAGGCCGACTTGTGCTGGCGGATCGATTCGATCGCGCCCGGGCCGCGCTCGGCCTTGCCGATCATAGAAATCAGGCCGGTTTTCTCAAGCATCATGTCGGTGAATTTGTCCATGCGCGTGGCCGTGGTCGGGCCCGCCGGGCCGACCGCCTCGTCGCGCACCGGATCGACCGGGCCGACGTAGTAGATCACGCGGTTGGTGAAGTCGACCGGCAAGGTTTCGCCCTTGGCCAGCATGTCCTGGATGCGCTTGTGGGCGGCGTCGCGCCCGGTGAGCATCTTGCCGTTCAGCAGCAGGGTCTGGCCCGGCTTCCACGAGGCGACTTCCTCGCGGGTGAGGGTGTTGAGGTCGACGCGGCGCGATTTTTCGGTGTCCGGCGTCCAGTGCACGTCCGGCCAGCTCGACAGCGAAGGCGGCTCGATGTAGCTCGCGCCCGAACCGTCGAGCACAAAGTGCGCGTGGCGCGTGGCGGCGCAGTTTGGAATCATTGCCACCGGCTTGGAGGCGGCGTGCGTCGGGTACATCATGATCTTGACGTCGAGCACGGTCGTCAGGCCGCCCAGGCCCTGCGCGCCGATGCCGAGCGCGTTGATCTTGTCGCACAGTTCGATGCGCAGTTCCTCGGTCTTGTTTTGCGGGCCGCGCTGCTTGAGTTCGAACATGTCGATGTCGTCCATCAGCACTTCCTTGGCCATCAGCATGGCCTTCTCGGCGGTGCCGCCGATGCCGATGCCGAGCATGCCGGGCGGGCACCAGCCGGCGCCCATCAGGGGCACGGTCTTCATGACCCAGTCGACCAGCGAGTCCGACGGGTTGAGCATGACGAACTTGGTCTTGTTCTCGGAGCCGCCGCCCTTGGCCGCGACCTTGACGTCGACGGTGTTGCCTTCGACCAGTTCCATATGGACCACGGCCGGGGTGTTGTCCTTGGTGTTCTTGCGCTCGAACTGCGGGTCGGCCACGATGGACGCGCGCAGCTTGTTGTCGTCGAAGTTGTACGCGCGGCGCACGCCCTCGTTGACGGCGTCGGTGACGGTGCCGGAGAAACCTTCGAAGCGCACGCCCATGCCGATCTTGAGGAAGACGTTGACGATGCCGGTGTCCTGGCAGATCGGGCGCTTGCCTTCGGCGCACATGCGCGAATTGGTCAGGATCTGGGCGATCGCGTCCTTGGCCGCCGGGCTCTGCTCGGACTCATAGGCGCGCGCCAGGTGGGCGATGTAGTCGGCCGGATGGTAGTAGCTGATGTACTGGAGCGCGGCGGCGACCGATTCGATCAGGTCTTCTTGCTTAATGACGGTCATGGGGATTCTCGTTTAGCTTAATTAGTGATTGGGCTTGGCCATGTTTTGCGTTCCGATCATGATGCGGTCGGTGTAGGCGATGGCCAGGGCAGAAAACAGGAAGACGACGTGGATCACCGTTTGCGCCGTCAGCTCGGTTGCCGAGTAATTTTTGACGTTGATGAATGTTTTCAGCAGGTGGATCGACGAGATGCCGATGATCGCCATCGCCAGCTTGGTTTTGAGCACGGACGCGTTCACGTGCGAAAGCCACTCGGGCTGGTCGGGGTGGCCGTCGAGGTGCATGCGCGAGACAAAGGTTTCGTAACCGCCCACGATGACCATGATCAGCAGGTTCGAGATCATGACGACGTCGATCAGGCCGAGCACGACGAGCATGATGGTCGCTTCGGTGAGCTTGGGCGGCGCGGCGAGCGCAATACTGCCGTTGGCGGGCGGCACGCTGACGGCGGTGATAATGTGCTGCAAAGCGTCGGCATTGCCCATCGCCGCGAGGACCAGGTCCTTCAGCTCCACCCAGAAATGGAAGACATAGACGCATTGCGCCAGGATCAGACCCAGATACAGGGGCAGCTGCAGCCAGCGGCTCATGAAAATGAAGGCGCTCAGATGGCTCAGTTTGTGCGGCGCGACGGTTGGTGGCAGTTCAGACATGCAAAAAATCTCCAGTAATAGACAGCAAGAATTTCGATGCGTCATTTTACACGGGCGCGTAGCCAATACCGGGGCGCGGGGCCGCCTTCTTTTTGCTTGATGTTGCGCAAACGTCGTGGGGACGCCGGGCCGGCGCGTTGCGGTTCGTAACGGGGCCTCCGCCGGCCCCACGAAACATTGGTAAAATCGCACAACCGAGTGCGCCGGACGGGCGCGACCGATGCTGTAATATCGGACTGACATATTGCAGGTTTGCGCGCTGTAAGGGCACCGTAAGCGACAGTGCGTATCTTGAGATAAAAATACCACACACAGGAGACAAGCATGGCCGGATCAGAATCCAAGCAAGAAAATCAGGGACTGCAGGAGCACCGGGTATTCGCCCCGCCGGCCGAGTTTGTGGCCAGTGCCACCATTTCGGGCATGGATGCCTACAACGCCCTGTGCGCCGAGGCCGAGGCCGACTACGAGGGCTTCTGGGCGCGCCTGGCGCGCGAGCACCTCGACTGGCACAAGCCGTTCACGCAGACCCTCGACGAGTCGCAGGCGCCGTTCTACAAATGGTTCGCCGACGGCCTGCTCAACGTCTCCTACAACTGCCTCGACCGCAACGTGCTCAACGGCAACGCGGAAAAGACCGCGATCATCTTCGAGGCCGACGACGGCCAGGTCACGCGCGCGAACTACCGCGAACTGCTTGAGCGCACGAGCAAGTTCGCCAACGGCCTCAAAGCGCGCGGCATCAAAAAGGGCGACCGCGTCATCATCTACATGTCGATGTCGATCGAAGGCGTGGCCGCCATGCAAGCCTGCGCCCGGATCGGAGCGACCCATTCGGTGGTGTTTGGCGGCTTCTCGGCCAAGTCGCTGCAGGAGCGCATCATCGACGCGGGCGCGGTGGCCGTCATCACGGCCGACGAGCAACTGCGCGGCGGCAAGCACTTGCCGCTCAAAAGCATCGTCGACGAGGCGCTGGCGCTGGGCGGCTGCGAAAGCGTCGCCAACGTCATCGTCTACAAGCGCACCGGGGGCAACATCGCCTTCAACGAAGGGCGCGACGTATGGCTGCACGACCTGGTGGACGGGCAAAGCGCCGAATGCGAGCCGGAGTGGGTCGATGCCGAACATCCATTGTTCATCCTCTACACGTCGGGCTCGACGGGCACGCCGAAGGGCGTGCAACACGCGAGCGGCGGCTTCTTGCTGTGGGCCGCGCTGACCATGAAGTGGACCTTCGACATCAAGCCGAGCGACGTCTTCTGGTGCACGGCCGACATCGGCTGGGTGACCGGCCACAGCTACATCGCCTACGGGCCGCTGGCGGTGGGCGCGACCGAAGTCGTGTTCGAGGGCGTGCCGACCTACCCGAACGCGGGCCGGTTCTGGGACACCATCGCCAAGCACAAGGTCAACATTTTCTACACGGCGCCGACGGCGATCCGCTCGCTGATCAAGGCGGCCGACGTCGACCCGACGGTGCACCCGAAAAATTACGACCTGTCGAGCCTGCGCCTGCTGGGCACGGTGGGCGAGCCGATCAATCCTGAAGCCTGGATGTGGTACTACAACAATGTGGGCGGCGCGCGCTGCCCGGTGGTCGACACCTTCTGGCAAACGGAGACGGGCGGCCACATGATCACGCCGCTGCCGGGCGCGACGCCGATGGTGCCGGGCTCGTGCACGCTGCCGCTGCCGGGCATCATGACGGCGATCGTGGACGAGGCCGGGCACGATGTGCCGAACGGGCAGGGCGGCATCCTGGTCGTCAAGCGGCCGTGGCCGTCGATGATCCGCACGATCTGGAACAATCCGGAGCGCTTCAAGGCGGGCTACTTCCCGGACGAGTTGGGCGGGCGCATGTACCTCGCCGGCGACGGCGCGATCCGCAACAAGGAGACCGGTTACTTCACGATCACGGGCCGCATCGATGACGTGCTCAACGTGTCGGGCCACCGCATGGGGACGATGGAAATCGAATCGGCTCTGGTGGCGAACCCGATGGTCGCCGAGGCCGCGGTGGTGGGCCGGCCGGACGAAACGACGGGCGAATCGATCTGCGCGTTCGTGGTGCTCAAGCAGGCGCGTCCGACGGGCGAGGATGCGAAGAGGATCGCCTTGGAATTGCGCAACTGGGTGGCCAAGGAAATCGGCCCGATCGCCAAGCCGAAGGAGATCCGCTTTGGCGACAACTTGCCGAAGACGCGTTCGGGCAAGATCATGCGGCGCTTGTTGCGCGTGCTGGCCAAGGGCGAGACGATCACGCAGGATATCTCGACGCTGGAGAATCCGGCGATTCTTGAGCAGCTCAAGGATTCGAACTAAGCTGGTTTTTTAGGGCGATCAATAAAGCCACCTTCGGGTGGCTTTATTACATGCGCCAAGCGAAGTTACTTGGCCGGCTTGAGCGCGGCGAGTTTGAGGTCGACCGCCTTCATGTCGGCGGGACGGTTGAGTTTGCGGTAGATGGCCGAAAGGCTTTTTAAGCTGCTCACCAAATAGACGTCGCTGCGCTTGCCACCGCTGCTCCACAAACTCACCACACGTTTGTGCAGGCCCTCCGCACGAAGCGCGTCTTGCTGGGCGTGCGCGATTTCGGCCAGCATGGTCAAGTATTCGCTGACCGGTTCGCGCTCGGGCGTGCCCTGCGTTTCGGCGTTGGCCAGCAGCGCCTCGTAGAGCGATTGCGATTCAGCCAGCTTGCCTTGCGCCTTGTGCAGATAGGCTACCTCCGCCTGGGTTTCGATCACATCGGGATGCTCGCTTCCCAAAAGAGGCAGATAGAATTCGAGAACCTTTTGCTGTAACTGCAGCGCCTCGGCATAGGCGCCTTGTTTTTGGGTGAGCAGGCCGAGGTTGCTCGCCAAACGTGCCTTGGTGAAGCCGGGCGCTCTTGGATCCTTGTCCAAAAGAGCGATGGCGCGCCGATACAGCGGCTCGGCTTCAGCAAGTTGTTGCTGGCTATGAAATAACTCGCCAAGATCGCACAGGGCCCGGGCCACTTGGACGTGACTGCGTCGCAAATTCTCCAAAGCGATCGATCTTTGCATTTCAGGATATTTGCTGACGCCGGCGTCGGCCTTGAGCTCCTGTTCCGCTTCGTACACCTTGGCAATCAAAGGCACTTGCGCCGCATCTTCGTCCGCCAACGCCTTGCTGGCCAAGGCAATGGCGCCGGCGATGTCGCCCTTGCCGTAGAGGTTGGAGATGTTTGGCGGCACCTCGGTCATCACGTTGACTTCGATAACATCCGTGATGCTCTTGGCGCGGTTGCGTGCGGCTTCGCCCTCCGCAAAACGGCGTTGCGCGTAGTAAACGGCCGCCAGTTCGTTGAGTGCCAGTGCGAGAGGTTTGCCTGCGGTTTTCTCGTGCAGGGCGACGGCTGCCAGCGCGTGTTTCTCTGCAAGAGGAAAGGTGCCGCGCCGGTAGTTGACTTCGCTTAGGTCCTTGTGGGCGCGGGCAATATCGACAATCGCGGAAGGATTCATCTCGCCCGCCGCGAGCACGCGTTCGGCGATTTTTTCCAATTGTGGCAGTTGGCGTTGTGCGCGGTAGAGGTGTGCCAGGTCCGTCATCAAGGCGAAGGTTGACGCATGGTGGGGGCCGGATAGCTTGTCGGACATCGCCAGGGCCAATTCATAGACTGGCGCCGCCGACTTGCACATGTTTCGCCGGTGGTAGCGGTTGGCGGCCTGATGCAATTGTTGGACTAGCGCGGCAGTCTCTGGCAACTTGCGCCAGGCGGCCAGCGCCTGCTCGGCGGCCTCATCCGATTTTTGGCTTTGAAAGCTCGACATGCGTGTCAGCGCGAGGGTCTGCATTTCTTGCGCAGCAAGTAGGTCGCTTGCGAGATCGCCATCGGCCAGACGCTTCTCGGTGTGCCGGGCGGCCACCTGTTCGGCCTCGCTTGGCCGGTCGTAGAAGATCATCGACTTGCAATCGAAGGAAGCAAGTTCAGGTGTCGCAGCAGCGGCCGTCAAGGGAGTGGCGAGCAATAGGAAAAGCCAAGGATTCATTCGAGCGTCCACTTAAATGACATGTAGCCGTAACCCTGTACGGGCTTGCGGTTTATGGTTGCCGGTCGGAATTTGCACGTGGCCAAACCCGCCAGGGCGGCCTTGTCCAGCGCGCGAAAACCGCTGCTGGAAAAGACTTTGGTGTCGATCACAACGCCATTGGCGGCGACCAGCATTTGCAGGCTTGTCGTGCCGGTTTCCTCGTTGCGCAGTGAAGCCTTTGGGTAGACGGGCATTTCGCAGTTGCCGTAGGAGAGGACCTCGGCCGGTTCCTGCACTCGGGCGAATTTTGGCGTGAAGTGGCGCGCGTTCAGGGTGCTTGCTGGCGCGTTTTGCGCGAGGGTTGTGTGCGGCAGGAACAGGATGGCTGCGGCCAATCCCCAGCCGGTGGCGAGAAGAATTTTCATGCTGGAATTATAACAAGGGAGATTGCGGGTGGACGGGGGGATTCTTTGGAGGGGGTGGGGGCGTTGGCCTTTTGGTGGGGAGTGCATATTTTTCGGGGGGCAACGGATTCTTTGCTATAATATGCGGCTTCGTGAAAGCGAAGAATAGGAGAGATGGCTGAGTGGTTGAAGGCGCACGCCTGGAAAGCGTGTATAGGCTAATACCCTATCTGGGGTTCGAATCCCCATCTCTCCGCCAAAGACAGTAAACCCTTGAAATTCAAGGGTTTTTTTTCGTCTGTCTCATCCGGAAAGCTCGTCTGTATCGTCGATTTTGGGGTCCGTGGAATCGTTTTGGAATTGTAGCAATAGTGCATCGTTGACTTTTGCCATTTCAAGCCGGTCGTCACGGCTATGATCCATTCAGTTTAGGCCTCTAAAAACATGCGCAAGCTCTGCCCTAGCTGAGCGGCCAGGATTGTCCTGATGGCTCGCGACTATATGGTAATTGTCCTCATGCCCAGACCATGAAAGATGTGTACCCGAAGCGCATATTTCCAAGTGCGCGCAAGCGCTTGGTCGCTTCGCGACTGGGCGGGCCGCCCGCCCACCTTCCAGGCATCGCAGCCGGCAAAGGACGATCGGCCGCCCATTGGGATGATATGGAAGAGGTACGCTCATCAGGGGCAGCTGCAAGTGCCGCGCCCTGGGCAGCCCCCCTTGGCCGCTAGGGCTGAAAAGGCAGCGCGGCGCTGCGCGTCCCGCTAAAATCGGCCACGCCCTGCGCCGGACTCGCCCCGCCCCTCCGGGGCCGCCCCGCCCTCGCCATAGGCTCGGGTTGCCTTCGGCAATCCTTTGCTTTTCAAAGCCCCCTTGCGGGATCAACATCGCAGCGCGAGTCCCGCTATTCGCGTTCCTCAACAGACACGATGGTTATACCCAATGCGGAGGCACCTTTATGGGCGATGAAAAAGGATTTTGCAGCGCAAGCCGCTGAGCGTGCCCTTGCAGTGCGTGCATGGCGCCCTGACGTTAATCAACAGTGAAGTAGGCCCACCGCTGCGCGGCTGGCCTACTTCACTCCTGCTTATTCGCACTTTGTGCTCAACGGGAATCATGCCTTCGGATGTGTCGCTACCGCAACGGAAGGCAATCCACGGCGCCAACGAGACCATACGTTCCTCATTGTGACTTGGAATCTTGTTCTGATTGAAGCGTTTCCCACTTCTTGACGAGTTCAGCAACGAT
Organism: Massilia glaciei; assembly: GCF_003011895.2. Lineage (GTDB taxonomy): Bacteria > Pseudomonadota > Gammaproteobacteria > Burkholderiales > Burkholderiaceae_D > Telluria_A > Telluria_A glaciei. The sequence goes on along the minus strand of NZ_PXWF02000096.1, from coordinate 106 downwards.
TGGTTTTGCGCGCTCGATCGTTTCTTGCGTCCCGAATTTTTCCTCCAGCACCATCAGTCCGCGCGCCAAGGATGGCGCCAATTGTATGGCTGCGATGTTCAATGGT
>NZ_PXWF02000095.1 GCF_003011895.2 Massilia glaciei | reverse complement strand
GCGCCGCGCCATGCGCCAGCGCGGCCAGCGCGGCCAGCGCCAAGGCGGCCAGGGCGGTGCGGGCGGGACGGTGGGGGCGGGGCGGCGCGCGCATGGTGTTCCCAATGTAGCCAAAAAGTTGTCTTACGCAAACATTTTGGCAGCTTGCGCGGCGCTTGTATACGGAAAAACGCGCGCGCCGCGCGCAGGGGGATCATTCGCCCCGCTTTTGGGCGGGCGCGAGCAGGAAGGAGTCGGCGATGGCGCCGATCCAGAGCAGCGCCACGAGCAGGCCCGGCGGGCCGATCCGGCGCAGCGCGAGGTAGACTTCGGCGCGCGCGTGGAGCGCGATGGCGAGCGGGTCGAACGGCAGCAGGCCGGCGTTGAGGCGGTCGGATAGCTCGAGCATCGGCGGCAGCAGGCGGGCCCAGAAGAACCAGCCGAGGCAGGCCAGCGTGGGCAGCAGGAACAGGCAGCCGCGGCGGCGCCGGCCCAGCATGATGTGGCCCAGCCCGGGGCCGCCCAGCGCGTTCATCCAGGCCGCCCTGGCGCAATCCCTCATGGCCAGTCCCTCATCGCGCAGCCCCCCGTCAGTGTGCGCGCCCCGTCGGGGCGCAAAGGTGCCGCGCCGGCGCGCGGATCGGCGCCGGCGCGGCGCGGCCTACTCGTAGTCGGCGATCGGCGCGCAGCCGCAGAACAGGTTGCGGTCGCCGTAGACGTTGTCGGCGCGCCCGACCGGCGGCCAGTACTTCTGCTTGCGCAGCGAGGCCACCGGGAAGGCCGCCACCTCGCGGCTGTACTTGTGCTCCCAGACGTCGGCCGTGACCACCTCGGCCGTGTGGGGCGCGCCCTTGAGCGGGTTGTCCATGCGGTCGTACTCGCCGCGCTCGACCTTGACGATCTCGGCGTGGATGGCGATCATGGCGTCGATGAAGCGGTCCATCTCGACCTTCGACTCGCTCTCGGTCGGCTCGATCATCAGGGTGCCGGGCACCGGGAAGCTCATGGTCGGGGCGTGGAAGCCGAAGTCCATCAGGCGCTTGGCGACATCCTCGTTGCTGATGCCGGTGGCGTCGGTGAGCGGGCGCAGGTCGAGGATGCACTCGTGCGCGACCAGGCCGTCGTGGCCGGTGTAGAGCACCGGGTAGTGCGGCGCGAGGCGGCGCGCGATGTAGTTGGCCGCCAATATGGCGGTCTCGGTGGCCGCCGTCAGGCCCTCGCCACCCATCATCGCGATGTACATCCACGAGATCGGCAGGATGCTGGCCGAGCCGAACGGCGCGGCGCTGACCGCGCCGATGCCGGCGGCGTCGCGCGTGTAGCCGGTCGAGCGCTGGTTGGGCAGGAATTTGGCCAGGTGCGCGCCGACCCCGATCGGGCCCACGCCGGGGCCGCCGCCGCCGTGCGGGATGCAGAAGGTCTTGTGCAGGTTCAGGTGGCTGACGTCGCCGCCGAAGCTGCCCGGCGCCGCCACCCCGACCAGCGCGTTCATGTTGGCGCCGTCGATGTAGACCTGGCCGCCGTGCGCGTGGACGATCTCGCACAGTTCCTGTATGCCCTCCTCGAACACGCCGTGGGTCGACGGGTAGGTCACCATCACGCAGGCCAGGTTGTCGCTGTGCAGTTCGGCCTTGGCCTTGAGGTCGGCCAGGTCGACGTTGCCGTTGGCGTCGCAGGCGGTCACCACCACGCGCATGCCGACCATGTTGGCCGAGGCCGGGTTGGTGCCGTGCGCCGAGGACGGGATCAGGCAGATGTTGCGGTGCGCCTCGCCGCGCGAGGCGTGGTAGGCCTGGATCACGAGCAGGCCGGCGTACTCGCCCTGCGAGCCGGCGTTCGGCTGCAGCGACACGGCCGCGTAGCCGGTCAGCGCGCACAGCATGTCCTCGAGCTGGCCGATCATCTCGCGGTAGCCGACGGTCTGGGCGTCGGGCGCGAACGGGTGGATGTTGGAGAACTCGGGCCAGGTCACCGGGATCATCTCGGAGGTGGCGTTGAGCTTCATGGTGCACGAGCCGAGCGGGATCATGGTGCGGTCGAGCGCGAGGTCCTTGTCGGCCAGGCCGCGCAGGTAGCGCAGCATCTCGTGCTCGGCGTGGTAGCGGTGGAAGGTCGGGTGCGTCAGGAAGGCGCTGGTGCGCGCGAGCTGCGCGGGGAACGCGTCCTGGGCGCTGGCCTCGATGGCGTCGAAGTCGGGCGCCGCGGCGTTGTCGACCCCTTGCGAGAAGATGGTCCACAGCAAAAGGATGTCCTCGCGCGTGGTGGTCTCGTCGAGCGAGATGCCGACGTGGTGGTCGTCGACGCGGCGCAGGTTGACGCCCATTTCGACCGCGCCGGCGTGCAATTCGAGGGCGCGCGCGCTCTTGACGGTGAGCGTGTCGAAGTAGGTCTTGTTGGTGATCTCGTAGCCGAGCGTGCCCAGTTTGGCGGCCAGGATGTTGGTGTAGCGGTGCACGCGGCGGGCGATTTTGGTCAGGCCGGCGGGACCGTGGTAGACCGCGTACATCGAGGCCATCACTGCCAGCAGCACCTGCGCGGTGCAGATGTTGGAGGTCGCCTTTTCGCGCCGGATGTGCTGCTCGCGCGTTTGCAGGGCGAGCCGGTAGGCCGGGTTGCCCTGGGCGTCGATGGTGACCCCGACCAGGCGCCCGGCCATGCTGCGCTTGAAGGCGTCGCGGGTGGCCAGGTAGCCGGCGTGCGGGCCGCCGAAACCGAGCGGCACGCCGAAGCGCTGGCTGTTGCCGACGACCACGTCGGCGCCCCATTCGCCCGGCGGCGTGAGCACCGTCAGCGCCAGCAGGTCGGCGGCGGCGACCACCATGGAGCCCGAGGCGTGCAGTTTTTCGACGGCGGCGCGGTAGTCGCGCACCTCGCCGTCGACGCCCGGGTACTGCAGCAGCACGCCGAAGCACGGCTGGTCGAGGGAGCCGATGTCGGCGGCGGCGATGGTGCGCACCTCGACCCCGATCGGCTTGGCGCGCGTCTGCACCACCTCGAGCGTCTGCGGCAGCACGTCGTCGGCCACGTAGAACACGTTCGAGGCCGACTTGCCCACCCGCTGGAGCAGCGTCATGGCCTCGGCGGCGGCGGTGCCCTCGTCGAGCATCGAGGAGTTGGCGATGCCCATGCCGGTCAGGTCGGTGATCATCTGCTGGAAATTGAGGATCGCCTCGAGGCGGCCCTGCGAGATCTCCGGCTGGTAGGGCGTGTAGGCGGTGTACCAGGCCGGGTTCTCGAAGATGTTGCGCAGGATGACGCCCGGGGTGTGGCTGTTGTAGTAGCCCTGGCCGATCATCGACTTCATGACCCGGTTCTTGGCCGCGAGCGCCCTGAGCTTGCCCAGCGCCGCCTGTTCCGGCATCGGATCGAAGAACTGGCCCAGATCGAGCTTGCTCTTTTTGCGGATGTTGGCCGGGACGATGGCGTCGATCAGCGCGCCGCGGCTGGCGTAGCCGAGCGTGGCGAGCATGGCCGCCTGCTCCGTTTCGGTGGGGCCGATGTGGCGTGGGATGAAGGCGTCGCGTGCTTCGAGTTGGGTCAGGCTGGTGCGGGTCATGATAGGGGCCAAAAAGATGCTGGCCGCCGGCGCGGTGCCGGGGGCCGGTTTATAGAGGGGGGCTTGACTGGGGCCGGCACCTTTGGCGCCGGCCGGGCATGGCGCGATTACTCGCCGGTGGCCTTGCCGTAGGCGGCGGCGTCGAGCAGGCCGCCGATCGCGGCCGGGTCGCTCGGCTGCAGCTTGAACAGCCAGGCGCTGTAGGCGTCGGCGTTGATCGAGTCGGGGGCGGCGGCGACGGCCTCGTTGACGGCGGTGATCACGCCCGACAGCGGGGCGTAGATGTCGCTGGCGGCCTTGACCGACTCGACCACGGCGGCGTCGTCGCCGGCGGTGCATGACTTGCCCACCTTGGGCAGTTCGACGAACACGATGTCGCCGAGCGCGTCCTGCGCGTACTCGGTGATGCCGACGGTGACGCTGCCATCGGCTTCGGCGCGCACCCACTCGTGGGATTCGGTGTATTTCAGGTCGGCGGGGATGTTCATGTGTGGCTCCAGAGAGTGGTTGGTGCGATGAGTATAAAGAAATTTTTCGGGGATGCCGGCTTTTACGCCGCCAGGATTTTGCCGTTGCGCACGAAAGGCAGCTTCACCACGCTCGCGGCCAGCTTCTTGTCGCGGATTTCGACGTGCACGGTGTCGCCCACCTCGACGTCCATCGGCACGCGCGCGAGCGCGATCGCTAGCTGCATGCTCGGGCTGAAGGTGCCGCTGGTGATCTCGCCGACGCCTTCGCCGGCGCCGAGCACCCTTTGGTGGGCGCGCAGCACGCCGCCCTTGTCGCGCAGGATCAGGCCGACGAACTTGGCGTTCTGGCCCATCGCCAGCAAGGCCGCCTTGCCCGGAAAATCGCGCTCGGAGACCAGGTCGATGGTCCAGGCCAGGCCGGCGTCGAGCGGGTTGACGGTCTCGTCCATGTCCTGGCCGTACAGGTTCATGCCCGCCTCGAGGCGCAGCGTGTCGCGCGCGCCGAGCCCGGCCGGCTTGACGCCGGCGGCCATGAGCGCGTTCCACATGGCGTCGGCGGCGCCGGCGGGGAAGGCGATCTCGAAACCGTCCTCGCCCGTGTAGCCGGTGCGCGCGACCATCACCTCGCCGAACGCGGTGTCTTTGACGATGGCCGCGTTGAACGGCTTGAGCGGCTCGGTGGCCGCCCGCGCGCCCGGCAGCACCTGCCACACCTTGGCGCGCGCGTTCGGGCCCTGCACCGCGATCAGCGCCATCGCGCCCTCGCCGTCGCGCCGCTCGGTGAGCTTGACGGCGCTGCCGCGCGCCGCGATTTGCGCATCGATCCAGGCGATGTCCTTGTGCGCGGTGCCGGCGTTGACCACCAGCCGGAACCAGTTCTCGGCGAAGAAGTAGACGATCAGGTCGTCGATCACGAAGCCTTGCTCGTTGAGCATGCACGAGTAGAGCGCCTTGCCCGGCACCTGCAGCTTGTCGACGTTGTTGGCGAGCAGGCCGCGCAGGAAGGGGCGCGCATCGTCGCCCTCGAGGTCGACCACGCACATGTGCGAGACGTCGAACATGCCGACGTCGGTGCGCACCGCGTGGTGCTCCTCGATCTGCGAGCCGTAGTTGACGGGCATGTCCCAGCCGCCGAAATCGACCATCTTGGCGCCGGCGGCGCGGTGTGCGGAATTGAGCGGGGTCGTTTTGAGCGTCATGGGAAATCCTCAGGCAAGGTGAACAAAAAGGGTCAGCGCGCAGGCGGGGTGGCGCCAAACGGCGGCCCTGCGGTGCGCGTGCCCCTCTGTCCTTGGTACCTGAGAGATAGCGGAACGGGTTCCGCCTGCCCCTTCGGTGGGCCGCCGGCGTGACGCCGCGGCCGCTCTCCAGAGTTAAGCCGGCCGCGCCTTCCGCGCCGCCGACCCCTGACCGGTCCTTTTGCCTGAGAGTTTTTGGGTGATGCCCCTTCGGCGGCAGCCGTGCGCTGCCCTCTCCCGATCAAGAGTGCAGAGCATATGCCAGCGGCGCGGCGCTGTCAACCCGCGGCGCCGGGCCGGAGCGGGCTGGGTGGGCGTGGCGGGGGCGCAACCAGGCGCCAATGGCGCGCACGAATGGCGTGTGCGCGCGCGCTTTCCCGACCGCTATTTGTTAAACTGGCGCATCCACTTTGCGGGTACCCGATATGAGCGAAGAAGCAGTCAGAAAAGAAACCGACGCCTGGTTCACCCTGTCGGGCGACGTCAACAGCGACATGGTGCACCGCGTGTTCGAGGCGGTCCAGGACATGACCGAGCGCGGGATCGATACGGCCCATGTGCTGGTCCAGTCCAACGGCGGCTATGTCAGCGACGGCCTGTGCCTGTACAACTTCATGCAGGGCGCGCCGATCGACTTCGTCATGTACAACGCCGGCGCGGTCGCCTCGATCGCGGTGATCCTGTTTTTGGGCGGGGAGCGGCGCTATGCGAGCGAGACGGCGCGCTTCATGGTGCACAAGTCGCACGCGACGGCGTCGCCGGGGGCGCGGCCGGACGCGCTCAACATCATCGTCGAGGGCCTGCGCGCCGACGACGCGCGCACCGAGCTGATCCTGCGCCGCCACGTCGACCTTGCGCCCGAGCAGTGGGCGATCCACCAGTATTCCGACCTGCACCTGACGGCGCGCGACGCCAAGACCGCCGGCCTGGTGACCGATGTGGCCGACTTCGCGCCGCCGCGCGGCGCGCGCCTGCGCAACATCTGAGGCGCTCCGCCGCGCCTGCGGTCGCGCCTGCGCAACATCGGACGCGCTCCGCCGCCCCTCCGGGCGCGCTTACGGGCGCGGCTGCGGCGCCGCCGGCGGGACCACGATTTTTTCGTTCAGGCGCAAAAACTTGAAGCCGGCCAACTGAAGGCCGGCGCGTCCGGCCTGGTGCCGCTCGGTGCGCGCGATGAAGGCCTCGAAGCTCTCTTCGCGCACCTGCGGCGCCGCCGAATGGAGGAAATTGCGCCGTCCGTCGGCGGCGACCACCACCAGCCCCACATGGGTCGTCAGGTGGGCGCCGTCCTTGCGCGAGACGACGTTGACCATGTCGCCGTCGCGCAGGCCGGCCAGCGCCGTCGCGACGTGCGCCTTGGGCACATACGCCTGCTCGCTCTCCTGCACCGCAAGTGTGCTGGCGGTGTTGTGGCGCGTGCGCAGGAAGCCTGCGCGGTCGACCGTCATCCGGTACGAGGCGGCGCCGGCGAGCGTGGCGCTGGCGTCGGTCAGCAGCCAGCCGTTGTTGATGTTCCAGTCCACCTCGGTGTAGTGGTTGCGCGTGGCGACCCCGACCACGCCGTACTTGTAGCGTATGCGCTGCAGCATCCAGAAGAATTCGGCCCACGAGCGGCTCAGCGCCATCGCGTAGGTGTGTTCGGCGAAGGTGACGCAGTCGCTGTGGCCCAGGCTGAACATCGGCAGGCCGTCGTTGAGCTGGTAAGGGTACTCGCCCATCAGGTTCAGGCGGTAGGGCTGGCCCGTGTTCCCGCGCGCGACCGCGGCGATGCGCTTGCGCAGGTCCGGCTCGGCCAGCTGCATGTGGGCGATGTAGCGGTCCGCCTCCTGGGGCGTCATCTGGTAGATCTGTTTCGACAGCGGCGCCCGCGGCGCCGGCGCGGCCTGGGCCGCCGCCGGCAGGGCCTGGGCGAACAGGGGCAGGGTGGTGCAAACGACAAGCAGTAGCGGGCGGAATGGCATCGGGGCGCGGGACGGTGGGGAATGGTCCGCCACTGTACAGCCTGCGGGCGCCCGACCACAACACTTCTTGCGCCTACGACACTGCCCGAATCGAAAAGAGCCTGACGACGGAAGTTGTCCGTCGCAGGCTCTGGATGCTGGCGCGGCGCCGCCGGGGCGGCCGCCTGTTTATCTGCTTATCTGTTTATCGTTTGCTTATCGGTTGTTCATCGGTTGCCGATCGCCTGTTCACCGCTTGTCGCCGTACTCGTCGTCGACATTGTCGTCGCGCTTGGCGCTGGGGTCGTTCTTGTGGCTTAGTCGGCCCGCCTCGACGTGCTGCTCGTGGGTGCCGCCCTGGTTGCCCGGGCGCGCGCCCTGGGCGTTGCTGCCGGAACCCTTCGCGCCCGATTGCTTGTTGCTGCCGGTGCTGTCGTTTTGCTTGTTGCCCTGGTTCTTTTGATTGGTGTTCATGTTCATTCCTTTGCAGAGTTTGAAAATGTGACGGTCCCAGTTATCGTCCAAGAATGTTTCTTGGCCGCGTTTCCGGTGAAGCAATCATGGGATCCGCACAATTGAACCGCCATCGGAGCACCACCCGGACGCTTGTAGGAGATACGCCGACAAACTTGCAAAATAGCTAGCTTTCCGATCAGAACTCCTCCCAGTCCGCATCCTGGCGCCTAGCCCGCGCGCGGCCGGCTGCCGGCCGCGGCGCCGGGGCGGGCGCGGCGGCCACCGGGCGCGCCTGCCTGGGCGAGAGGATCACGGTGCCGACCAGCCGCCCCAGCGTGGCGGCCTGTTCGCGCATGGCGCCGGCCGCGCTGCCGGCCTGCTCGACGAGCACGGCGTTGGCCTGGGTCGCCTGGTCCATCGCCGCGATCGCCAGGTTGACCTGCTCGATGCCGCTGGTCTGCTCGGCGCTGGCGTCGGCGATCTCGCCGATGATGGCGGTGACGCGCTTGACGCTCCCGACCACCTCGTGCATGGTGGCGCCGGCCTTGTCGGCCAGCAAGGTGCCGGCCGCGACCTTGTCGACCGAGTCGTCGATCAGGGCCTTGATCTCCTTGGCCGCGGCGGCCGAGCGTTGCGCCAGGTTGCGCACCTCGGCGGCGACGACGGCGAAGCCGCGCCCCTGTTCGCCGGCGCGCGCGGCCTCGACCGCCGCGTTGAGCGCGAGGATGTTGGTCTGGAACGCGATGGCGTCGATGACGCCGATGATCTCGGCGATCCGCTTCGAGCTGTCGTTGATCGAGGCCATGGTGTCGACCACCTCGGAGACCACCTCGCCGCCCTTGACCGCCACCTCCGAGGCCGACACCGCCAGCTTGCTGGCCTGGGAGGCGTGCTCGGCGTTCTGCTTGACGGTCGAGGTGAACTGCTCCATCGAGGCGGCGGTCTGTTCGATCGCGGCGGCCTGCTGTTCGGTGCGCGCCGACAGGTCCATGCTGCCGCTGGCGATCTCGCCGGCGCCCTCGGCGAGCACGTCGGTGCCGGCGCGCACGTTGACGATCATGCCGGCCAGCTTGTCGTTCATGTCGTGCATGGCGTCCATCAAGCGGCCCGAGGCGCCGCGCGGACAGGTGCCGCCGGGCGCGCTCAGGTCGCCCGCGGCGACCCGGCGCGCCAGCCCGATCGCCTCGTTGACGGGGCGCGCCAGCTCGCGCGCGAGCCACATCGCCAGCGCCGCGCCGAGCCCGAGCCCGAGCAGCAGCAGGGCCCAGGTCCAGTTGCGCGCGCTCGCGAAGCGC
>NZ_PXWF02000094.1 GCF_003011895.2 Massilia glaciei | reverse complement strand
TGGCGACGCCGCAGACGGCGACCCAGAACGCGGCGCGCGAGACCAACCGCTACGCCGTGCCGGCCCCGGCGCTGGCCTCGCCGTCGAAGTCGCACAGCTACGCGCTGCAGCGCGCCCAGCCGCAGCCGGTCGCGCCGCCGCGCCCCGACCTGATGGTGTCGGCGGCGATCCGCCAGGCCATGGTCGCGCGCGTGGCCAGGCAGGGCGTGGCCGACCAGCGGGTGCTCGCCGCGCTGCTGGCGGTGCCGCGCCACGGCTTCATCGAGCCGGCGCTGTCGGCCCAGGCCTATATCGACGCCTCGCTGCCGATCGGGCACCACCAGACCATCTCCCAGCCCTACATCGTGGCGCGCATGATCGAAATCATGCGCAACGGGCGCGAGATGGACAGCGTACTCGAGATCGGCACCGGCTGCGGCTACCAGGCGGCGGTGCTCGCCCGCGTCGCGCGGCAGGTCTATTCGATCGAACGCATCAAGCCGCTGCACGAGCTGGCCAAGGCCAACCTGCGCCCCCTGCGCATCGCCAATCTGCGCTTGCAGTACGGAGATGGTATGCTTGGCCTGCCGCAAGCGGCGCCGTTCGACGGCATCATCCTGGCCGCGGCCGGGCTCGAAGTGCCGCCGGCGCTGCTCGAGCAGCTCGCCGTCGGCGGGCGCCTGGTGGCCCCGGTGGGCGCGCAGAACCAGCGCCTGCAACTGATCACGCGCACCGGCAAGGCCGACTGGCGCAGCGAAACGCTCGAGGCCTGCCATTTCGTGCCGCTGCGCCCTGGCACGAGCTGAGCCGATCGCGCAAAAACACACAGAATATGAGAATGAAACAAAAAAGCCACCTATTCCTGCTCACCATTTCCTGCGCGCTGCTCGGCGCCTGCACCAGCGCGCTGCGCCAGGCCCCCGTGGTCGAGCGCGGCGTCCGGCCCGCCGCCGCCGCCACCGCCGCCGCGGCGAGCGCCCCGCGCCAGTCGGACGACCCCCACCTGTACACCGTCAAGAAGGGCGACACGCTGTTGCGCATCGCGCTCGACTTCGGCCAGAACTACCGCGACATCGTGTCCTGGAACAGCCTGGCCGACCCCGACGACATCCTGGTCGACCAGGTGCTGCGGGTCGGCCCGCCCGAGAAGGCCGCGGCGCAGGGCGCGCAGGCGGCGCAGCCGGCGCAGGGGGTCCAGACCATGGCCGTGTCGATGCCGCCGGCCGAGGCGCGCGCGCCGGCGCCGCCGAAAAAGACCATGCCGCGCGCCGACAAGCGCATCTACACCGACGGCGCGCTGGCCGAGATGCAAAGAAGCGAGGGCGGCGCCAGGGCGCCCGAGCCCGCGCGCGCCTTGGCGCCGCCGGTGGCGGCGCCGGCCGCGCCGCAGGTGGCCGCGCCCGCGCCCGCCGCCGAGGCCGAAAAGCTCAGCTGGATGTGGCCTTCCGAGGGCAGGGTCGTGGCCGCCTTCGACGAGGGCAAGAACAAGGGCATCGACATCGCCGGCAGGGCCGGCCAGCAGGTGCTGGCCGCCGGCGCCGGCAAAGTCATGTACGCGGGCAGCGGCATTCGCGGTTATGGTAATCTGGTGATTGTGAAGCACAGCAACAGCTTGCTGTCGGCATACGCCCACAATCGCAGTATCATGGTCAAGGAGGGCCAGAGCGTCACCAAGGGGGAGAAAATCGCCGAGATGGGCGATTCCGACGCCGATTCCGTCAAACTGCATTTCGAGATCCGCCAGCAGGGAAAGCCGGTCGACCCATCGAGATTCCTGCCCAACCGCTAAGGTCCGCCCGCACGCATGCGGCGGACCTCGCCCAACCCGCAGAAGAAGCGCCCATGAAACACTCGCCGGACCAAGCCGAAGATGATTCCGCCCAGGATGATTCAGTCCAGGACGATTCCGCCCGGGATGATTTCCCGGACGAGCCGATGGACGGGGAGGTCATCGACGCCGACGGCGGCCCCGGCCGCCTGGCCGCCGGGGCCGTCCTCGACACCGTCGACGAGCTCAAAAAGGTGCTCGCCGCCGAGCTCTCGACCGACACCACCCAGCACTACCTGAACCAGATCGGCATGCGCGCGCTGCTGACGGCGCCGCAGGAGGTCCATTACGCGACCCTGGCCAAGGCCGGCGACTTCCCGGCGCGCCAGACCATGATCGAGCACAACCTGCGGCTGGTGGTCTCGATCGCCAAGCACTACATCAACCGCGGCGTGGTCCTGCTCGACATGATCGAGGAGGGCAACATCGGCCTGATGCGCGCGATCGACAAGTTCGAGCCCGAACGCGGCTTCCGCTTCTCGACCTACGCGACCTGGTGGATCCGCCAGAGCATCGAGCGCGCCATCATGAACCAGGCGCGCACGGTGCGCCTGCCGGTGCACATGGTGCGCGAGCTGAACCAGATCTTGCGCGCCAAATACCACCTCGAGGCCCAGCACCACGACGGCAAGGACGCCTGCGCCGAGGACATCGCGCACCTGGTCGGGCGCCCGGTCGAGGAGGTGCAGGACATCCTGGCGTTGTCCGAGCACGCGACCTCGCTCGACGCCCCGCTCGACAACGACCCCCAGTCGAGCCTGATGGACATGCTGCCCGGCGACGCCGGCGACGGCCCCGACGCGCGCGCCGAGCACCACGAGATGACGGTGCTGGTGCGCGACTGGCTCACCAAGCTGCCCGACAAACAGCGGGTGGTGATCGTGCGCCGTTTCGGCCTCGACAACGACGACCCGGCCACGCTCGAGACGCTGGCCGAGGAGATGGGCGTCACCCGCGAGCGCGTGCGCCAGATCCAGCAGGAGGCGCTCGTCAAGCTCAAGCGGGCCATGGCCGCCCGTGGCGTGGTGCGCGATTCCTTGCTATGATGCGCCCGGGCCGGGGTCGGCCGGAACCGGCCCGGCCCGCGGCGCCCCAAGCCCTCCCTTTTCCGTGCCGCCGCGCGCCGCGCCGCGCGCCCCCCATTTTTGACTATTGACGCCATGCCAGAGAACATCATCGACATCAAATCCCTCGACATGGACGCGCGCGGCGTCGGCCACCTCGTCAACGACGACGGCAGCCAGGGCAAGGTCGTCTTCGTCGAGGGCGCGCTGCCGGGCGAGCGGGTGAGCTTTGTGTCGTTCAAGAAGAAGAAGAACTGGGAGGCCGCGCGCATGACGGCGCTGCACAAGCCGTCGTCGATGCGGGTCGATCCCAAGTGCCCGCATTTCGACAATTGCGGAGGCTGCTCGATGCAGCACCTCGAGCCCTCGGCCCAGGTCGCCATGAAGCAGCGCGTGCTCGAGGACAACCTCTGGCACATCAGCAAGGTCAAGGCGCAAACCATCATGCGCCCGATGCACGGCCCGACCTGGGGCTACCGCTACCGCGCGCGCCTGTCGGTGCGCCACGTGGCCAAGAAGGGCGCGGTGCTGGTCGGCTTCCACGAGAAGCGCTCGGCCTTCGTGGCCGACATGAGCGACTGCAAGATATTGCCGCCGCACGTGGCGGCGATGCTGCTGCCGCTGCGCGCGCTGGTCGGGGCGCTGTCGATCTACGACCAGATGCCGCAGATCGAGGTGGCCGTCGGCGAGGACACCACGGCGATGGTGCTGCGCATCATGGCGCCCCTGAGCGGGGCCGACGAGGCCCTGCTGCGCGCCTTCGCCGACCAGTGGAACATCCAGTGGTGGCTCCAGACCAAGGGCCCCGAGACGGCCGCGCCGTTCTACCCGCTCGGGCGCGAGCTGGCCTACACGCTGCCCGAGTTCGGCGTGCGCATGCCGTTCAAGCCGGTCGACTTCACCCAGGTCAACCACCACATCAACCGGGTGCTGGTGGGCGCCGCGCTGCGCCTGCTCGACGTGCAAAAGCACGAGCGCGTGGCCGACCTGTTCTGCGGCATCGGCAACTTCACGCTGCCGCTGGCGACCCGCGCGCGCGAGGTGGTCGGCATCGAGGGCAGCGCCGCGCTGACCGCGCGCGCGCGCGACAACGCGCTCGCCAACGGCCTGGCCGCCACCACCTCGTTCTCGACGCGCAACCTGTTCGAGGTCGGCAGCGACGACCTGCTGGCGCTGGGCAGGTTCGACCGCATGCTGATCGACCCGCCGCGCGACGGCGCGATGGCGCTGTGCGAGGCGCTCGCCGGCCTGCGCGCGGCGCACGCCGAAATGCTGCCCCAGCGCATCGTCTACGTCTCGTGCAGCCCGTCGACGCTGGCGCGCGACGCCGGCATCCTGACCCACCAGGCCGGCTATGTGCTGCGCAAGGCCGGCGTGGTCAACATGTTTCCGCACACCTCGCACGTGGAATCGATGGCGGTGTTCGACTTGCCGGGTCCGGCCGAGGCGGCCGCCATCGCCGCCACGCAGGCCATCGCCGCCACGCAGGCCGCCGCCGCCGCGCAGGCCGCCTGAGAGGCTGAGAGTCTTTCGATCATGCCCGCTCAGCACGCCAGAAAGCGCCAGTTCGTCGTTGCAAATGCTCGCCATAGCCCGCTATGGCTGTGCTTTGCGCCTCGATCTGCCGCTTTCTGGCGGGCTGCTCGGACACGCCCGAAAAACTCTCAGCCTCTGAGCCGCGCCGCTCCCAGCGCCACGCGCTTGGCCGCCCCGGCAAGCGCGTTTTTTGACGCCCGGATTTTGCATTGTGGATTTATTGATATCGAATAAACGGCGTGGAGCATCCGGCGGGCACTGGACCGATCAAGGCAATTCTTGCCCATCCGCTCCAGACCAGGGGGCACCATGCAACTGCGCCCACTCACGGGCCTGGGCGCCCCCCGACCTCGGCGCCGGGCTCGTCAATTTCAAGGCCGGCAGCGCGGCCGGACGTAAAAAAAGCCGACCCGCGGGTCGGCTTTTTGCTGCGCGCGGCGAAGGTCAGTCGTTGGTGGACGAGCCGCCCAGGCCGAGCAGGCTGAGCAGATGGCTGAAGATCACGTACAGGTCGAGGTAGATGCTCAGCGTCGCCTTGATGTAGTTGGTCTCGCCGCCGTTGACGACCTGCTGCACGTTGTAGAGCAGGAAGGCCGAGAAGATCCCGATCGCGCAGACCGAAATGAGGATCCACAACATCGGCATGCCGAGCACGAAATTGGCCAGGCTGGCCAGGATCAGCACCACGGCGCCGGCCGTGAGCCACTTGGCCATGCCCGAGAAGTCGGTCTTGCTGACGGTGGCGATCGAGGCCATCACGGCGAACACGGCGGCGGTGCCGCCGAAGGCGGTCATGATCAGCATGCCGCCGTTGCCGTAGCCGAGGGTGCGCCCGATCAGCGGCGTGAGCATCAGGCCGAGGATGAAGGTGAAGCCGAGCAGCACGAACACGCCGGCGCCCGAGTTTTTGGTCTTTTCGACGGCGTAATAGGCGCCGTAGATCACGGCCATGAAGAACAGGAAGCCGAAAATGCCCCTTGGTACGGGAATTTGCATGGCCACGCCGAGGAACGCGCCGAACACGGTCGGGATCAGCGACAGCGCGAGCAGCCAGTAGGTGTTGCGCAATACCTTGTTGCGCGCGGCGAGGGCGCCGGCGCCAAGGTCGTAGGGATTGTTGATAATTGTGCTCATGTGGCCTCCGGTGGATGGGTTACGCGAAAAGCATAGCACAGCTGTAAGTTGGCGTGCAAAGAGGGCCCCAAACCGGCCCCCAAACCGGCCGTGAAACCCCGGCCCGGCGCCGGCGCGCGGGCGGCGCGGCCAGGGCGGGTGCGCAAACTCCGTCAAAAAAGGGTGTTGTATGGTAAAATCGAAGGTTGATTGAGTCCCACTACTCGACATTAAACCTTTCTTTTTATTGGAGTTTTTACAAATGGCAATCGAACGCACCCTGTCGATCATCAAACCAGATGCAGTAGCAAAAAACGTCATCGGCCAAATCTACAGCCGCTTTGAGGGCGCAGGCCTGAAAGTGGTCGCCGCCCGCATGACGCACCTGTCGCGCGCCGAGGCCGAAGGCTTCTACGCCGTGCACGCTGCCCGTCCTTTCTTCAAGGACCTGGTCGACTTCATGATCTCCGGCCCGGTCATGGTCCAGGCGCTCGAAGGCGAGAACGCGATCGCCGTCCACCGTGACCTGATGGGCGCGACGGACCCGAAAAAGGCCGAAAAAGGCACGATCCGCGCCGATTTCGCCGATTCGATCGACGCCAACGCGGTCCACGGCTCCGACGCCGCCGAGACCGCGGCGGTCGAGATCGCCTACTACTTCCCAGCCCTGAACGTGTACTCGCGTTAATTGCCGGTGGCCGGCCCCGGCCGGCTTGCAAGCTCCGGCCTGGAAGCTCCGGCCTGGAATCTCTTGAACCGCGCGCCCGGCCCATTGGGCGCGCGGGGCACGGAGGCGGCGCCCCGGCGCGATGCCGGATGCGGCGCCGAGATGTAATGCCGAGATGTAATGCCGAATGCATGCTGAAATGTAATGCTGTAATGCAATTAAAATGCAATAAGATGCACCTAATTCACTGAGAACCCTATGACGACCCTCACCAACCTGCTGGACTTCGATCCCGCGCAACTGGTCGCTTATTGCGCCGAGTTGGGTGAGAAGCCGTTCCGTGCCAAGCAATTGCAACGCTGGATCCACCAGTTCGGCGCCCGCGACTTCGACACCATGACCGACCTGGCCAAGTCGCTGCGCGACAAGCTGGCCACGCGCGCCGAGATCCGCGCGCCGGCCACCATCAGCGACCACACCTCGACCGACGGCACGCGCAAGTGGCTGGTCGACGTCGGCAACGGCAACGCCGTCGAAACCGTGTTCATCCCCGAGGAGAACCGCGGCACCCTGTGCATCTCGACCCAGGCCGGGTGCGCCGTCAACTGCCGCTTCTGCTCGACCGGCAAGCAGGGCTTCAACCGCAACCTGACGGTGGCCGAGATCATCGGCCAGCTCTGGATGGCCGAGTTCGAACTGCGCCGCACCAAGGGCGTCGAGCCCGGCCCCAAGGGCGAGCGCCAGATCACCAACGTGGTCATGATGGGCATGGGCGAGCCGCTGCTCAACTACGAGCCGACCGCGACCGCCCTCAAGCTCATGCTCGACGACAACGCCTACGGCCTGTCGCGCCGCCGCGTCACGCTCTCGACCTCGGGCGTGGTGCCGATGATCGACAAGCTCTCGCAGGACGTGCCGGTGGCGCTGGCGGTGTCGCTGCACGCGTCCAACGACGCGCTGCGCGAGAGCCTGATCCCGCTCAATAAAAAATACCCGCTGCGCGAGCTGATGGCCGCCTGCCGGCGCTATCTCGCGTTCGCGCCGCGCGACTTCATCACGTTCGAATACTGCATGCTCGACGGCGTCAACGACAGCGACGAGCACGCGCGCGAGCTGCTGGCGCTGGTCCAGGACCGCGAGACCGGGGTCTCGTGCAAGTTCAACCTGATCCCGTTCAACCCGTTCCCCGAGTCCGGGCTGCTGCGCTCGAACAACCCGCGCATCAAGGCGTTCGCGCAGGTGCTGATCGACGGCGGGCTGGTGACAACGATACGCAAAACGCGCGGCGACGACATCGACGCCGCTTGTGGCCAACTGGCCGGTGAAGTGCAGGACCGCACACGGGTCCAGGAACGGATGGAGAAAATGGCTGAATACAAAACCAAGTTCGGGCCCGATTTCGGCCGCATCGTGGAGATCCCGTCGTGAGCGCGCGCGGCGTGGACCGGCGCGGCGGCGCCCGCGCCGCCGGGCGCTGGGCGGCGCGGCTGGGTGCTTGCGCGCTGGCCGCCTCGCTGCTCGCCTGCGGCACCGGGGCCGGCATGGGTGGCGGCATGGATGGCGGCAGCCGCGCCGAGCTCAAGACCCTGTCCGACCAGACCACGGCCGAAAAGCGCGCCAACATCTGGCTGCAGCTGGCGATCGGCTACTACCAGAACAAGCAATACGCGACCGCGCTCGACGAGATCAAGAAGGCGCTCGGCGCCAACCCCGAATTCGCCGACGCCTACGGCATGCGCGCGCTGATCTACACGGCGATGGGCAACCAGCTGGCGCTGGCCGACGAGAACTACCAGAAGGCGCTGCGGCTGGCGCCGGCCGACCCCGAGATCAGCAACAACTACGGCTCCTTCCTGTGCCAGAACGGGCGGGCGCAGCAGGCCATGGCGTACTTCGACGTGGCCCTCAAGGACCCGCGCTACCGCTCGCCGATCAACGCGCTGCTCAACGCCGGCAACTGCAGCCTCAAGCTTAACAAGCCCGACCTGGCCGAGCGCTATCTGCTCGACGCGCTGCGCCTCGACGCCGAGCTGCCGGCCATCAGCGCCGGCCTGGCGCGGGTCTATTACGAACGGCGCGATTACACGCGCGCCGGATTTTTCATGAGCCGCCTGAAGGCGAACGCGAAGCTCGAGACGCTGCCGGCCGACCTGCTGTGGCTCGGGATCCGGATCGAGCGCAAGCTCGGCGACAACGCCGCCGAGACCAGCATGGCCACCCAGCTGCGCCGGCGCCACGCCGGGTCGCCGGAGTACGCCGCGTACACGCGCGGCGCATTTGATGAGTGAGACAGGAACAACAATGAGTTCAGAGTTGGTAGAACAACCGGCAATGCCGGGCGGTGGCAACCAGACGGTACCCGGCAAGATCCTCGCCGCCCAGCGTGAAACCATGGGCTGGTCGGTCGAGCAGGTGGCAGACCAGCTCAAGCTGGCCACGCGCCAGGTGGTCGCGCTCGAGGCGGGCGACCACGCCTCGCTGCCCGGCCCGGCCGTGGTGCGCGGCTTCGTGCGCGCCTACGCCAAGGTCGTCAAGCTCGACGCGGCGCCGCTGGTGGCCATGATCGCGCTCGACGCGCCCGCGCCCAACGACGCCACCAATACCACGGTGCGGCGCGACAAGCCGGCCGCGTTCTCCGAGGTGCGCTTCCCGACCAACGGCAAACGCAAGGGCATGCCGCTCGGCGCGCTCGCGCTCGGCGCCGGCGTGCTGCTGGCCGCCGCCGGCATGGCCTGGCAGTTCGGCCTGCTGCCTGCCGGCCTGTCCGACGGCGCGCCGGCGGCGCCGGGCGCGCCGCAGACGAGCACCCTGCCGTCGCCCGTGGCGCCGGAGGC
>NZ_PXWF02000093.1 GCF_003011895.2 Massilia glaciei | reverse complement strand
GGGGAAAGCCCGACAGGCTGCTAGTGGTCGATGAAGGAAAGTAAAACGCGCATGGAAACTCCTCAGGTACGAAAGCATCCACCTTAGGCAACGGCCGGGCGGCAGTTTAGTCAAATGCGCCGACCCGTGCATACCCTGCGACCAATCGGTTCAAGCTTGAGGTGTGGCTAGCGGGGACATGTATCCGAGGGACGCGCGTGATCGACCAAACCACGAACGTCCGCAGTGCGTTGCGCGTTCTTATTTCACCGCCAAGTCCGCCATCTCCTGTCTCTGCTCGGCGACCAACGATTCGAAATGTTCGGCAATTTCGCAGTCCAGAGCCCGGCGGTGCCTGCTGTGTCACACGCCGGTCGTATCCCGTCGATACCATCGGGTTGCCACATGGTGGAAATTTGATCCGCTCATCCGGGCGGGCACCGTTCCGCCAAATCGAGGAGGGCGGCGTTATGTACCAAAGTAAGAAACGGCTCATCATTCTTGATGCGGATGGCACCACGATCGATGCCTATTCAGCGATCGAGGCGACCTTCGTTCATCACGGTATGACACTGGGCGACGAAACCAGTTTTCAAAAGCGGCATCACCTCTTCAAATATCTTGGCGGGCTCAAGGAATTTCCGTCGATTATCAAACAGAATATTCGGCAGCAAGGCCGCAAGAAAATCGTCGCTACGCTCACCGACGTGTACCGCAGCGAGGCTAGCCTGTATCCAGGGATCGCAAAGCTGATGCGTGCCCTGATCGCCGACCCCGATACCGTGGTTGGCGTGGTCACGCGCAATATCACCAATGAGCCGCTGGAGACATTGCGCCAGCTATTCCGCAGACATGACATCGACGTTGACGCGCTCGATTTCTTTGACCATGTTCCACTCAAAGAGCAAAAGACCATGCAGTTCCGGCTGACGCGCGAACGATTTGTCATCAATCCGGCGCGCTCCTATATCTGCGGCGACGAATACAAGGATTTCCAGGCGGCCGTCAACATGGGAATGCATCCGTTCATGGTCTCCTACGGCTTCGAGGACCACGACAGGCTGACCCAGAAATTCGATGTGCCCGACGAAGTGATTTCACGCACGCCCGGTGATCTGTGCGCGCGCGTACGCAATGCATTTGAGATGCCTTTATAGATACCCGATTCGGCGGATTTCTGGGCGGTGCACTAGTACCATAAATAAAATAGCAGCGCGGACAGCGCGGAGAATAGCCAGTATTCAATCGGCGCACCGCCTATCCAGTGTTTGTGCCAAGTGACGTATTGCGGATGAAATCGCTTCCATCCAAAGGCAGGGTTGAGCAGGAACCACAGAAAATCCTCGACGATCCAGAACAGCATGATTGACGCCACGACGCGCGCCTCCAGCTGCCATGACCACTCCGCCATGTAAAACAGCGGGAAATGAAAGAAGATGAAGATGAAGGGGAAAACCCACGCATGGTAGCCGGTCATCGGACGGCCACCCCAAAAAACATCGAGCAGCCAGTGTTTCTCGATGCGCCAGGTGGGCAAATTGGCGGCCCAGCCTGCATCCCCTTCGATATGGATTTCGGCCTTTGCAAAAAAGAATGCAAGCACGAAGATGGCGGCTAAAGTAGTGACGAGCTGGATTGAATGTGGAGTCGGCATTGCTGTTTTTCGAGATGGGTAAAAACGGTATCGAGTACCTGGCCGGCGGCACCGGGGCGGCCCAACGGCAGTGCCCTGTTCCGCATGCCGGCGAGCTTTTCCGGGTGGGCCAGCAGGTTGCCGATCCGGTATGTCAGTGTGGCCAGATTGCTTGCCTGCAAGGCGACACCTTGCTCAAGCAGGTAATTCGCATTGTGTTCCTCCTGTCCGGGGATCGGGGCAATCAGGATCATTGGCAAGCCCATCGCCAGTGACTCCGAAGTGATCAAGCCGCCCGGCTTGGTGACGATCATGTCGGCGCATGCCATGAGCCGCTCGATTTCCTTGGTATAGCCTATCGGTTTCAGGCGTCCAGGATGACTGGCAGCGAGGGCGTGCAACTCGGCCAGCGTCTGCTGGTCCCTGCCGCCCAGGACGATGAGCTGGACGTGGTCCCATGTGCAAAGGATGTGCCGGGCAAGCTCGGCCACGTTTCCAAAGCCGTTGCCTGCGCCCATCAAAATGATCGTCGACACCTCGGGCTGCAAACCAAGCTCTCGTGCCAGCTTGTCCCGTTGCGCCGGTATTGAGAATGCCGGCATGATGGGGATGCCAGTGACGTGGATCGCATCGGCGGCAATGCCGTAGCCACGCATCCGGAACGCGACCTCGTCGTTGGGAGCGAAATAGCCAGCCATGTGCTCATGCACCCACATGCGGTGCAAATCGAAATCCGTGACCTGCACCCAGACCGGGCATCGCACTGCGCCCGAAGCGAGCAAGTGTGACAGCAACTCGGCGGGCAGGAAGTGGGTGCAAACGATGAGGTCAGGGGCAAGTTGCTCGATCTCGTATAACAACTGCCGGCTGTTGGCGCGTTCCGCCCAGCGCCGCATGCGGTGGCCAAGGCCGCCAGGTTGCGCATTGTCGGTGAGATGGTAGAGCGCACGCCATACCGTCGGCATGACTTTCGTAAGCGTGCAATAAAGGTCAGCGTAGACTAGCCGTAGCAGAGGGCTGACAAAGTTCAGCAAATCGAGGTGGATCACCTCGACGTCCCCGGCGCCACCGGCTTGGGCGCGAAGTGCCTCCGCTGCACGCGTGTGCCCAGTGCCGGCAGAAACGCTGAGCAGGAGGATGGTTGTGCGAGTCATGAGCGCCTTTAAACGGAAACCGTTGCGATTTTATTGGCTCTGCATGACGCAGCGATGACACCCCCTCACCAGACCACGTTCCAAGGTATAGCAGCGGCCCGCCTAAAACTCGCTCGGCACGCCTTTACATCAAGGGGAGAGCGCCCAGCCTTGGCCCCACGGCAAATTTCCAAGGGCGCTGCACTGCCCGAGCGTCCGCTATACGCGGCGCAAGTGCCTGGTCAGGTTTGGTTCGTCGTGCTGATGGCGCTCGCGGTGCCCGCATCGACGCGGTAAACGAGTGACAGCCGCTTTTGTGAAGCCACGGGGTTTGGAACGATGAACACGCGTGCGAGAGACTTGAAGCCTTTGCGCAATATGTCGGCAGTTATTGGAAAGTGACGAATATTTTTATCTATTCGGGCCAGACCTCAATTCCGAAATTTTTCGTAGTTGAGAGGTCTGGCCCCGATAACTACATTCCGTAGGTTCTGGCTAATAGTTAGTTTAAAATCACAAGGTTTTGCCCCAACTCACTTAGGCCTCCCAGCAACATGCGTGAAGATTTGCTCCGTCCCTCCCTGACCAACGCGCCACCGGCCGTTGGTTTGTATTCCATCACATGGAGCCTGCTGCCCGGATTTTTCCTCGGGCCTTTCCCCGTGATCCTGTACAGCGCGCTGAACTCCTACCGCCTCAGGCGATGGCTCGACGTCCCCATTTACCTGCTTGCAATTGCCGGCGTAATCGGGGTGATGATCGCGACAACCACGAATCCCCTGCCTGAGGCCGTGCAATGGTTCGCGCAAGCAACCGGCGCCCGCCAGCCAATGTACACCATGCTGCGCGTCTACGCGGTGCTGCTTTGGGGTGGGTTCTACCTCCTGCATCGCCAGCAGCACCGCTCCAGCAATATGCTGACGGACCTGCCGTCGGCCTGGATTCCCTGCCTCGTGTGCACCGTCCTCGGCGTTGGCATGACCTACGGAACTGCGCACGCCACCGACTTCGTCCTAGCCTTAATGGTGAGCAAATGAGCGATAGCGCCAACCTGAGCGCTGGCCAGTACCAGCAACGCATTTCGAACCTGATCGAGCGGCGCCGCTTGCACCTGGCAACGCAGGAGCTTGCTCTTGCGCTTACAGAGTTCCCCGACGATAGCGACTTGCTGTACGAGGCAGCCCGTATCGATGTTGAACACACGCACTTCGAGAAGGCCAAAGACACGCTGCTGCAACTGTTG
The DNA here is from genome assembly GCF_003011895.2 of Massilia glaciei. GTDB lineage: Bacteria > Pseudomonadota > Gammaproteobacteria > Burkholderiales > Burkholderiaceae_D > Telluria_A > Telluria_A glaciei. The sequence goes on along the minus strand of NZ_PXWF02000093.1, from coordinate 5,117 downwards.
ACGCGCGACCCCGAGCACCTGGCCGGCCGCTTCCTGCTCGTTTCCGTCTACGAGGCGCTCAAGGAATTGGTCAAGTCGGAAGCGGTCCTGCTCGACTTGCTGCGCGAGCATCCCCAGAATGCGACGCTGTACGCACACTATTCGCTGCTCATGTACCGCACCCTGCACGTGAAGAAGGCAGACGCACTCGCGCGCGAAGCCTTCCGGCTCGATCCCAACAACGATCAGGCGCTGGCGGCCTGCCTGATGGGTGACCTGATCAAGGGGAACCAAAATGCGCAAAAAATAAAATTGTCCGAACTGCTGCGCAAGTATCCGGAAGACCAATGGACCAGCCGCCTGCTCATCGTGCACCTGACCGAACAGGGCAAGTACTGGTCCGCGAAACGGATCGCAATCGAGCTGCTGCGCGCCCAGCCCGACTCGGCAGAGATTCTTGGCATGGTGGTCCAGCTCGAAACGCTTACGCACTGGACCATGATTCCCCTGTGGCCATTCAATCGCTGGGGCGTGGGTGCCACGATCGGCTTTTTCCTGCTTACCCTGTTCGGCCTGACACAGCTGAACAACTACATCGGCGGCGAGTGGACGGGGACGATCAACACGACCCTGATCTCCTACTGCGTCTATTCCTGGATTTACCCATCGTTACTGACGCGTTGGCTGCAACGCCGCGCCGGAATTTGAACCATGACAATGACACGCGAACAAATCGAACAAGCACTACTCGACGATCCTTTCAATGCCGCCGCGCGCCTGGATTACGCAGCGCTGTTGCTGGCGGCCGGCGATGCGCAAGCCGCGCTGAAGCAGTATGAGCTTGCCTCGCGCCAGGCCAATGATGCGGCCAGCCTGACCGGCATGGCGCGCGCGCTGCTCGCGCTGGACCGCCGTGCCGATGCCCTGAGCGCCTATTCGCGCGCGCGCCAGCATGTCGGCTTTACGCTCGACGAACAACTCGAGCAGCTGGAAAAGTCGGCCCGGCCAAGTGGCGCACCGGCCTTGTCGCTGATCGGCGGCACCGAGAAAGTGGTGCCGCTTAAAGCCAAGCCGGACGACCAGATTCGTTTTGACGACGTGGGTGGCATGTCCGCGTTGAAAAAACTGCTGCGGCTGAACATCATCGAACCGTTCTTGCGTCCCTCGCTGTTTGAGCGCTTCAAGAAACAGGCCGGCGGCGGGATCCTGTTGTACGGGCCTCCCGGCTGCGGCAAGACCATGATTGCGCGTGCCATTGCCGGCGAATGCAATGCCAGCTTCATCTCGGTCGGGATCAGCGATGTGCTTAATATGTGGATGGGCGAGAGCGAACGCAATCTTGCCCAACTGTTCGACCGGGCGCGGGCGCAAAAGCCCTGTGTGCTGTTCTTCGACGAACTGGACGCGCTCGCGTTCTCGCGCTCCAAGGCGCAGAGCGAACATAGCCGCACTATCGTCAATGAATTCCTGTCGCAAATGGACGGCGTTGAGCGCGACAACAAGAACCTGCTGTTCCTGGGAGCGACCAACATGCCGTGGGATGTCGATTCCGCGATGAAGCGCCCGGGCCGGTTCACGCGGCAAGTTTTCGTGCCACCGCCAGACTTGGAAGCGCGCCGCCACATTCTGGAGATTAAGATGCGCGACGTTCCGGCACAAGGCATCGACATCGACGCGCTGGCGAAGGCGACCGAGAACTACTCGGGTGCGGACATCGACGGCATCATCGACCTGGCCAAGGAAAGCGCGATCCATGACATCCTTACCGGCAGTCCGGAACGCCCGATCGGCCCGTCGGATTTCGATTACGCGCTCGAGCAAAGCCAGTCCTCGACCATGGAATGGCTCAAGACCGCACGCAACCTGGTGCGTTACGCGGCCGGCGACGATCAGTATCGCGATGTGGAGAAGTACCTGAAACAGGCCAAACTCATCTGAGGGAAGGCTACGTTAATGAATCCATATCGCTCACCGGCATCAGATTTTGGTCAAAGCAATTCGATCGCGATGACGAGACTGGGTCTGCGCGTTGCCATTCTCTTTGCGCTGCCGAGCACTTTGCTTGCGATATTTTTTCAGGGAACGATGCTACTGGATTCTAACGGCCATTATGGAATCAAATTCTGGGAACCGACGTACACGCTTTTGCCGGTCTCCCTTGTTTCTGCGATAGTCGGGTTTGCAGTTTCAAAACACTGCATGTGCGCGAAGTTCTGGCAGCTACTTCGTCCTTCTGCGATCGCGGCCCCTGTCTTGTCAGTTGTGACATCGTCGGCAATCATATTTATCGCTTCCCTCGCGGACGTAGCGCAGGCGGCAGTCAGATGGGATACGTTTTTCTGGGGAACAACGGTTGTCAGCTTGATCCTTCTTCCACTGGTATTTTCACTGTGTGCTGCCGTGCGATGGTATGGACGGAAACACGGACTTGGCGCAAAAGATTGACCTTGCTTGAAGGGTTATTTTTGGCCGCAATGCTGCGCGCGTCGCGTCTTCCATCGCGGTCATCATCTGGCTGAACGGCCTCGGAAGTTATCGATATCGGGGGGAGGGACGGGGGTAGCACAAAAAACGGGGCGCGTTCTCATAGGAGAGTCCTAAGGACACCGTTTTCGCCAGGAAATTGAACATGAGCCCCGCAAGTTGGGGCTTTTTTTCGCCTCGTGCCAGTGGCTTGATTCTCTTGTACAAATTTTCGGCAATTGTTGATGATTGCCGAGGAATTGTATATAATGGGCTCATGAAACCCCATTCCGCCGACGTGATCCTGACGCTCGCCCGTTTGAACGGGCTACTGCGCACGCGCGACGTGGATTCTGCAGGCGCGCCCCGCGCCGTACTCGCGCGGTTGACTCAAGACGGGCGCCTGGTCCGAGTCGGGCGCGGACTGTACGCGCTGCCCGACCGGACGCCGTCCGAGCATGACAGCGTGGCCGAAGTGTCGGCTAAGAGCTCGACTGGCGTGATCTGCCTGATCTCGGCACTGCGCTTTCATGAGCTCACTACCCAACAGTCTTCCGAAATTTGGCTGGCCATTCCGCACAAGGCGCATGCCCCCCGCATGGACTACCCGCCGCTGCGCATCATTCGGATGTCGGGCGAAGCGATGACGCAAGGGATCGACGAGGTCGATGTCGCAGGTACGAATGTGCGGGTATTTTGCGTTGCCAAGACAGTGGCCGACTGCTTTAAATTCCGCAACAAGATCGGTCTTGATGTCGCGCTCGAGGCGCTACGTGAAGCATGGCGGGGCAAACGCGCGAGCATGGATGAGCTGTGGCGTTATGCAGAAATATGTCGGGTGACAAATGTGATGCGACCTTACATTGAATCCATGGTGGCAGAATGAAAGCCAAGAAGAATGTTGGCGCATCGGTCCGCGCGCGCCTACTGAACCGGGCCCGGGCGGATAAGCTGGATTTCAATCTCATGCTCACTCGGTTCGCGCTTGAAAGGTTGCTGTATCGGCTTGGCGTGTCGACATGGTCGAATGAGTTTCTGTTGAAGGGCGCCTTGTTGTTCGACCTCTGGTTCGACCAACCACAAAGGCCGACCCGAGACATCGACCTGCTCGGTTTTGGTCCCGCTGGAATGGAACATCTTGCGGCAGTCTTTCAGGATGTCTGCGTGCAGATCTGCGACGACGGTATGATATTCGATCAAGCCAGCGTGATGGCCACTGAGATCCGGAAGGATGCCAACTACGAGGGCGTGCGCGTGACCTTGCGGGGCGTCTTGGACGGTGCGCGCTGTGCCATTCAAATCGATGTCGGCTATGGCGATGCAGTCACTCCCGCAGCTGAAAGCGTTTCCTTCCCGGTTGTGCTTGCTGATATGCCCGCGCCGCAACTTCGCGCTTATCCTGTGTACACCGTGGTGGCGGAAAAATATCAGGCGATGGTCAGCCTGGGGATCGCGAACACGCGCATGAAGGATTACTTTGATCTCTGGATTTTGGCGCTGCATGCGTCGATTGACCGCGCAATTTTGAACGAGGCTATCAAAGCAACTTTTGAGCGCCGCGGGACCCCGATACCGATCGATACGCCGCTCGGGCTTTCGGCGACATTCGCTACAGATCAAATGAAACAGCAGCAGTGGAAGGCATTTCTATCCAAGAACAAGCTGAAAGCACCGGACTTGGTTGAAGTCGTCGAGGTTCTGGTAGGGCTGGTTGGTGTGGCAGGACAGCCTGGAGCTGCTGCTGTTGTACAAGGACCTTAACGCAATCGATTTAAGATGCACCAAATGCTTTTTCGTGTGCGAGAAAGTCATTGGGTCAGAAAATGAGGCGGCTAGCCATCCAGTCTTTCTCATAGAATTTCCTGCTCCGTAGTTGCGCACCTATCAGGTCTATACGATGTGGCTGAAAAATTGCACGCCATATGCGTTGTAGCGAATGACCAACACGCGCGGAATCATGCGCAGTCTTGCCCGCTGGCGGCAGCGGCAACGACACCGCCACTTGATTTCCGTTGGTGATGTGCGGCTTGTTGACTAAACTATAATTCTCGCATACGCTGCATCCTCGCCTCCACCTGAAAGAAAAAACGCCAATGAATACTTCCACGAGCATCAATAGAAAACTCGGCGGCTTTGCGCTGCTCATGCTGGTGCTGTGGGCGCCGGCGGTGCAGGCGCAGGTGAAGGTCGGCGATCCGGTTCCCGAATATATCGGCAGCCGCAACGGCAAGGCTCTGGCCGCGTCCGACTTCCTCGGAAAAGTGCTCGTGATCAGTTTTTGGGCGTCGTGGTGCGGGCCGTGCCAGAAGGAGATTCCGGTGCTCGAAACCGTGCAAAAGACGGCCGGCAAGGAACAACTGCAGGTGGTTGGCATCAATATCCAGTCGAGCCCCGAATTCGGGGCGCTGATGCGTGGGCTGCCACCGATGGAAATGATGTTTACCCGTGACATCGACGACCGCGGTTCGAAGTTGTTCGGCCGCAAGGGCGTGCCGCACATGGTCGTGGTCGGACGGGATGGACGGATCCGGACCATCAATGTCGGTTATGGCGAAGATTCGATCGATGAAATTGTCGGCACGGTCAATGCGGCGCTGGCCGAGAAACCCGTAAAGGTTCCGGCCGCGTCCTGATACCGGGCATTATAGTAGAACCTGATTTCGAGACAATGGTTT
>NZ_PXWF02000092.1 GCF_003011895.2 Massilia glaciei | reverse complement strand
GGGGAAAGCCCGACAGGCTGCTAGTACCTGCTCGAACCCTTGTACCTGCCCGAACCCTTGTACCTGCTCGAACCCTTACTCGAGCTCGCGCAGCTTGTTGAACGCCTCGTCGATGCGTTCGACCGCCACGATCGTCATGCCCTCGATTTTCTGCTTGGGCGCGTTTGCCTTGGGAATCATCGCGATCGAGAAGCCGAGTTTGGCCGCCTCGCGCAGGCGCTCCTGGCCGCGCGGCGCGGGCCGGATCTCGCCCGCCAGGCCAACCTCGCCAAACACCACCAGCCCGCGCGGCAGCGCCTTGTTGCGCATCGACGAATTGAGCGCGAGCAGCACGGCCAGGTCGGCCGCCGGCTCGGTGATCTTGACCCCGCCGACGGCGTTGATGAACACATCCTGGTCGAAGGCGGCGATGCCGGCGTGCTTGTGCAGCACGGCCAGCAGCATCGCCAGCCGGTTCTGCTCGAGCCCGACCGACAGCCGGCGCGCGTTCGGCTGGTGGCTCGCGTCGACCAGCGCCTGGATCTCGACGAGCAGCGGGCGCGTGCCCTCCTGCGTGACCATCACGCACGAGCCCGGCACCTGCTTGTCGTGCTGCGACAGGAACAGCGCCGACGGGTTCGACACCCCCTTGAGCCCCTTCTCGGTCATGGCGAACACGCCAAGCTCGTTGACCGCGCCGAAGCGGTTTTTGATCGCGCGCACCAGCCGAAAGCTCGACTGGGTGTCGCCCTCGAAATAGAGCACCGTGTCGACGATGTGCTCGAGCACGCGCGGACCGGCCAGCGCGCCCTCCTTGGTCACGTGGCCGACCAGGATGATCGTGATGCCGGTCTGCTTGGCCACCCGCGTGAGCTGGGCGGCGCACTCGCGCACCTGCGAGACCGAGCCGGGGGCCGAACTGAGGGCGTCGGAATAGACGGTCTGGATCGAGTCGATCACGGCCACCTCGGGCTTGAGGTCGGCCAGCGTGCCGAGGATTTTCTCGAGCTGGATCTCGGCCTGCAGCTTGAGCTCCTTGGCGTCGACCCCGAGCCGGCGCGCGCGCAGCGCGATCTGGGCGCCCGACTCCTCGCCGCTCACATACAGCGTGCTCTTGGCGTGCGCGATGTTGGCCAGCGCCTGCAGCAGCAGCGTCGACTTGCCGATGCCGGGGTCGCCGCCGATCAGCACCACGCCGCCGGCCACCAGCCCGCCACCGAGCACGCGGTCGAATTCCTCGATGCCGGTGCCGAACCTGGGCACGTCGACCGCCTCGATGTCGGCCAGCGACAGCACCGGCGCCGTCTGCGCCAGGCTTTTGTGCTGCGGGTTCGACAGGCGGTTCAGGCCGGGCGCCTCGACCACGGTCTCGACCATCGTGTTCCATTGCTGGCACGCGCCGCACTGGCCGGTCCACTTGGTGCTCACGCCGCCGCAGTCGCTGCAGGTGTAGTTCGTTTTTGCTTTAGCCATGGGGTTCCAGGTCGTCTTCCGTCACGCGCACGCGCGGCGCCAGCGCGCACATCAATTCGTAGCCGATGGTGCCGGCCGCATTTGCCACTTCGTCGATCGGCAGGCCGGCGCCCCACAGCAGCACCGGGCTGCCCACCCGCGCGCCCGGCACCGGCGTCAGGTCGACCGCCAGCATGTCCATCGAGACGCGCCCGACCAGCGTGGTGCGCACGCCGTCGACCTGCACCGGGCCGCCGTGCGGCGCGTGCCGCGGGTAGCCGTCGGCGTAGCCGCAGGCGACCACGCCGACGCGCATCGGCCGCTCCGCGCGGAAGCGGCTGCCGTAGCCGACGAACTCGCCGGCGTCGATCTGCTGGACGCCGATCAGGGCGCTCGACAGTGTCATGGTCGGGCGCAGGCCGAATTCGAGCGCGCTGCGCCCGCCCGGCGTGCCGCCGTACAGCATGATGCCGGGCCGGACCCAGTCGCTAGCGAGCGCGCCGGCCAGCGCCTCCTGGCGCAGCACCCCGCCCGAATTTGACAGGCTGCGCTCGCCGTCGATGCCGGCCGCGCCGACGCCGAAGCGGCGCAATTGTTCGCGCATGCCCAGGTGCGGGTGCTCGAGCTCGTCGGCGTTGGCGAAGTGGGTCATCAGGGTGATCCGGCGCACCGCGGCAATGGCGCGCAGCCGCGCGTGGGCCGCCGCGCACGCGTGCGGGGCGAAGCCGAGGCGGTTCATCCCGGTGTTCATTTTTAAATGGACATCGATCGGGCCATTCAGATTTGCATGTTCGAGCAGGTCGATCTGTTCGGCGCAGTGGACCGTGCTCTCGAGCCCGTATTGACGCAACAGGGCGACGTCGGACGCGTCGAAAATACCTTCGAGCAGCAGCAGCGGGCCGGTCCAGCCCAGTTCGCGCAGGCGCACCGCGTTCTCGGTCTCGACCAGCGCCAGGCCGTCGGCGCCGGCGAAGCCGCGCATGCCGCGCGCGAGCCCGTGCCCGTAGGCGTCGGCCTTGACCACCGCCCACACCCTGGCGCCCGGGGCGCAGGCGCGCGCGCGCGCCAGATTGTGCCGCATGGCGTCGAGGTGGATGGTTGCGCGCAGCGGCCTTGGCATGGGGAAAATTCGTTGTGGCGGGAAGATCGTATTTTACCGGACGCGGCCCGTTCCGCAGCGTTGATTTGATCGGCGCCAAGCCCATTCATGGTATAAAGCAACCCACCTAGGCTTCCTTTACCTCACAGAATGAAACGTGGTTTTTACACAATCATGGCGGCGCAGTTTTTCTCGTCGCTGGCCGACAATGCGCTGTTCTTCGTGGCCATTGATCTGCTCATGAGGATGAAGGCGCCGGAGACGCTGCCGCCGTTGTTGAAACTGACGTTCGTGCTGTTCTACGTTTTGCTGGCCCCGTTCGTGGGTGCCTTCGCCGACGCCTACGCCAAGGGCCGCGTGATGTTCATCGCGAACCTGGTCAAGATCGCCGGCTGCGCGCTGTTCTTCGTCGATGTCCATCCGCTCATGGCCTACGCCGTGGTCGGTTTCGGCGCGGCCGTCTACTCGCCCGCTAAGTACGGCATCCTGACCGAATTGCTGCCGCCCGAGAAGCTGGTCCATGCGAATGGCTGGATCGAAGGGCTGACGGTGACGTCGATCATCTTCGGCACCGTGCTCGGCGGCGCGCTGGTGAGTTCGCACCTGTCGGGCATGCTGCTGTCGTTCGAGGTGCCGTTCATCGACACCGGCATCGAAACCGCGACCGAGGCGGCGCTGACGGTGGTCGCGCTGCTGTACCTGCTGGCCACGCTGTTCAATCTGCACATCCCCCTGACGGGCGCCGTCTACGCCAACCAGGAGCGCAATCCGTTCAAGCTGATCACCGACTTCGCGAACTGCTCGGCGACGCTGTGGAAGGACAAGCTGGGCCAGATTTCGCTGGCCGTGACCACGCTGTTCTGGGGCGCCGGGGCCACCTTGCAGCTGCTGGTGCTCAAGTGGGCCGAAAAATCGCTGCTGCTCCCGTTCGACCAGGCCACCAAGCTGGTCGGGGTGGTGGCCGTCGGCGTGGCCTTCGGCGCGGTGTTGTCGGCGCGCCTGATTCCGCTCAAAAAATCGCTGTCCGTCATCCCGATGGGAATCGTGATGGGGGCCATCGTGGCCTGCATGCCGCTGGTGTCGACCATGCAATTGGCCTATCCGATGCTGATCCTGGTCGGTTTGCTGTCGGGTTTTTTCCTGGTGCCGATGAATGCGCTGCTGCAGCACCGCGGCCACGTTCTGATGAGTGCCGGCCATTCGATCGCGGTGCAGAACTTCAACGAAAACCTGTCGATCCTGACCATGCTGGCGATGTACGCGATCATGATCAAGCTAGACATGGATCTGGACGTCATCATCTTGCTGTTCGGCGGATCGGTGGCAGGGATCATGTACTTGATCATGCGCACGCACGCGGCCAACCAGCGCGTGCACGATTCGCTCTCGCTGATCGGCGCGCACAAGCATTGACTGTAAAGCCGCGCGTTTGAAATTCCTATCCAGCGGCCTTGATTTCGAAGACCCGATGCGATGTACACCCTCGCCATGCGACACAAGCACGGCCGGGGGCTCTCGCGTGACCTTGGCGAAGCGATGCGCCTGTTTGAGGTGGCGGCGAAATTGGGCCACCTGAAATCGATCGAGGCGCTAGGCACCGGCCTTTTAACGGGCCTTTTCGGCACCAGCGACCTGCGCCAGGCCCTGGTCTGGCTGCGCAAGGGGGCCGACGGCGGCAGCCCGGTCTCACAGGCCCAACTGGGCCTGGAGCTGACGAAGGCGCCGCCGCATCTGGGTTCCGCGGAAGAAGGCATGGGCTGGCTGCGCAAATCGGCGCAGCAGGGAGAGGCAGAGGGTCAGGCATACCTCGGTCACACACTGCTCGAGCGGGCATCGCCGGCGGACAAGGCCGAGGGGATTGAATGGCTAAACAAAGCCACCGACCAGAATAACCAGGAAGCCCAATATTTTCTCGGCAATGCCTACCTGCTTGGTGACGGCGTGAGCCAGGACCTGGACAGGGCCGCTACCCTGTTCGCCACAGCCTCTATGTTCGGGCATCGCGCGGCCCGCCTGGCGCTTGATACGATGTTCGTCCAAGGCCAGGTCAAGCGCCGGCCGTACCACGAGTTCGTTCCGACGCCTATGCCGCCCGCGCCGCCGCGATCAAAGGATTAAGCCTGCCGCCGGCCGCGGTGTCTGCCGAATAGACCCGAGCACTGTCTCGTTCAAACGCCACCCGCTGCAGCTAGTTGAAACGCGCCACCGCGCGCGCGCGCCAGTCGTTGGGCACCACGAAGCCGCGCTCTGCCTCGACCAGGCCGCCCGCCTGCGCGCGCACCGAGGCCACCAGCAAGGGCGCCGGCGAGAGCGCGAACTGCTCGGCCACCGCCGCCTGCAACTGCGCCGGCCCGAGCGTGGCGGCTGCGTCGTCGGTGCGGTACGGCGCCAGCCATTCAAGCCGTGGCAGCACCACGAAGCGCTCCCCTTCGAGCGCGCCGAGTTCGTCCTGCGCGCACCAGAAGCCGCGGCAGTGCGCCGCCAAAATCCCCTGCGTCGAAGCCTGCGCCCCGGCCGGATAGAACAGCCAGCCCTTGACCAGCGCGCGTGAACGCACCACGGGGCGCGGCAGCAAGGCCTGCGCCGCCGGATGCGCCGACAGCACCAGCTGCTTGTCGAATATCTTGCGCATCTTCGCGCCCAGGCTGTCGGCCAGGTTCGGCCCGAGAAATGTGTCGAAGCGCGACCCCGCCGTGCCCTGCAGCAGATAGAACTTGGTCGCGAACTCGATGTGCTCGACCGCGTCCGGGCCCGCCTCGAGCAAAAAGTCGAACTCGCCGACCGTGTCGTTGCGGCTGGCCCGCACCTGCAGGCCATGGGCCACCAGCCGGCCGTGCGCCTGGTAGTAGAAGGCCATGAGTTTTTCGGCGTACAGGCCGAGGCGCGTGTGGACCCGGTCGCCGAGCGCGGCGTCGAGCGGCGCCGGATCGTGCTCGAGTCGCGCCAGCCAGTGCGCCAGCGCCGCCGACGCCGGCTCGGGCGCGGCCACCTTGCCCTGCCAATGCGGGTCGGCCGGGTCCAGCAGGCCGGGCGCGTCGAGCAGCCACGCCAGCGCGCGCACATGGGGCCGGGTCAGGTGGCCCCAGCGGCCGGCAAACAGCGCCTGGTAGTTGTCAGCCGCTTGCGGCATCGGCCGCTTTCGCCATGCACAGGTCGGCCCAGGCCAGCGCCTTGTCGGCCCCGCGCCGCAGCAGCTCGCCCGGATGCAGCGTGGCCACCATCGGCACGCCCTTAAACGCGTGCACGGCGCCGCGCGAACCGGCAAGCGGCTCCTGCAGCGGTTGGTCGAGCAGGCCGTTGGCGGCGATCTGGCCCAGCGTCAGCACCACGCGCGCGCCGGTGAGCGCCAGTTCGCGCTCGAGGTAGGGGCGGCAGGCCAGCGCCTCATCGCGCGTGGGCGCGCGGTCGCCGCCGTTGGCGCTGGTCGGGCGGCATTTGATGAGGTTGGTCACATAGGCGCTGTCGGCGCGGGTGAGCGCGACCGCGGCGAGCATGTTGTCGAGCAGGCGGCCCGGGTCGCCGGCCAGCGGCGCGCGTTCTTTCTCGTCCGCGGCGGTGCTGGCGCCGGCGGCCACCAGCCACTGGGCGGCGCGCGCGCCGTCGCCGTGGACCGGCCTGCGCGCGCCCTTGCACAGGCCGCAGCGGGTGCAACTGTCGATGGCCGCCCTGAGCGCGGGCCAGTCCATGGCGGCGATTTCCTCGTCGGTGGCCGGGGCGGCGGGAGGCTCCTCGCCCCAGGCCGAGTCGGCGCCGGAGGAAGGCGCGGCTATCGGCGCGGCTGTCGGCGCGGCGGCGGACGCGGCAGCCAGTGCTGGCGCGGGATTTTCAGCGACGAGCGGTGTCGCCCGCGCTTCCCGTATCGGCGGCACCTCGGCAGCGCGTGGCCCTGCGGCGGCCGGCTCTGCGGGTATCGGTTCTTCAGCGGCCATGGTTTCGGGCTCGCTGGCGGCCATGTCGCGCAAGGTCCACAAGGGGCCGATGCCCATCTCTTCGAGAAAAATGGCGGCGCGCGCCGCCGATGCCGGTCCGGTCCCGCTCATAAAACACACCTCATCACGATGGCGTCCTCGCGCTGGCCGTCGTGGGCCGGATAGTAGCCCTTGCGCCGGCCGATCTCGGTGAAGCCGTATTTAAGATAGACGTCGAGCGCGCGCTGGTTCGACGGACGCACTTCGAGCAGCAGCGACTCGGCCATCAGGCCGCGCGCGGTGGCGGCCACCTTGTCGAGCAGGTAGCGGCCGATGCCCTCTCCCTGGCGCTCGAACGAGACGGCGACATTGAGCAGATGGGCCTCGTCGAGCACCGCCATGAGCAAAAAGTAGCCGACCAGGGCGCGCTGGTCGTCGCGCAGGATCCAGCCGTGGTAGCCGGTGGCGAGCGAGTCGACAAAATTGCCGCGCGTCCAGGGGTGCGGATAGACGTCCTGTTCGAGCACGACGACATCGTCGACGTCGCCCACGACCATCGGCGCGTACTCGAACAGGCGGTCGAAGATGTCGGCCTTGTTCATACGGCTCATGCGGCGGCCTTGGCCGCGTTGATGACGAGCCGCTCGGCGCTGGTGAACGCGATCTTGTTGCGCAGGTAGAGCGGCTGGGCGTCGGCGGCGCCGACGGTGGCGCCGGCGGCCAGCGCGGCGCCGGCCAGCTGCGCCAGTTCGCGCGCGTGCGGCATGATGTCCGCGTGCGCGCCGGCGGCCCAGCCGCGTCCCGCGAACGCCTCGGGATAGGCGGCGAAGCCATTGCCGCAGGCGGCGAACGGGCCGCTCGCCGGCAGCGGCTCGACCGCGCCCGGGGCGCACAGCGCCGGCTCGGACAGCGTCTGCCAGCGGTCGGCAAGGTGGTCGGCAAGGCGGTACTGGGCCCAGTAGACCTCGCCCATGCGGGCGTCGAGCACGGTGACGATGTCGGTCGCGCCGGTTTGCTGGTGGCAGGCCAGCGCCATCGCCGCCAGCGTGATCAGGGGCACCACCGGCAGCTTGGCGCCGAAGGCGAGCCCCTGCGCGATGCCGCAGGCGGTGCGCACGCCCGTGAACGAGCCGGGCCCGGCGCCGAAGGCGAGCGCGTCGCATTCGGCCAGGGTGAGGCCGGCTTCGGCCAGCAGTTCCTGCACCATCGGCAGGATGGACTGGGAGTGCGTGCGCACGCCCGACGATTCACGGGCGAGCACGGCGCCGTCGCGGATCAGGGCGCAGGAGGCCAGTTCGGACGAGGTTTCAATGGCGAGAATGATAGGCATGCCGTATTTTACCGTAGGGGGAGCAGGGAATTCGCATTGCTTTGCAATGCGCCTGCGAACCGGTTTGCGCATGCAAGCGCAAACTCCCTCCCTACAGGGACACAGGGGGAGCAGGGAATTCGCATTGCTTTGCAATGCGCCTGCGAACCGGTTTGCGCATGCAAGCGCAAACTCCCTCCCTACAGGGACACAGGGGGGAGCAGGGAATTCGCATTGCTCTGCAATGCGCCTCGAACCGGTTTGCGCATGCAAGCGCAAACTCCCTCCCTACAGGGACACAGGGGGAGCAGGGATTTCGCATTGCATGGCAATGCGCCTGCGACCTGTTTGCATGGCGACGCGCCACGCAGCAAACTTAGATATCAAAATCAACGTCATTCCTGCCATTGGCAGAAATGACTCCCCGCGAAAGCGGGGACCCATGCTAAGCATGCAGTTATGCGCCTTCCAACAGTTTAGACGCACAGCTCCCGGGTCTGAAGGTTTGAACTCCGCGGGTTGGCAAGTTCAGCATGGGTTCCCGCTTTTCGCGGGAATGACGTTAACCTTTTTATCGATGAGGATCATAGCGCGATTTCTGCCAAGCCACACCGGGCCGGATTTGCGCGGGCGATGTAGAATGCCGCTCATGCATAGCCTGACCCTCGACTCCACCAACCGCGCCGACGTCGCCGCCAAGCTGGCCGGCGACCGCTGGACCGTCGCCTGCCTGTGCGCCGCCTGGTGCGGCACCTGCTCCACCTACCGCGCCACCTTCGAGGCGATGGCCGCGCGCCACCCCGACAAGCAGTTCGTCTGGATCGACATCGAGGACCAGGCCGAGTTCGTGGGCGACCTCGACGTCGAGAACTTCCCCACCCTGCTGATCCAGCGCGGCGACGTGGTCGCCTTTTTCGGCACCACCCTGCCCGACCCGGCGCTGGCCGAGCGCCTTTTGCAGGCGCAACTGGCGCACAGCGCGGCCGAATTGGCCGCACTGGCGCTCAGCAGCGCCGAGCGGCGCGCCTGGCAGGAACAATGCAATTTGCGCGCCCTGCTGGGGACGGCGCCCGGCTAGGCCGACTTCTGGCCGCCGCCGATCCAGCGCGCCAGCAACTCCCCGGGCAGCACCGGCTTGCCGAAGAAATACCCCTGCGCGAGGTTGCAGCCGTTGCGCAGCAAAAACTCGGCCTGCTCGGCCGTCTCGACGCCCTCGGCGATCACCGACAGGTTCAGGCTCTTGCCGAGCTGGATGATCGCGATCGTGATCGCCTCGTCGTTGACGTCGGTCGAGATGTCCTTGATGAAGCTGCGGTCGATCTTGAGCGTTTGCACCGGCAATTGCTTGAGGTAGGCCAGCGACGAGTAGCCGGTGCCGAAATCGTCGATTGCCAGCCCGGCGCCGATCGCGTGCAGGTCGTTGATGAACACCAGCGCGTCGCCGGTGTTCATGATGACCGATTCGGTGACCTCGAGCTGGAGCCGCTCGGCGGCCAGCCCGGTCTCGGCCAGGATCGCCGAGACCATGCTCACGATGCTGCCGCGCTCGAACTGCTTGACCGACAGGTTGACCGCGATCTTCGGCACCACCAGGCCGGCCTGCTCCCAGCGCACCATCTGGCGGCACGACTCGTGCAGCACCCACTTGCCGAGCTGGTTGATGAAGCCGGTGTCCTCGGCCATCGAGATGAAGCGGATCGGCGGCACCAACCCCAGTTCCGGGCTTTGCCAGCGCACCAGCGCCTCGACCCCGATCAGGCGGCCGGTGTCGATCTCGACCTGCGGCTGGAAGTTCAGGAAGATCTCGTTCTTCTCGATCGAGCGGCGCAGCATGGCCTCGACCCGCAGCCGGTCGACGCCGTCGCCGGTCATCGACGGCGCGTAGAACTGGTAGCCGTTGCGCCCGCGCCCCTTGGCGTGGTACATCGCGATGTCGGCGTTGCGCACCAAAATGTTGAGGTCGGTCGCGTCTTGCGGATAGACGCTGATGCCGACGCTGCCCGTCACGAACAACTCGTACGTCTGCACCATGAACGGCTGCTCGAACATGGCCACCAGCTTGTCGGCGACCTGGCCGGCGCCGGCGTGGCCGTCGACGTCCTCGAGCAGCACGATGAATTCGTCGCCGCCCAGGCGCGCCAGCGTGTCGCCCTCGCGCAGCTGCGCCGTCAGGGCCGCCGCCACCTGCTTGAGCAGCTCGTCGCCGACGTGGTGGCCGAGCGTGTCGTTGACGTTCTTGAAGCGGTCGAGGTCGATGAACAGCACCGCCAGTTGCTGGCCGCTGCGCGCCGCGCGCTGCAGCGCGTGCTGCAGCCGGTCCTGGAACAGCAGCCGGTTCGGCAGCGCCGTGAGCGGGTCGTGGTGGGCCAGGTGGTCGAGCTTCTCCTGCGACTGCTTGACCTTGGTGATGTCGCTGAACACGCCCACATAGTGGGTGCACTGGCCGCCGGTGTCGCGCACGGCAGAAATGGTCAGCCCCTCGAGGTACATCTCGCCGTTCTTGCGCAGGTTCCAGATCTCGCCACGCCAGAAGCTGGCCTCGACCAGGTCGTCCCACAACTGCTGGTAGAAGGCGTCGCCGTGCAGGGGCGAGCGGGTCATGCTGTAGGGCCGGGCCAGCGCCTCGTGCTCGGTGTAGCCGGTGATCGCGGTGAAGGCGGGGTTGGTCGCGACGATGGCGCCGGCCAGGTCGATCACCATCACGCCGTCGGCGATGTATTCGAGCACGGTGGCGGCCAGGCGCAGCTTTTCCTCGGCCAGCTTGCGCTCGGTGATGTCGGCGAACACCCAGATGCTGCCCGAGCCGACGTGGTTGGCGTCGAGCGCGCAGCCGCTGAGCAGGCACCAGAACAGGGTGCCGTCGCGCTTGCGGTACTGGCGCTCCTCGCTGAAGTACTGGCCCTGCGCGAGCGACGGATATTGAATCTGGCCGGCCTGCTCGAACGATTCGCGGTCCGGGAACACGAGCGCGGTCGAGGACCCGACCATCTCGCCGTTGGCGTAGCCGAACAGCTCCTCGCAGCGGCGGTTGACCGACACCACGTGGCGTTCGCGCACGAACATCACGCCGAACATGACGTTGTCGAGGATCGCGCCCTGCTCGGCGAGCAGGGCTTCGATGCGCATCTCGTTGTGTTTGCGCTCGCTGATGTCGGCGATGATGCCGTCGATCCAGGCCCCGGCGCCGTCGGGGTCGAGCTGCGGCTGGCCGTTTTCGATCACCCAGCGCTCGGCGCCGCGGGCGTCGATGATGCGGTATTCGATCTGGTAGGGTTTGCCGCTGCTGATCGCCTCTTGCACATTGGTGCGCTGGCGGCGGCGGTCGGCCGCGCACACGATGTCCGACCAGATCTCGGTGTCGCTGTGCATGAACAGCGCGGCAGGGTAGCCGCTGATGCCCTCAATGGCGTCGCTGACGAAATCGATCGGACCGCCCGGGCGCACCCGGAACACCGCGCCCGGCACCTGCGTGACGATGGTGCGGAAGCGCTCCTCGCGCCGCCCGATGTCCTCGAACAGGTGCTTGATGGCGACCCGCATGCGCTCCATCTGCTCGGCCAGGCGGCCCAGTTCGTCCGTGCCCCCGATGTCGAGCCGGGTTTCGAAGTCGCCATGCGAGAGGCGGTCCGAGAAGCTCATCAGTTTGCGCAGCGGCGACAGCAGGCGCTTGTTCAAGAACAGCACGATCAGCAGCAGCGACGACAGGATCTGCGCCGCCAGCACGATCACATAGCTGCGCTGCTTGTTGCGCAGGTCGAGCTGGCTGCGCGCGTCGTCCATCGAGACCATCACGCGGCCGATGCGCTCGCCGCGCACGAGGATGTCGCGTTCGGCCACGTAGACCTTGCCGACGGGCCGGTTGGGCGAGTCGACGGCCATGAACTCGGCGTTGGGCAGGCCGACGACCTTGATGCGCAGCACCGAGGGGTCGCGCATGACCGACTCGACCAGCGACTGGGCCGATTCGACGTTCATGTTCCAGAGCGACTCCTGCATGCCCAGCGCGAGGATGTCGGCGTTGCGCTGGAGCGCGTCGTCGAGCGCGCTGCGGGCCGACTGGCGCTCCTGCACCCCGATCAGCACATAGCTGCCGATCGCGGCCGGCAGCACCAGCCCGCCGCACACGACGAGCATCAGGGCGCCATAGATCGACAGCCCGTACCACGCGCCGATGCGCTCGCGCAAGCGCTGGTAGTGGGAGGTGCTAGGCATGTGGGCGGATCGCGGCCATATCAGGTGCTCACAAGGGACAGGTAATAATCAGGCAATAAAGTTTTACTATTGGAATTATGCACGCAAATGCCGCCGGAAGTGAGCAAAAGCGGCGTCCCGCCCCATAAACAGTGGCGCTCCAGCACGAACCGGCGCGACACGCTATGATCGGTGCTCTTTTTTTAAGGAGAACACTATGACATTTTCCATGTACTCGGCCTCGGTGCCCGTATTCAAGCAAATCCTGACGAGCCTGTCGGCCATCATCGACAAGGCCGAAGCGCACGCGACCGACAAGAAGATCGAGCCGGCGGCCCTTCTGCAGGCGCGCCTGTACCCGGACATGTTCGCCTTCGCGCGCCAGGTCCAGGTCGCGGCCGACTTCGCCAAGGGCGCGTCGGCGCGCCTGGCCGGGGTCGAGGTGCCCAAGTACGAGGACACCGAGGTGACGTTCGGCGACCTCAAGGCGCGCCTTGCCAAGACGATCGCGTTCATCGAGGGCTTGAGCCAGGACAGCATCGGCGCCAGCGCCGAGCGCGAGATCAGCACCAGCAGCGGCGCCAACGCCAAGCAGTTCAAGGGCCAGGTCTACCTGCTGCACTACGCGCTGCCGCACTTCATGTTCCACGCGACGACCGCGTACGACATCCTGCGCCACAATGGCGTCGAAGTCGGCAAGAAGGATTTTATCGGTAGTTTTTAAGCTCGATCGGGGGGGCGCCCCCCCCATGCCGCGTCATTTCCACGAAAGCGCAAACGCATGCGTTTGTCCATGTTGAGTATGCAACGATGCGCCATCAAAACATTTCTAAAACTCGCTCCCGGGCCTGAAGGTTCGAACGGCAGGATGTAAGCAAGCTCAACATGGGTCCCCGCTTACGCGGGGATGACGTGGAGCGGAGGTTTTACAGCGCAGGTATTACACCTCAGGTATTGCGTCGCGGATAACCCTGCGCCAGGATGCGCTGCCACACCAACTCCTTCTGGTCGTCGTTCATCGACACCCAGTGCGCCACCTCCACCACGGTGCGCCCGCAGCCGCGGCAGATCTCGTCGAAGGTCGTCGAACACACCGCCACGCACGGCGTGTCCGCGCGCGGCGGCGCGCTCAGCGGGATGACCGGCGCCACCTTATTTGGCGGGGCCGACATCGAGCGCGTCCCAGCCCGCATGGCCGAGCTTTTCTAAAGTGTCAATATTTTTCTCGAAAATGTCGGACGCCTCCGGAAACGCCTCGACCGCGCGTTCAATGCTGTCCTCGCGCAATAAATGCAGGATCGGATACGGCGAGCGGTTGGTGAAGTTGCCGATGTCGTCGATATGGGTGTCGGCGAACTGGTATTGCGGGTGGAAACTGGCAATCTGCAATTCGCCATCGAGCTCCATGTCCTCAAGCGCGGCGTCGGCGATATCGAGGAACTCGTTGTAATCGAGGAAATCATTGAGCACGAAGGGGTGGATCAGCAGCGTCGTGTCGACCTTTTCGGGGTCGGCGTCGGAGAGCGCCTGCAACTCGTCCATCAGGGTCTCGAGCAAGGCTTCCGGCGTGGTCGCGTTCGACACCACGTAGCGCACCTGTTTCTTGACGTGCACCGCCTTGGCGAACGGACAAAGATTGAGGCCGATGACGGCCTGTTCGAGCCAGCGTTCGGTGGCCGCGATGACCTGGTCATCGTCGGCGTTCATGTTCGGAATACTCATTGCGTGCCTTAAATCGTGATGCGCACAGCGCGCCAGGCAAATTGTACGCACTTTTTTGCGTGCACTCATAAGCCCGTTCCGCCCTGCTGTTAAGCTCATTCTCAAGCGTAACTGAATTTATTGAAACGATAACGCCCGACGACTGCCGGTCATCACGTTTGCGTTCTACAGAGCACCAATTTCATAGGAGGCCGTTGAACATACTCCCCCCGGGTATCCTTTTTTTGGCACCCGCCCGCATAATGGCAACTTGCTATTTTTCGCATATACTCCCGTCACCATTCTTTCCGAGATACAAAACGTTTCACAAAAGAATTGACAAGAAAATTGCCGTCCGATAGGACAAATTTCTTGACTCAGGCGATCTCTGCTACGTACACTCGGGCATCATTCATTCGTCAGTCCGGTCGTTTTCGGGCGCACCAATTGAAAAATCATGCAAAAAAATACTCGGAAGTCCCCGGCCCTGGCGGCCCTCGCGTTTCTCCTGATTCCCGCCCTTGGCCAAGCAAACGACAGCGCCGAATCGGGCGCGGCCGCCGTCATTGAATCGAGCGCCGCCGTGGAATCGGACGCCGCCCCGGATGCCGAGCGGGGCGCCACCGACGCGGCTCAATCGGGCGCCGCCGACGCGCCCGGGCCCAATCCCGCCTACGCGGCGCAATCGGGCGCCGAACCGCGCGCCTACAACGTCAAGCCCTTGATGCAGCAGCGTCCGATGCCGGAATACCGCCCCGTGGCCCAGCCCGCCGCGGCGGTCGCGACGGTCGTTGCCGACACCTTCGAGGAATACGTGGAAGCCGACGTCTGGGGCCGCATCCGCAGCGGCTACGCCATTCCCGACATCGAGAACCCGCTGGTGAGCAAGCACGTCAATTACTACAGCAGCCGCCCCGACTACCTGGCCCGCATCTCGTCGCGCGCATCGCGCTATATGTTCCATGTGATCCAGGAACTCGAAAAGCGCCACATGCCGTCCGAGCTGGCTTTGCTGCCGATCATCGAGTCGGCCTTCAACCCGAACGCCATGTCGAGCGCGAGCGCCGCGGGCATGTGGCAATTCGTGCCCGGCACCGGCCGCGACTTCAACCTCAAGCAAAACATGTTCAAGGACGAACGCCGCGGCGTGCTCGCCTCGACAGACGCCGCCCTGTCCTACCTGCAAAAGTTGTACGGCATGTTCGGCGACTGGCAGTTGGCGCTGGCCGCCTACAACTGGGGTGAAGGCAATGTCCAGCGCGCCATCGCCAAGAACCAGGCCATGGGCAAGCGCACCGATTTCGAGAGCCTGGCCGAGCACATGCCGGCCGAAACGCGCAACTACGTGCCTAAACTGCAGGCGGTCAAGAACATCATCGCCAATCCGCGCCAGTACGGCGTCGACCTGCCCGTGATCGACAACGTGCCGTATTTCACCGCCATCGAAAAAACCGCCGACATCGACCTCGACATCGCCGCCAAGCTCGCCGAATTGTCGGTCGACGAGTTCAAGGCACTCAATCCCCAGTTCAACCGTCCCGTCATCACGGGCGGAGAGCAAACCAAGATTTTGCTGCCCCAAGAAAACGCGGCCAAATTCCGCGCCAACCTGGCGCAATGGGGCAAGGCCCTATCGACCTGGACCACGCACCGGATCACGGGCGCCAGGCAGAGCGTCGCCGCGCTCGCGTCCAAGTTCGGCACCACGCCCGAGGTGATCCGCCAGGCCAACAACATTCCAGCCAAAACGGCGCTGCGGGCCGGTTCGACCATTCTGGTGCCAAGACTGTCGACCTCGGCCCAGACCGACATCGCCGAGCACATCGCCGACAACGCCGTGATGGCGTTCGAGTCCGAGCGCAGCAAGCGCGTGCGCGCGACCAAGCTCTCGAGCCGCCAAAAGTTCCGCGTCAACGCGGGCAAGGCCGTCTCGAAGATCAAGTCGCGCGTCAGCGCGCCTAAGGCCAGCGCCCGCGCGAAAGGTCCGCGCAGCAAGTTCAACAAGCGCAGGACCGCCAAATAACAGCGTCGCCGCCCGCTAGGGCCGGACCCGCGCATGGCGTCCGGCCAACCCGCCCGCTTCACACAAGCGGAACACAAGCGGAACACAAGCGGGAATTTATCTATACAGGTAGCGCCAACTCGCGTACAATCCCGTTTGTGCGCTGCAATACGTTTTTCACAATCGAGCCTCGCAATCAAACTTCGCGATCCTCTGAGCAGTTCCCAAGCAGTAAACCTAGCAGCTTCGCAAGCCTGGCGTATCCACGGATACCGCCCCTAAAGCCCTCCCGCCTTTGGTGTCGCACCTGACACCGTCCCGGCGCAAAGCTTTTGTGCCGAAATTTCTTTCATTATTTGAGTCATTTCGTTTGTTGGTTGGCGTTGCTATTTTGCGCTCTGTGCATTTGCACGGGCGCTCATATATACCGAAAGAAAAGAACACATGAGTTTTGAAGCATTAGGCCTCCACGCATCCATCGTTAAAGCCGTGACCGACGCCGGTTACACCAAACCTACCACCGTTCAAGAGCAGGCCGTTCCCGCCGCGATTGAAGGCCGTGACTTGCTCGTCTCCTCGCAGACCGGCTCCGGCAAGACGGCGGCATTCATGCTGCCAGCGCTGCACAAATTCGCGATCGCCGAGCAGTCCGAAGCCGCCCGCACCGCCAACCAGGAAGCACAATCGGCGCGCGCCCGCGGCGAGCGTCCACGCTTCAAGCCCGCACAGCCAAAAATGCTGGTGTTGACCCCGACCCGCGAACTGGCCCTGCAAGTTACCTCCGCGACCGAAAAATACGGCACCCAGATCCGCCGCGTCAAAGCCGTCTCGATCCTGGGCGGCATGCCTTACCCGAAACAGATGCAACTGCTCTCGCGCAACCCGGAAATCCTGGTCGCCACGCCCGGCCGTCTGATCGACCACATGGAGTCAGGCAAGATCGACTTCTCGCAGCTCGAGATCCTCGTGCTCGACGAAGCCGACCGCATGCTCGACATGGGTTTCATCGACGACATCGAAAAGATCATCGCCGCGACCCCGGCCGCGCGCCAGACCATGCTGTTCTCGGCCACGCTTGACGGCATGGTCGGCAACATGGCCCGCCGCATCACCAAAGACCCGATGGTCATCCAGATCGCGAGCTCGTCGAGCAAGCACGAGAACATCTCGCAGCGCGTGCACTTCGTCGACGACCTGTCGCACAAAAACCGCCTGCTCGACCACCTGCTGCGCGACGAGACGCTCGACCAGGCCGTCGTGTTCACCGCCACCAAGCGCGACGCCGACACCATCGCCGACCGCCTCAACATCGCCGGTTTCTCGGCCGCCGCGCTGCATGGCGACATGCACCAGGGCGCCCGCAACCGCACGCTCGACGGCCTGCGCCGCGGCCAGGTCAAGGTGCTCGTCGCGACCGACGTCGCCGCCCGCGGCATCGACGTTCCGAACATCACCCACGTGTTCAACTACGATCTGCCCAAGTTCCCCGAGGACTATGTGCACCGCATCGGCCGCACCGGCCGCGCCGGCCGCAATGGCCTGGCGATCTCGCTGGTCAACCACGCCGAAGGCATGAACGTCAAGCGCATCGAGCGCTTCACCAAGCAGCTCATTCCGGTCACCGCGATCGAGGGCTTCGAGCCCAAGAAAACGGCGTCGGCGCCACGCTCGTCCGCCCGTCCGGGCGGCTGGAAGCCGGGCGACAACCGCGCCGCGGCCGCCAAGCCGGGCCAGCGCACCTTCAGCAAGCCAAGCGCTCCGCGCAGCGGCGAAGGCGGCGGCTACAAGGGTTCGAACCCGCGCTCGACCGACGGCGCGCGTCGCTCGTACGGCGACCGGTAATAGATCGGCAATGGTCAGTCGTTGACTGCGCAGCTCCAGAAACACCCCTCTCGAGGGGTGTTTTTTTTGGCCCGCGCTTTACGCGGCGCAGGTGCGCAAGCCAACGAACATGTCGTCCCGGTCGGGCAGGTAGAAATTGCGGAAGTGCGGCGACAACATGCGCGCCGGCGTCGCGAACGAGGCGCCGCGCAGCACCTGGTGCGTGCCGAACCACGGCGCCGAATACTCGCGGTAGGCGTCGGGCGTGAAATCGGCGCCCGGATACGGCTCGAACGGCGAGGCGGTCCATTCCCACAACTGGCCCCAGTTGAATCCCCCCTGCCCCGAGCGCGCCGCGAACTGCCATTCGGCCTCGCTTGGCAGGCGGCGGCCGAGCCAGGCGCAGTAGGCCTGCGCCTCGTATAAATTCACATGGCGCACCGGCTCGGCCCCGGCCAGCGTGCACAGGCGGCCGAAGCGCTCGCCGCGCCATTGGCTGCCCGCGCGCTGCCAGTAGCGCGGCGCCGAACGCTCCTGCAGCATCAGCCAGGCGCGCCCGTTGGCGCTCCAGTGGCGCCCGTCCTGGTAGCCGCCGTCGGCGACGAACTCGGCAAACTGCGCATTGCTCACCAGGTTCGCGTCGATCTGGAACGCGGCGACCTGGTGCGGCGCGCCGTTCTTCTCGTTGTCGAACGCGAAGCCGGCTCCGGTCCCGCCGCCGAGCACGATGCGCCCGCCCGGGTAGGACAACTGCGCGCCCGGCACGTGCAGCGCCGGCGCATGGAGCAGCCCCTCCGGCACGCCCACGCCCAGCGTTTGCAGCGTGTACAGCAGGGCCTCGCCATGCATGTCTTCGTGGGCCAGCGCCAGCCGGTACGGGTACAGCGCGGTGTCGCCGCCGTCCGCGCGCGCGAGCTTGTCGAGCGTGCGGTCGAGCACCTCGTGGCAATAGGTCTTGAGCGCGCCGGCGCGCGGCAGTTCGAGCGTCCAGCGCGAACGGTGCGGCACGGTGCCCGAATCGAACCAGTCGTCGCCCTGGGTCAGCAGCGAGTCGCGCTGGGCCGCCGCGGGGTGGCTGGACGCCGCCTCGCGCAGGATGAACCATTCGGCGAACCAGGCAATGTGGCCCAGCTCCCACAGCGGCGGGTTGATCGTGGCGATGTGGGGCACGCGCGAGAGCTCGTCGTAGCCGGCGGCGGCGCACAGGTCGAACAGGCGCAACGTATAATTGCGCGCGTCCTGGAGCGCGGCGGCCAGCTCGGCGGGGCTGGCGTGTCGGAACGATGGTGTGGTCGGATGCATGCCACAATTGTAGCCACTTTTAAGGGGGCGCTGGTGCAAGCACAAAATGTGGTGATCGTGAGCCCGGCCACGGCGCGGGAGAACAACGGCAACTGGCAGACCGCCAGCCGCTGGGCGCGTTTTTTGCGCGGCCGGCACCGGGTCGAGATCGTGCCAGCGTGGAACGCCGGCATGCCCGCGCCCGCCCTGCTCATCGCGCTGCATGCGCGCCGCTCGGCCGCCTCGCTGGCGGCGTTCGCCCAGGCCCACCCGCGGCGAGCGTCGGTGCTGGTGCTCACCGGGACCGACTTGTACCGCGACATCCGCACCGACGCCTCGGCCCGCGCCTCGCTCGAGATGGCCGGCGCGCTGGTGCTGCTACAGGACGCCGGCCTGCGGGCGCTGGCGCCGGCGCTGCGGGCCAAGGCGAGCGTGATCTACCAGTCGGCGCCGGCGCTGCGCGCGCATGTGCATGGCGCCAAGCGGCGCCACTACGACATCTGCATGGTCGGCCACCTGCGCGCCGAAAAAGACCCGCTCACCTTCATCCGCGCCAGCGCGCTGGTGCGCCAGCCGATGGCGCGCATGCTGCACATCGGCGGCGCGCTCGACCCGGCCCTCGGCGCGCAGGCGGCAGCGGCGCAGCAGGCCAATCCGCGCTACCACTGGCTCGGGGCGCTCGCGCGCGCGGCCACGCGCCAGCGCCTCAAGCGCAGCCACGCGATGGTGATCGCGTCGCTGATGGAGGGCGGCGCCAACGTCATCATCGAGGCCGTCACGAGCGCGGTGCCGGTGCTGGCCAGCGATATCGACGGCAACCGCGGCATGCTCGGGGACGACTACGCCGGCTACTTCGCGCCCGGCGACGCGCAAGCGCTGGCGCGCCTGATCGAGCGCAGCATCGACGACACCGCCTTTTACGCGCAGCTGCGGGCGCAGTGCGCGCAGCGCGCTGCCCTGTTCGCGCCGGCCGCCGAACAAGCGGCGCTGCGCCACTTAGTGGATAATCTGCTCATCGCGCACGCCGCACCACCTCACTGAAACGGAATAACCATGAGCACAGCACCCGGGCAAAAGATCAAACTGACCTCGTTTTCGCACGGCGGCGGCTGCGGCTGCAAGATCGCGCCGGGCGTGCTGGCCGAAATCCTCAAGAATTCGAGCGGCTTTCCGGTGCCCAAAGAGCTCATGGTCGGCATCGAAACTGCCGACGACGCCGCCGTCTACAAGCTCAACGACGAGCAGGCCCTGATCGCCACCACCGACTTCTTCATGCCGATCGTGGACGATCCGTTCGACTTCGGCCGCATCGCCGCCACCAACGCCATCTCCGACGTGTATGCGATGGGCGGCACCCCGATCATGGCGCTCGCGCTGGTGGGCATGCCGATCAACAAGCTGCCGCTCGAGACCATCGGCCAGATCATCCGCGGCGGCGAGGCCATTTGCGCCGAGGCCGGCATCCCGATCGCGGGCGGGCACACCATCGATTCGGTCGAGCCGATCTACGGTCTGGTCGTGCTCGGGCTGGTGCATCCGTCCAAGGTCAAGCGCAACGCCGACTCCAAGCCGGGCGACGTGCTCATTCTGGGCAAGCCGCTCGGCGTCGGGGTGCTCTCGGCCGCGCTCAAAAAGGACGCGCTCGGCGAAGACGGCTACGCGGCCATGATCGCCAACACCACCAAACTGAACAAGCCGGGCAAGGCGCTCTCCGAGATGGACGGCGTGCACGCGCTGACCGACGTCACCGGCTTCGGCCTGCTCGGCCACCTGCTCGAGCTGGCGCGCGGCGCCAAGCTCGCGGCGCACCTCGACATGGCCACCATTCCGCTGCTGCCTGGCGTGCTCGAACTGGCGCACGAGGGTTATTTCACGGGCGCTTCGGGGCGCAACTGGGATGCCTACGGCAAGGATGTCACCCTCGCGGCCGGCGTCACCCAAGCCCAGCAGGCGCTGCTGACCGACCCGCAGACCTCGGGCGGACTGCTCGTGGCGTGCGCGCCCGATTGCGTCGACGCCGTGCTGGCGCTGTTCGCGCGCGAGGGGTTCGGGCATGCCGCCGTGATCGGGCGCATGGCCGAAGGCGCGGCGGGAGTCACGGTCGGCGTCTGAGAGGCTGAGAGGCTGAGAGGCTGCCGTCAGTAAAAAAAAAGAAACCCACATCGCCACCGCGCGGCGGCGGGCGCCGGCGCCTTGACGACGCGGGTTTTGGCCTTTTTCAAACCCGCAGCTTGACAAGCGCGGCCCCGTTCGCGTAAATTGAACGCATGTCTTCGTTCCCAAATACAACTATCCCCCTGCTTGCCGGCGCCCCATCGCTAGCAACGCTACTAGCTGCGCGCGCTTAAACGCACCGCACGCCCGGCCCAGCGCCGACCAGTTTGACCCCAGTTTCTACCCAAGTCGCACCCCAGGAAAGTTTCACCGATGTCAGCCAGCCACCACGCCACACCGTTGTCCGTCCGCGCCGCCAAGGCCGACGGCATCCCTGCGCGCGCGCTGCTAACGCTAAAACTACCGATCGGTTGCCTGGCCTAGCGTAACGTGGCCGCCCGGCAGCCTCCCCGCCACAACGCGCCGCCAAGGCACCCCACACCCGCCAGTCCAGGAGTACCCCATGATGTTGCAAAACCCGTCGTCCAAATACCGCGCCTTCCCCCCCGTCAACCTGACCGACCGCCAATGGCCGAACCGGACCATCACCCACCCGCCAATCTGGATGAGCACCGACCTGCGCGACGGCAACCAGGCCCTGATCGAGCCGATGAGCCCGGAAAAGAAGATGCGGTTTTTCGAGATGCTCGTCGAGATCGGCATCAAGGAGATCGAGGTCGGCTTCCCGTCGGCCTCGCAGGCCGATTTCGACTTCGTGCGCAAGCTGGTCGAGGAGGACCGGATTCCCGACGACGTGACCATCATCGTTCTGACCCAGTCGCGCGACGAGCTGATCCGCCGCACGGTCGCCTCGGCCGCCGGCGCCAGGCGCGCCATCGTGCACCTGTATAACTCGGTCGCGCCCGTGTTCCGGCGCGTCGTGTTCGGCATGTCGCGCGAGCAGATCGCCGAGATCGCCGTCACCGGCACCCGCCTCGTGCAGCAATTGACCCGTGAGCATCCCGAAACCGACTGGGGCTTCGAGTACACGCCGGAGTCGTTCTCGACGACCGAGCTCGATTTCTCCAAGCACATCTGCGACGCCGTCAGCGAGATCTGGCAGCCGAGCGCGGACAACAAGATGATCATCAACCTGCCCTCGACGGTCGAGTGCAGCACGCCCAATGTGTACGCCGACCAGATCGAATGGATGTCGCGCAACCTGGCGCGGCGCGACGCCCTCCTCATCAGCGTGCACCCGCACAACGACCGCGGCACCGCCGTGGCCTCGGCCGAACTGGCCGTGATGGCCGGCGCCGACCGGGTCGAGGGCTGCCTGTTCGGCAACGGCGAGCGCACCGGCAACGTCTGCCTCGTGACGCTGGCGATAAATTTGTACACCCAGGGCGTGCATCCGGGACTCGATTTTTCGGACATCGACGCGGTGCGCCAGGTGGTCGAGGAATGCAACCAGTTGCCGGTGCACCCGCGCCATCCGTATGCCGGCGACCTCGTGTTCACCGCGTTTTCGGGTTCGCACCAGGATGCGATCAAGAAGGGCTTCGCCCAGCAACAGGGCGACGCGATCTGGGAAGTGCCCTACCTGCCGATCGACCCTGCCGACCTCGGCCGCAGCTACGACGCGGTGATCCGGGTCAACAGCCAGTCGGGCAAGGGCGGCATGGCCTATCTGCTCGAGAAGGAATACGGTTTGTGCCTGCCGCGCCGCCTGCAGATCGAGTTCAGCCGCGCGGTGCAGGCGGTGGCCGACGCCAGCGGGCGCGAGATCGCCGCCAGCGAGATCCACGCCATTTTCTGCCGCGAATATTTCGAACAGGCTGCACCGTACGCCTACAGCGGGCACCGCATGGTCGAGGACAGCAGCAGCGACGAGCCGGTGCAGATCGACCTGGCGCTGCGCCACCGCGACGGCGCGCTCGCATTGCAGGGTGGCGGCAATGGCCCGATCGACGCCTTCGTCAACGCGCTCGGGCTCGACATCCGGCTCATGGATTACCACGAGCATTCGATCGGTTCGGGCGCCAACGCGCGCGCGGCCTGCTATGTGGAATTGCGCCTGGCCGACGGCCCCACCCTGTTCGGCGCGGGCATCGACAGCAACATCGTGACGGCCTCGTTCAAGGCCGTGCTCAGCGCGGTCAACCGGCAACTCGCGGTTGCGGAGAAGGCCGGCGCCGCCGTGTGCGCCTAGGAACCTGTCGGACTTAGGATCGTCGGCTGCTAAAAGTGTCGGACGGTCCATATTTCGCCGCTTTCTCGGCCAATAGCTCGCTATTGGCACTGCGAAATCGCCAAAATCTGTCCTCGCCCGGCATTTTTTTCGCTTCGACTCCCTAAGTCCGACAGCCTCCTGGGCTACTTCAGCGGCGGCGGGAGTGCGCTTGCACGGCGCTCCCCGGCCGAGCCGGCCTGGTCGGACAGGGGGTTGGCCGTCGATGCCGTCAATTTCCGGACGTGCCTGGTGTTGAACTCTGTGGTGATCCGATCGAATTCAGCTTCCATACATTTATAGAGTACGCCTTGCCTCATCCGAATTGTTCCCACCGAACTCTTGTAGGGGATGTTCGGTTGCAGCGTGAAAATTGCCTCATCGGCAAACAAGTACAAGGCAACGCTTGGCATACGATCAATGAAAAATAATTCCACCTGCCCCGGAAATCTCGCCGCGTAGTCAAGATAGGCCAGGGCTGCCGCCTCGACCTTCTTTTTTATTATCGCTTCAGACGATTCGTGGTGGAGTCCGATAGCCTGAATGATTTTCGGATTTTTATAGTTCGGCAATACAACCGTCAGGACGCCACCGTTCTGCAGGAAAGTGGTGATGTTTTTCTTATTGTCCTCGCGCCACTTCCTCGCGTACATGAACATTATCTTGAGGCTTTTATTCCTCTGGAAGACAGGCACCCAGTTGAATCTCTCGAAAGAAAATGATGTGAATCCGATCACTTCCTGATGGGCCTCCAACTCCGGACAATTCACAAAGTCATCAAGCCGCAGAAAATTGTCATTTGCAGTCCAATCCGAAGCCCTGCCCCAGCCAGTTCTGGGGGGAATCGACGATGGCTTTCGTCAAAGCGATGGAAAGTTTGGACGACAAATCATCCTTGCTCATCCAAAATTGAATAAGTTTGTTTTGAAGTTTTTGCTTGAATTTCTTAAGTTTGTCGCGCAGATCACTTTCAGCATCGGTTCTTTTGTTGGCCCAGAGGGCGTTCTCGTCGATCACGAATCCAAGAATGGGAATGCCTTTGCTTGAGGCATAGTCAAATTCCTTCTCGGTGTAACTAATCCCATCGTCCGTCTGCGATCCATATCTATGCGCGACGACAACCACATAGTAGTCGCTTGAATCGATCTCGCGCTTTATCACCTCCCACTGAACGTGATCGGAGACGCTGAACATTTCCATTCCGACCGGAATGTGCCCCATCGACAGCACGGTTTTGATGATCTCATCTCTTTCCACCTGGAGATCCAGATAGGTCGAACTGATAAATATCTGAAACCTTTTTTGCATGGTATATCCACCGATGTTTTTGATAAGGTTAAAGGCCTCGCGCAAAGAGGGCCCGATCCGCGCTGCGCCACAAGCATGACAAAACGGATCAAATCATTATCATTCGGCAACTATTCAACACTTTGACATTGCGCAATGTGTCGCGAGAACAAGCTCGCATCGCGGGCCGCCGCACGCGCGCCACCGGAACAACCGAGCGGGCTGCAAGCGCACTTTGCAAGCCTTCCGCGCATAAAAAAAAAGCCCGCCGAAGCGAGCTCTGTTCCAATGTATTACCAATGCTTTAATCGTGTCTCAGGCGCCCATGCTATCTGCGTGGTGCCCTGACGTGTAAATCGACCAACGTATTCGGAAGTACAAATCCTGGTTCTTACATCCATTCGCGGTGCCAGCATTACACATACTGGCCGCGGCGCAAACCCCGGATTGTGAAGCGGTCCGCAAGCGAACCTCACCACTGGACGTAGTATAGCACACCTTTGTGCGGCGCAGCAATTATATCTTCGGCTCGTGTTCGCCGGGCGCGATCGGCTCCGGTTCGCCCGGCACCTGGGTGCTCATCTCCTCGGGCTCCTCGTGCTGCTCGTCGCGCCCCACCCGCTCGTATTCCGAAATCACCTGGGCGCCGAACAGCAACAGGGCGGCCGCCAGTTCAAGGCTGAACATGACGACGATGGCGGTCGTCATCGACCCATACACGATGTTGACCTGCGACAGGGTCGAGAAATACCAGACCAGCAGATGGCGCACGATTTCCCACAGCAGGGCCGCGGTCACGCCGCCAATCAGCGAGTGCCACACCGACAGGCGCCCAACCGGCATGACCATGTAGATCGAACTGAGCACGAGGATCTCGCCCGTCAATCCCAGCATGTAGAGCAGCACGCCGGAGACGCCGCCGAGCGACCAGTCATAGCCGAGGAAGGCGATGCTCTCCTCGCCCATGACCTCGAGCGTGCCGGCGACCAGCGTGATGAGCAAGATGCCCACGCCGAGCGCGAAGATGTAGCAGTAAGGCAGAAGCGCCGAGATCAGGAAGTGGCGCCGCCGGATCGCCACCCGGTGGATGAAGATCACGCTCATCGCGTTCTCGAGCACGGTGAAGGCGAACGAGCTGAAAAACAGCATGGTCGCCACCAGCACCCAGGTGATCAGGGCGCGCTCGTCGAGGAAATGCGAGACCTCGGCCACGATCGCGCGCGACTGCCCCGGCACCAGCCACTCGAGGTAGCGGTGCATGGTCGTGAGCAGCTCGGCCTGGTCGATGAAGTGCGACAGCGCCACCACCACCAGCATCAGGAACGGCACGATCGACAGCAGCGCGTAGTAGGCCACGGCCCCGGCCAGCAGCATGCCCTGGTTGGCGCGGAAGGCCTTGAGGGTTTGCCAGATGAAGGCGAAGGGATGCTTGACGATGTACTTGTTGGCGCGCCGGTTCAGCAGTTTCGCCTCCGGCAGGTGCATCCAGCTCATCGGGCCAGCCTGATGCCGGTGAACTGCCACTGGGCGCCGGCGGGGAAGAAATTGCGGTAGCTGGCGCGCGCGTGGCCGGCCGGGGTGACGCACGACGAGCCGCGCAGGACGTATTGGTTGAGCATGAATTTTCCATTGTATTCGCCCAGCGCGCCGGGCGCGCAGGCATAGCCGGGATAGGGGGAGTAGCTGCTGCTGGTCCATTGCCAGAGCTGGCCGAACATCTGGCTCAGGCCGCCGTGGGCGGCGCGCTCCGGCTGCAAGCGGCCGTGTTCGACCGCCGCGCCGGCCGCGGCCAGCTCCCACTCGGCCTCGGTGGGCAGGCGCGCGCCGGCCCAATGCGCGTAGGCGTCGGCCTCGTACAGGGACACATGCGAGACCGGCCGCGCGAGGTCGAGCGGTTGCAGGCCGTGCAGGGTGAACTCGTGCCACCGGCCGGCGCCGTCGCATTGCCAGTAGAACGGATGCGCGAGGTCGCGCTCGCAGACCGCGTCCCAGCCCTCGGCCAGCCACAGCGACGGGTTGGCATAGCCGCCGGCGTCGATGAAGGCACAAAACTCGCCGTTGGTGACCAGGCGCGAGGCCAGCGCGAACGGCGCCACCAACTGGCGGTGGCGCGGCAGCTCGTTGTCGAAGCAAAAGCCGGCCCCGCCGTGGCCGATGTCGGCCACGCCGCCGTCAAATTCTAGCCAGTCGAGCGCGGGCGCGGGACCGGCCGCGCCGGGCGCCGCTTCGGTGTAGGCCGGACGCATGGGATTTTGCGCCAGCAGGTGCAGCACGTCGGTGAGAATGAGCTCCTGGTGCTGCTGCTCGTGCTGCAGGCCCAGGTTGACCAGGCACGCCAGTTCGGCGTCGCCGGGGCGCGCCGCCAGCAAGGCGATGATGCGGGCGTCGACCGCGCTGCGGTAGGCGCGCACCTGGGGCATCGGGGGGCGCGTGAGCAGGCCGCGCTGGGCGCGCGGATGGCGCGCGCCGACGCCGTTGTAATAGGAGTTGAACAAGAACCGGAACGCCTCGTGGAACGGCGCGAAATTATCCTCGAACCGCTCGAGCACGAAGGTCTCGAAAAACCAGGTGGTGTGCGCCAGGTGCCACTTGACGGGGCTGGCGTCGGCCATCGACTGGGCGCCGCAGTCCTCGTCGGACAGGGGCTCGGCCAGCATCAGGGTGCGCCGGCGGACGCGGTCGAAGGTATCGCCCAGGGAAACTGCCTCGCTGCGGCCCATGTCAGGCCTTGACCGCGCGCGCGTAAATGACGGCGAACCAGGCGTCGGGGTCGGTCCACACGTTCATGGTCTGGAAGCCCGCCTGTTCGAGCAGGCCGACGGCGGCGCTCTGCTTGTACTTGTAGCTGTTCTCGGTGTGGATCGACTGGCCGCGCGCGAACCGGCGCGTGCCGCCCTGCCAGTTGACGGTGAGGTCCTCGCGCGCCTCGAGGTGCATCTCGACGCGGCTGTCGGCGGCATTGAAAAAACCGCGGTGGCGCCACTGGCGCACGTCGAAGTCGGCGCCGGCGAGGTGGTTCACGTGGCGCAGCACATTGAGGTTGAAGGCGGCGGTCACGCCGAGCGCGTCGTCGTAGGCGGCGTCGAGCACGGCGCTGTCTTTGACCAGGTCGATCCCGATCAGCAGCGCGCCGTCAGCGTCGCACTGGGCGCGCGCGCGGCGCAGGAACAAGGTCGCCTGTTCGGGCGTGAAATTGCCGATCGAGGAGCCCGGGTAGAAGAACAGGCGGCGCTCCTTGCGCACGAAGGCCGGCAGCGCGAGCCCGTTCGAAAAATCCTGGCTCAGCAAGTTCATCTCGATGTGCGGGAAGCGCTGGTGCAGGCGTTCGACCGATTCGCGCAGAAAATCGTGCGAGATGTCGATGGCGACGTACTGGCTCGGGTGCAGCAGCGAAAACAGGCTGGCGGCCTTGG
Organism: Massilia glaciei; assembly: GCF_003011895.2. Lineage (GTDB taxonomy): Bacteria > Pseudomonadota > Gammaproteobacteria > Burkholderiales > Burkholderiaceae_D > Telluria_A > Telluria_A glaciei. The sequence continues at coordinate 47,966 of NZ_PXWF02000092.1, read as the reverse complement.
CGCAGTTGCCGGCGCCAAGGTCGAGCATGGCCGACCCGGCGCCGATGGCGCGCGCGATGTCGGCGCCGTGGCGGGCGAAGATGGACGCCTCGGTGCGGGTCGGATAGTACTCGGCAAGCTCGCAGATCGACTCGAACAACTTGCATCCGAGCGCGTCGTACAGGAACTTGGGGGAGATCGCGGCGTCGCGCGCGCTCAGGCTCTCGCCGAGCTCAGCGAGTACGTCGGCGCTCGCATGGGCGCGGCCAAAATCGTTCTGGGGCAATGTCGGCATGGGAATCTCGTTTGTCGATGGCAACGGTGAGCGCGCGCGCCACAGGCTGCGCGGCGAAATGGCTATGGGCAAGTTTGATGTGTTTGTTATCATAGCTGAATATGCCCGTTTGCCGCGCCTGCACGATTCCCTAACGTGCTATATCCTGTCGTCCTTCACACACCACCCGCTTTGAAAGGCAACCATGACCTCGTTTTCCGCCCTGCGCGCACTTAAATCGACCTTCGGCGCCGCGTTGGCCGCCGGTCTGCTGCTCACGTCGACCCAGGCGCTCGCGCATGCAACGCCGGGCGTCTTGCGCGTGTCGGCCATTCCGGACGAGGCGCCGACCGAATTGCAGCGCAAGTTCAAGCCGCTCGGCCAATACCTGGCCAAGGCCACCGGCCTGAAGGTCGAATTCACGCCCGTGACCGACTACGCGGCGTCGGTCGAGGGCCTGGTCACGAACAAGCTCGACATGGTCTGGTTCGGCGGCTTCACGTTCGTGCAGGCCAACGTGCGCAGCAAAGGCAAGGTCGTGCCGCTGGTGCAGCGCGACATCGACGAGAAATTCCAGTCGGTCTTCATCACGAGCTCGCCCGACATCAAGACCCTGGCCGACCTCAAGGGCAAGACCCTGAGCTTCGGTTCCGAGTCGTCGACCTCGGGCCACCTGATGCCGCGCTCGTACATGCTGGCCGCCAAGGTCAACGCCGACACCGACCTCGCGCGCGTCGCCTACTCGGGCGCGCACGACGCCACCGTCGCCGCGGTGGCCGGCGGCAAGGTCGACGCGGGCGCGCTCAACATTTCTGTATGGCAGAAACTGGTCGACGCCAAAAAGGTCGACCCGGCCGCTGTGCGCGTGTTCCACACCACCCCGACCTACTTCGATTACAACTGGACCGTGCGTTCGGACATGTCGCCGGCGCTCAAGAAGAAGATAGCCGCCGCCTTCCTCGCGCTCGACCTCAACAAGCCGGCCGACAAGGAAATCCTCGACCTGCAAAAGGCGGCCAAGTTCATCCCGACCAAGGCCGACAACTACAAGTCGATCGAGGGCGCTGCCCGCGCCGCGGGCCTGCTCAAGTAGGCCTGCCAATGAGCGTACCAATGAGCGAAACGGTGAGTGTGCCAGTGACCTACCGCCTCGACCAGCTCACCGTGCGCCACCTGGCCGGCGCGATCGCGCTGCAGCAGATCGACCTGGTGGTCGGGCAAGGCGAGCAACTGGCCATCATCGGCCCCTCGGGCGCGGGCAAGACCACCTTGCTCGCGACCCTGGCCTGCGCCCACCGGCCCGACGCCGGCCGCTTCCTCGCGTTCGGCCAGGACCCGTGGGCGCTGCCCGAAAAAGCGCGCCACCGGCTGCGCGCACGCCAGTTCCTGGCGCCGCAAACGCCGCCGCTGCCGCCGCGCCAGCGCGTGGTCACGACCGTGCTCGCGGCGCGCCTGCCGCACTGGGGCTTCTGGCGCGCGCTCGGCTCGCTCATAAAACCATCGGACCCGGGCGCGGCCCACCAGGCCCTGTCGCGCTTCGGCCTGGGCGACAAACTGTATGCCCGGGTGGACCGCCTGTCCGGCGGCGAGCGCCAACGCTGCGGGCTGGCGCGGCTGCTGCTGTCGTCGGCCGAGGTGTTCCTGGTCGACGAGCCGCTGTCCGCGCTCGACCCGACCCTGTCCCAGATCACGCTCGCGACCTTGCAGCAAGAGGCCGCCGCACGCAACGCGACCCTCATTTGCAGCCTGCACCAGGTCGACATCGCGCGCGCCAATTTCGCGCGCATCGTCGGCCTGCGCGACGGCCGGGTGGTGTTCGACGCCGCGCGCGCCGACGTCAGCGACGCCATGATCGCGGCGCTGTACCAGAACGAGGCCGACAACGCGCACGCGCCGGCCAAGCACGAAACGCCCGACCGGCTCGCCGTCGGCGCCTGTTTCTGAGCGCATGCCGCAACCGTCAAGCGCGCCGCCGCACCGGCCCGGCCACCCTCCCGGCCACCCGCGCGGCCAACGGCCCGACTACCCGCCCGACCCGGCCTCGCGCGCGCGGGTGGCGTACGCGGTCGTCGGCCTGGCCCTGCTGTGGCCGGCGCTCGTGTTCAGCGAGTTCAAGCCGTGGATCCTGTTCGACCTGCGCAGCCTCAGATCGGCCGGCGGCTTTTTGGCCGACTTCCTGACCCCGGCCCACGAACCCGAATTTTTATGGATGGTGCTGCGCGAGACCTGGCAGACCGTCGCCATCGCCACCGCCGGGCTCACGCTGGCCCTGCTCGGCGCCATTCCCGCGACCCTGATCATCACCGAACAACTGTCCATTTCGCGCCTCGGCACCGGACGCATGCGCCTGCCCGCCAAGCTGCTGCGCCAGGCCGTGCGCTGGCTGCTGGTGCTGCTGCGCAGCGTGCCCGAACTGGTGTGGGCGCTGCTGTTCGTGCGCGTGGTCGGCCTCGGACCGACCGCCGGCGTGCTCGCCATCGCCCTGACCTACTGCGGCATGCTGGGCAAGGTGTACGCCGAAATCCTCGAGTCGTCCGACGCCCATCCGACCGACGCCCTGCTCGCCAACGGCAGCCCGCGGCTGGCCGCGCTGCTGTTCGGCGCGCTGCCGGCGTCGGCCTCGGAGCTGATCTCGTACACGGTGTACCGCTGGGAGTGCGCGATCCGCGGCTCGGCCATCATGGGCTTCGTCGGCGCCGGCGGGCTGGGCCAGCGCATGGATGAATCGACCCGCATGATGGCCGGCTCCGAGGTCGCGACCATGTTGATCGTGTTCGTGCTGCTGGTGGCCGCCGCCGACGCGGTCTCCAAGATGCTGCGCCGGGGCTTGGGATGAGCAGCCCGGCGCACCACCAACCGGGCGCGCCGACGGCGCCGCCGATGCCGCCGGCGCCGCCGCGCGCCATCATGCCGCTGCTGGTGCTGGCCGCGCTGGCCGCGCTGGTGGTGGCCAGCTTCGCCGCGCTGGAGCTCAAATGGGGCGCGTTCTTCACGCCCGAGGCGGCCGAGACCACCGCCGAATTCCTCGACGGCTTCGCCCCGCCCGAGCTGTCGCTGCCGTTCCTGCGCAAGTGCCTCGCCGCCAGCGTCGAGACCTTGTCGATGTCGGCGCTGGGCACGCTGCTGGCGGTGCTCGGCGCAATGGCGCTGGCGCTGCCGGCGGCCGGGCGCTTTGGCCCGCTGCTGCGCGTGCCCTCGCGCGTGGTGCTCAATGTGCTGCGCTCGATCCCGGAGCTGGTCTGGGCCGCGCTGCTGCTGGTGCTGGCCGGCCTCGGGCCGTTCGCGGGCACGCTGGCGCTGGCCGCGCACACCAGCGGCGTGCTCGGGCGCCTGTTCGCCGACGCCCTCGAGAACGCCGAACCGCTGCCCGAAAAAACCCTGCGCACCAACGGCGCCGGGCCGATGAGCGCCTTCTTTTATGCGACCTTGTCGCAGACGCTGCCGCAGATGCTCTCGTACACCCTGTACCGCTGGGAGAACAACATCCGCGCCGCCGCCGTGCTCGGCGTGGTCGGCGCCGGCGGCCTCGGCCAGATGCTCAAGTACCATTTGTCGCTGTTCCAGATGCAAAACGCCGCGACCGTCGTGATCGCAATGTTACTTATGGTGGCGATGGTCGACGCGGTCAGCGTGGCCTTGCGGCGCGCGCTCACGCGCTAGCCCCCTCCCCTTTTTGGACCATCCCATGCTCGAACTGCGAAATCTCACCAAAACTTACAACGGGCGCCCGGTCCTGAACGGCCTTTCGCACCAGTTCCAGGCGGGCGAGTTCGTCGCCATCATGGGCGAATCGGGGGTCGGCAAGTCGACGCTGCTCAATTTGATCGCGGGGCTCGACGCGCCCGACGGCGGCCAGATCCTGGTCGACGGCACGCCCATGTCGGCGCTCGACGACGAGGCGGCCACGCGCTTGCGGCGCACCCGCATGGGTTTCATCTTCCAGGCCTTCCACGTGCTGCCGCACCTGACGCTGCGCCAGAACATCGCGCTGCCGCTGCTGCTCAACAACACTTCGCAGGGGCGCGCCGACGACATGCTCGCCGCCATCGGACTGGCCGGGCGCGGCGACGATTTCCCGCGCCAGTTGTCGGGCGGCGAGATGCAGCGCGTGGCGATCGCGCGCGCGCTGGTGCACCGGCCGGCGCTGGTGCTGGCCGACGAACCGACCGGAAACCTCGACCCGGAGACCGCCGACAGCGTGCTTTCGCTGCTGCGCGCCGAGGTCAAAGCCAACGGCGCCTGCGCGATAATGGTCACACATTCTCACGCGGCGGCCGCAAAAGCGGACAAAACCCTCGTTCTAACCAGTTTGGGGCTCACAAATGCGCGCAATGTTAACTAAAAGCTGCACTTTGTCCCCGATTTTTATCAACAATGCTGTGAAAATATTCTTATAGTAGTATTATCAAGTCTTACCCGCTTTGCATAAACATCTACAACTGGTAGGAAGCGGACAACAGACGGTAACGGTGCAGGCAGACTACTCTCGATCGAGTCGCCCATCGTTTTTCGTCACTCTCGGGAGGAGTATGATGATGAACGTACGGCAGAAAAAATTGGAAATGATCGAGGCGATGAATCGTGCAAGGGCATTGGAGCCTTCGAGCTTCGTGCCGAACAAGTTGCTCGACACCCTGATCGAAAAGATGAGCTTGAAGAACGACGCGGAACTGTGCCGCGTGTTGGAAGTGCAACCGCCGATCATCAGCAAGATCCGGCACCGCAAGCTGGCCGTGGGCGCCACGATCCTGCTGCGCATGCACGAAAAATCAGAAATGCCGATTCGCGAACTCAAAGAGCTGGCCAGCACCTCGATGCACTGATTGAGCGGGCGCCCCGCCGAGGGCGCCTTTATTTCGCCTGCATTTTTGCTGTGTTTTTCCTGGTTTTTGCTGTGTTTGGCCTGACGGCACGCGAGCGCGCGCCCGGTCAGTGCTTATTCCGCCTTTGGACGTCCTGTCTTGAGCTGTGGCAGATCTGCCAGCACGCTCATGAGGGTCGCGAGGTCGAGCTGCCTGATGAGCGCAACGCCGATGCGCAGTAGCTCACTTTTCTTGATGTCGAATCCCGCCTTGAGGCACTCCTTTTTAACCTGACCGAGCACCGCGTACTCTTGCTCGGGCATGGTAAAGCTGTCGCGCACCAGCTTGGCCTTGCGCGGCTTTTCCTTGGGCGCCTCGGGCGCGGCTTTGGTGACTTTTACGGGCGCTTTGGCCGCTGGCCTGGCGGCGGCTTTCGGTGCTGCTTTTGATGTCGATTCGGTTGCGGGCTTTGCCGCTGCCGGCTTTGCTACTGCCGGCTTAGGCGCGCGCTTGGCTGCTGCCGGCTTGACTGCTGCTGGCTTGGCTGCGGCTGGCTTGGCTGCGGCTTGTGCCGCTGGTTTTGGCGCGGTTTTCGCGGCGGATTTAGCGATGGGCTTGGCAGAAGGCTTTGCTGCAGACGTTGTTGCAGGCTTTGTTGCAGATTTCGCCGCGGCCTCTGGAGCCGGCGTTGCCACCGATTTGACCACTGGCGCGCCGGCTTTGACCGACGGCTTGGCTGCCGGCTTTCGCACCGTTTTTGGCGCCGGCTTTTCGTCCGGTTTGCTCATCGTGGCCGGCGGTGTCGCCGGTGACAGGGCGGGGACGGAATGTCCATTGGTCTTGGCAGTGCCGTTTTTGCTCATTGAATGCTCCGTTGCGTATAGTTTATATAATATATACGATTTACCCTATTTCCGGAAGATGCACGCGCCAGCCGCGCGAGGTTTCCCGGCGCAGCATTGCGCAAGTTTGGCGCGTTTGAGCTGTAAGCGGGCAAGATTGAGCGCGCAAGTTTGATGTACGTCATGTCGCCGGCATTTGCGAGACTGCCTGCCAAGTGAGCCCCGCAGCCACGCCTCTCTGGCGTTCGGTCTCGTTTGACGTCGCTTTTTGTCTTATTCTGTCGCGTCTCGCCTCCGATATTTCCATCGAAAAAAACCGGCGACAAAAGGAGACAGAACGCGCAGGAACGCGACGTCAAACGAGACCGAATGCCAGAGAGGGGCGTGGGAGCGCACCCACGGTGCGTGCCGTCTATTCCCCGAGGATTGTTCCACCAGGATTGTTCCCCAAGGATTATTTCCCAGGAACCATTCCCTGTATTCACGCGCTAAGGCACGGCCTTCATGCTGAAGTCCACCCCGACCTCGTCCCACCACTCCTGCTCCTTCTCGATCCAATACGAGAGCGTGGGATGGGCGCTGACCCACTCGCGCCGCAGTTCGAGGTCGATGCGGCTCTTCATGCGCAGCTTGAGCTCGTTGACATCGCCGTCGATGCGCGCGTGCATGAGCAGCACGGCGAGCCGCAGCGCCAGCACCGCCTTGGCGAAATCGGGGTCGGCCAGCGCCTCGCTGACCTTGCGCAGATTGCCCTTCTGGGCCAGCACCAGGCGGCTCATCGATTTTTGCTCGCGCGCCGTGAAACCGGGCAGGTCGGCGTTTTCGACCATGTAGGCGGCGTGCTTGTGGTAGCCCGTCTGCGACACCACCATGCCGATCTCGTGCAGCAGCGCGCTCCAGTACAGCAGCCGCGTGTAGGTCTCGGCGGACGGCTTGAGGCGCGCATACAGGGTGGCGGCGTCGCGCGCGGCGCGCAGCGCGCGCGTCTCGTCGACGTGGAATTTCTTGGCCAGCGCCAGCGCCGACTCGTCGCGCCGGTCGCGCTGCATCGAGCGCAGGTACAGGTCCCACATGACGCCCATGCGCAGGCCCGCCTCGATCGGCGTGATCTGCGTGATGCCAAGCTCGGCCACCAGCGCGATCAGGATGGCGAGCCCACCGATGATGGTGCCGGCGCGCTCGGGGCGCAGGCCGGGCATGTCGATGCGGGCGACCTGGCCGGCCTCGATGAAGCGGCGCCGCAGCGCCTCGAGGCTGACCGGGGTCAGCTTGCCGTCGCCGAGCTCGTTGCGCGCGATGATGTCGGCGATGGCGCGGATGGTGCCCGAGGAGCCGTAAGCGGTCTTCCAGAACTGCGGGTGGTAGGGCGGCGCGCCGTCCTCGAAATGGCTGCGCGCCGACAGGATGGCGGCCTCGAACGAGGGGCCGTCGATGCGCCCGCCGACAAAAAACGACAGGCTCTGCTTGACCGTGCCGACGCTGAACGACTCGACCCGGTCGATCTCGGTGCCATGCCCGAGTATCAGTTCGGTCGAGCCGCCGCCGATGTCGAGCACCAGGCGCCGCTCGGCGCCGCCGAGCGCGTTGGACACGCCCATGTAGATCAGGCGCCCCTCCTCCTCGCCCGAGATGATCTCGATCGGATAGCCGATCGCCTTTTCGGCCTCCGGCAAAAAGGCCGCGCCGTTGCGCGCCACGCGCAAGGTGCTGGTGGCGACCACGCGCACGGCGTCGAGCTTGTAGGAGCGCAGCGCGGCGCCGAAATTGGTCAGGCACTCGAGGGCGCCCTGCATCGCGGCCTCGGTCAGGCAGCCCCTGGCGTCGAGGCCGGCGGCGAGCCGGATCGGCTCGCGCATGCTTTTAAGGACGCGGATGGCGCCCGCGTCGTGCTTGCCCACATGGAGGCGGAAACTGTTGGAACCCAAATCGACGGCGGCGAACATTGAAGCCTCTTTCTCAAGCGTGCACATAAGGGGCTCTCCGGCGGTGAAAATCGTATCACGGTAGCCGGTGAATATGACTGGGTGATGACGGCGCGCGGCGCCTTCAGGCGCGCGGGCCTTCAAGCGGGCGGGCCTTCAAGCGGGCGGCGCCTCCGGCGGCGGCGCCACGGCGATCCGGTTGCGCCCGTCGGCCTTGGCCCGCTGCAAGGCCTGGTCGGCGCGCTGGAACAGGCTCACCGTGCTGTCGTCGGCGCGCAACGCGGTCACGCCGAAGCTGGCCGTCAGGCCGACCATCGCGCGCCCGGTCTTGACGGGCGTGGCCTCGATCGCGGCGCGGATCCGGTCGGCCACCAGCAGCGCCTCGTCCTGGCCGGTGCGCGGCAGCAGCACGGCGAATTCGACGCCCACCAGGCGGCCGATCTGGTCGCTGTCGCGCAGCTCATTCTTGCACACATCGACCAGGGCGCGCAGCACGGTATCGCCGGCCGGGTGGCCGTAGCTGTCGTTGAGCCGCTTGAACTGGTCGAATTCGAGCACGATCATCGAGGTCGGCGGGCCGGGCCGGCGCGCCAGCGCCATCCACGGCGCGAGCGCCTGGAACAGGCCGCGCCGGTTCGGCACGTCTGTCAGGGCGTCGACCACCAGCAGGCGCGCGAGCTCCTGCTGCTCGCGTTCGCGCGCGAGCAGCAGGAAGCCGAAGCCGCCGAGCAGCATCAGCATGTAGAACGCGCCCGAGACCAGCATCGGCAGCATCGCGTTGTTGATCCAGCTCCAGCCCTGCGGCATGAGCAGCACCAGCAGCGCGCGCGAGGCCACCAGCAGCGACAGCAGCGCCATGGCCAGCACCAGGAAGCGGCGCAGCATGCTGCCGCCGCGCCAGCCGGTCGCCAGCGCCGCCACCGCAGACAGGTAGAAGCCGCCCAGGATCAGCGACGAGGCCAGCACGCGCAGCCCCAGGTCGTCGACCAGGTAGCAAACGAGGTACAGCACCACCGAGAGCGCCAGCAGCGGAAAGGCGACCCGGCGCCAGCGCGGCCGCTCGCTCGCCTCCCACAGCGCGCCCGCCTCGAGCGCGACGCCCGTGAACAGCACCGGGTAGCCGACCACGACCGCGAGCGGCCCCGGCAGCACCCCGCCCGCGCTCAGGTACAGCAGCAGCCAGCCGCCCGCCTGGCATTGCTTGGCGACGGTGAAGGTCGACAGCGACAGCGCCCTGGCGCCGCCGTGCGCGTAGAAAAACAGCGCGGCCGACAGGGCCAGGTTGCCCAGCGCCAGCGCCAGCACCATCGTGGTGATGTCCATCAGGGGCGCGGCCGGGCTCACATCTCGTGTTCCACGAGGGTGCTGCCGTCGCCGATGCGGCTGGCCCAGGCCTTGGCGAAGAAGCCCTTCTCTACCTCGCCGGGCGGGTCGTTCCAGAACACGATCAGGGTCCCCTTGTGGTCGTGCAGCTGGGTGATGCGTTCGATGAAGCGCTCGCAACCATGCTGGTCGGCCAGCGCCACCACGTAGCCGTAGACTCGGGTCAGGCGCTCGATGCGGTCCGGCTCGGTCTGGCTGTTGGTGGCGGTCAGCGATGGATGGTCTAGGAACATGGGCTCTCCGTGGTTGCGGGGTCAGCTTATCAGAAACCCATGTCCCGGAACAAGGCCGCGCGCGGCCCCGCCGCCGGCCCCCGTCAAACCAAGCGAACCGGCCCCCGGGCCGACCTCGCGGTAACATTAGTGCCAAGAAGGAATTTGCAATTCCCGTTTTCTGTGCAACACTTGCGGCAACATGCGGATGGGCGCGCGCCCCCATTGCCACGCCACCGCCACGCCTACGCCGGGAACCAGGAAATGCCGCTTCGCCGTCCGCCCTTATCGATCTCCGCCGCGGCCGTCCTGACCCTCGCCGGCGGGATGGCCGCCAGCGCCGCCCTGTTCGCGGCCGTGGCCGGCCTCGAATACGACAAAATGGCGCTCCACTTCGAGCGGCGCGCCAATGCGCGCGTGGCCGCCATCGACGCCGGACTCGACGAGGCGGTCGAGGTGCTCACCGTCACCAACAACCTGTTCGCCGCCGTCAACCCGGTCACGCGCGCCCAGTTCCACGACTTCACCACGCCGCTGCTGCTGCGCTACCCTTTCATCAAGGCCTTCAATTTCCACCGCCGGCTGCCGCACTCCGAACGCGCCGCGGCCGAGGCGGCGCTGCAGGCGCTCGTGCCCGGCACCGTCCTGACCGAGATGCGGGGCGGCAAGCTCGTCACGGCGCCGCCGCGTCCGTTCTACAGCGTCGTCGACTACCTCACGCCGATGCGCGGCAACGAGGCCGCCTTCGGCCTGAACGTCTCGCCCAACCGCACCGTCATGGACGCGCTCGACGTGGCGGTGGCCACCGGCGGGGTGGCCGCCACCGGCCTGCTCACGCTGGCGCAGGTGGACCGGCCCAACAGCGCCTTCGAGGCGATCATGCCGGTCTACCGGGCCGGCGCGCCGCTGGCCACGGCCCCCGAGCGGCGCGCCGCGCTGGCCGGCGACACGGCCGCCATCATCATGGCCAACGACCTGGTCAACCACATCCTCGCGCGCGGCGGACTCATGGCCGAGCCGGACGTGCTGGTGTGGGTGTACGCGGGCGAACGCGCCGAGCCGGGCAGCCTGGTGTACCGCAGCGAGGGCGCGGGCGCGGCGCCCCCCCCCGGCGCCAGCCCGCGCGCCGGGTTCAAGCCGTTCGCCGGCGCCGGCGACCAGGAGCACTTGGTCAGGCGGGTGCGGGTGGCCGACAAGTTCTGGCGCATCGAGCTCGGCGCGGCGGCGCGCCCGTTCGCGGTCGACCATTTCGGCTCGCTCGCGATCCTCGTCGGCGCCATCCTGTTCACCCTTTTGATGACCGCCTTCGTCGAGACGCTGGTGCAGCGCTCGCGGCGCGTGCAGCGCCTCGTCAACGAGCGCACCGCCGACCTCGAACTGTCGAACCAGCGCCTGATCGACGACGTGCTGGCGCGCAAGAAGGCCGAAAAGGCGCTCCAGCAGAGCGAGTTGCGCTTCCGCCAGCTCGTCACCATGTCGTCCGACTGGTACTGGGAGCAGGACGCCGAACTGCGCTTCATCAACATCACGGGCGGCCTGGTCGAGAAATCGGGCGTGCCGCTCACGCGCCTGCTCGGCAAGACGCGCTGGGAGAGCGTGCCCGGCATGGAGGAGAGCGACTGGGGCCGGGCCCACATGGCCCTGCTGCGCGCGCGCCAGCCGTTCACCCGCTTCGAATACGAGAGCGCCGACAAGGACGGCGCCATGCGCTGGTACTGCATCAACGGCGAGCCGCTGTTCGACGAGCAGGGCCAGTTCACGGGCTACCGCGGCACCGGCAGCGACATCACCGCCGCCAAGCAGGCCGAGCAGCGGGTCCACCACGTGGCCCAGCACGACGCCCTGACCGGCCTGCCCAACCGCAGCCTGCTGCACGACCGGCTCGGCCAGGCGGTGGCCTACGCGAGCCGCACCGGGCACCCGATCTGGGTCATGCTGATCGACCTCGACCGCTTCAAGTTCGTCAACGACAGCATGGGCCACAAGGCCGGCGACGTGCTGCTCATGACGGTCGCGGCGCGCCTGCGCGGGGCGCTGCGCGAGACCGACACCGTGGCGCGCCTGTCGGGCGACGAATTCGTCGTCATCCTCACCGAGCACCACGACGAGCGCCTCGCGGTCGACATCGTGCGCCGCCTGATGGACGCGGTGGCCCAGCCGGTGCTGCTCGGCGGCAAGGAGTTCTTCGTCACGGCCAGCATCGGGGTGGCGGTGTTTCCGACCGACGGCGGCGGCATCGACAACCTGATCGAGCACGCCGACATCGCCATGTACCGCGCCAAAAAGCTCGGGCGCAACAACTTCCAGTTCTACACCCCGGCCATGAACGAGGAGGCGCTCGAGCGCGTGCGCATCGAAAGCGCGCTGCGCAACGCGCTCGAGCGCGACGAGTTCGTGCTCCACTACCAGCCCCAGGTCGAGCTCGCCAGCGGGCAGATCGTCGGCATGGAGGCGCTGATCCGCTGGCAGCACCCGGAGCTGGGCATGGTGCCGCCGGTGCGCTTCATCGGGGTGGCCGAGGACACCGGCCTGATCGTGCCGATCGGGGCCTGGGTGCTGCGCACCGCCTGCGCCCAGAACAAGGCGTGGCTGGACGCCGGGCTGGGCCGGCTGCGGGTGGCGGTCAACCTGTCGGCGCGCCAGTTCGCCGCGCCCAACCTGATCGCCCAGATCGAGGCGGTGCTGGCCGACACCGGGCTGCCCCCGGCCTGCCTCGACATCGAGCTCACCGAGAGCCTGTTCATGGACGACATCACGGTCGCGGTCGAACTGCTGCACAGCATGAAGGCGCTCGGGGTGAGCATGTCGATCGACGACTTCGGCACCGGCTACTCGAGCCTGTCCTACCTGAGCCGGTTCCCGATCGACGTGCTCAAGATCGACCGCTCGTTCGTCTCGGCGATCAACCGCGACGCCAACGACGCCGCGCTGGTGAGCTCGATCATCGCGCTGGCGCACAACCTGAAGCTGTCGGTGATCGCCGAGGGCGTCGAGACGGCCGAGCAACTGGCCTACCTGCGCGGGCACGGCTGCGACGAGATGCAGGGCTACTTCTTCAGCAAGCCGGTGCCGGCCGCCGAGTTCGAACAAATGCTGCGCCAGCGCAGGCGGCTCGACATCGCCGAGCCCGAGGACGCGATCACGGCCAGCTGAGAGGCTGAGAGGCTGAGCCGGCGCAACGGAAACCGGACCTCGGCTTGGTTTTCCTTACTTGGCCTGGTCCTGGGCGTCCATGTCGGCTAGCGACTCGCGGCCCTTGTCGGTGACCTCGAAGCCGCCCGCCTCGCGCAACACGATGTGTGATTTCTTGCCGAGGAACAGAGACACGTCGGCCTCGACCGCCGCGGCCGGGTCTTGCGCGAGCGCGCGCAGGCCGATGATGCAACGGCGCACGAACAAGGTCTGGTGCCCCTTGTCGGTCAGCGCGACCTTGCCGTCCTTGCTGTACTGGACCATCTTCAGGCCGGACAGGCGCTTGGCGTTGCGCCCGACGCAGGCGTTCACCCGGTCGTGCCTGGCGCCGCGCAGGATGTGCTCGAGCGCGTCATATTCGTCCGTCGTCAATTTTTCGTTCTTCATTGCTGCTTTCATGTGGGGCTTTCCGGCCCACATGGTACGCCGGCACCACCACATCGGCAACCGGTATCGGCGCGGCGCACTACCTGAGAGGCTGAGAGTCTTTCCATCATGCCCGCTCAGCACGCCAGAAAGCGCCCGCTCGTCGTTGCAAATGCTCGCCATAGCCCGAGCTATGGCTGTGCTTTGCGCCTCGATCGGCCACCTTCTGGCGCGCTGCTCGGGCACGTCCGAAAAACTCTCAGCCTCTGAGGGCGCGCACGGCCAGCCAGGCCAGGCTGGCCACGGCCATCGCCCCGAGCACCAACGCCGCCCGCACCCGCCCCGAACTGAGCAGCGAAGGACGTCCGAGGTGGATTTTGTTATGCAAGGAATTGCCCATGACGCTCTCCCGGGTGACGAAACGAGGTTTTGATGTTTCATTATAGAAACTATCCGCCGGCGCCGCGCAGCGCGCGCAATATTTAGCTGGATCTGTATCTACATAGCAACAAAGTGGTCTTCTTTGTATTGCGCGCCGGTTCCAACCGCACGCTGCTAGCATCCGCTGTACCACCAGCCAACTTTTGGAGTACACGATGAGCATCAAACCACCCTTCCCCGATCCGGCCAAGGCGCCGCCCCTCCTGAACGAGTCCGACATCGGCAGCGGCGAGAAGACACCCGCCGACAAAGAGACCGAGGATATCATCCGCCAGATTCCGCCATTGCCTGAAAACAAGGGCGAGCGCGAGGCCGGCGCCGCCTGGAGCGACGCCGACGCCGACGACGCCGACGACGCCGGCGGTTTCGACACGGGCGCTGCGCGCCAGCGCATGGAGCACGACGCCTCGCTCGAACGCGACGAACCCGGCGCGCAACTCGGCGAGCTCGACCCGGTGCCCCCGAAGGGCCGCTAAAGACACGGCCGCTAACGACACGCGCGGGCCGGCCCCGGGCAAGTCGGCGGCCGGCCCGCCCGCGTCACGCGGCCGCGGCCCTGATGGGTGGCTCGGGCATGCGCGGCTCCTCGACCGGCGCGTTGGCCGGCGGCGGCACGTCGTCGGGCAGCGGACTCGGGGGCGGCTCGCGCGGCGGGATGGCGTCGGGGTCGGGCGTCGAATGCGCGCGCCGCGGTGCGATGCCGCAATCCCAGGCGTCGGCGTTGCCCGACTGCTCATTTCTCCAGCTGCTTTGTTGCATGTTGCTCATGGTGGGCCTTTGTGGCTAAAAATTGAACGGTCGGCGCCGCTTGGGCGCCGAGATTAAGCGCCGGGCGCGGCCTCGAGGGCGAGCAGGTTGTCGACCTCGATCTTGGCCACCTTGAACCCGGCCAGCGTCGCCACGCCCTCGTCGGCGTGGCCGCCCGCGGTCTGGGCGCGCTTGATCGGGGTGGCGGCCTTGTCGTCCAGACGCGTGAGCTCGTACTCGAAATCCCACATGTCGTTGCAATCCTTGAGGGGTTGCACGACGATGGTGTAGCCCCGGTATTCTTCGCGCGCAGTTTGCATGGTGTCTCCGTCAAAATCGCATGTTTAAGTAGCAAGATATGTCAGGCCAAACACTAGCATGAAGCGCCGCCGCGCCGCCCTGCCCCATTTTCAATCGTGCGCGCCAACTTGCGCGGCGCGCAAGCCGCTTCCCGGTTGGCGCGAACTTGCTTATAGTTCCCTCCTCACCGACCGAAGGAAACTTTCCACATGAAGATGCGCCCGCGCTCCCCGCTGCACGCCCTGCTGCCCGCCCTGCTGCCCGCCCTGCTGCCCGCCCTGCTGCCCATCGTCGCGATGGGCGGCGCGGCGGCCGCGCCGGCCCCGATGACGCTCGACGACTACCTCAAACTCAGCGGTCCCGGTCCGACCGCCACGCTGGCCTACGGCGCGGCGCCGTCGCAGTACGCCGAGCTGTTCCGCCCCGCGGGCGCCGGGCCGTTCCCGGTCGTGGTGCTGATCCACGGCGGCTGCTGGACGGTCCAGTACGGCGGCATCGCGCAGATGCGCAACGTGGCCGGCGCCCTCGCCGCGCAGGGCATCGCGGTCTGGAACGTGGAATACCGGCGGGTCGACGAGGAAGGCGGCGGCTACCCCGGCACCTACCTCGACATCAACGCCGCGCTCGACAAGCTCGGCAGCGAGGCGGCCAACTACCAGCTCGACACCGACCGCGTGCTCGCGATGGGGCATTCGGCCGGCGGCCAACTGGCCCAGTGGCTGGTCGGACGCGCCCGGATCCCCGCGACCAGCCCGCTGTTCCAGAGCGCCCCGTTCACGGTGCGCGAGGTCATCAGCCTGGGTGGACTGGCCGACCTGCGCCACGAGCAGGCGCTGATCAACAAGAGTTGCGGGCGCGAACTGGCGCAGCTGGCCGGCGAGCCGAGCGCCGCCCGGCCCGATGTGTTCGCCGACACCAACGCGGCCGAACTGGTGCCCAACGGCAGCCGCACGGTGCTCATCACGGGCGCGCTCGACACCATCTCGCCGCCACGCGCCGCGTACGCCTATGCCGCGCGGGCGCAGGCGGCGGGCGACCAGGCCCGGGTCGTCATCTTGCCCGACGCCAGCCACTACGACGAGATCGCGGCCAGCTCGCCCGCATGGAAACTGATCCTGCCCGAAATCCGCAAGGCGCTGCGGATGGACCGGCGCTGACCGATATCGCAAATAGGCGGCACGTCCCCCGTCCACGCCCACTTCCCGGCATCAGCACCTTTGTACGCTGCCGCACAGACCCTCTATCCGGCAGGCACTAACCTGACGCTTCCAATTTATACATTTGCCGGGAACTATTTTGAATCGCACATCCATCGCACTGATCGCCGCCTTTGTCAGCGGCACCGCCCTGGCCCAGCCGCCCGCCGCCGCGCCTGCGCCGGGCGACACCGCGGCGACCACCGCCGCCACCGCCGCCACCACCACCACCACCACCTCCACCACCCCCAAGGCGGCCAAGAATGCCAAGGCCGCCGTGACGCTCGACGCCGCCACGGTCAACGCGCCCGGCGCGCCCGCGGTCGCGCCCGCGCGCGCCGATGCCGCCTCGGTGCTGCGCGCCCAGATCCTGCTCAACCGCGCCCGCTTCTCGTCCGGTGAGATCGACGCCGCCTTCGGCTCGAACGTGCGCCAGGCGCTGTCGGGCTACCAGCGCAAGATGGGCCTGCCGGCCACCGGCGTCGCCGATGCCGCGACCTGGGCCGCGCTCAACGCCGGCGCCGCCGCCGCCCTCGTCACCTACACCATCACCGACGCCGACGTGGCCGGCCCGTTTGTCGCGATCCCGCAGAAAATGGCCGACAAGGCCAAGTTGAGCGCGCTCGGCTATTCGAGCGTCGAGGAGGCCCTGGGCGAGAAATTCCACGCGAGCCCCGCCCTGTTGCAGCGCTTAAACCCGGGCAAGAATTTCTCGCGCGCGGGCGAACAGATCATCGTTCCCAACGTGCTCGACACCGAGCCGCTGCCCAAGGCGAGCCAGATCGTGGTCGACAAGACCGACCGCACCTTGACCCTGATGGACGGCGACGGCAAGCCGATGGCCCAGTTTCCCGTCACCACCGGCAGCAAGCACGATCCCCTGCCGCTGGGAAAATGGAAAGTCAACGGCATCTCGAAGGCGCCGGTGTTCCATTACAACCCCGCCCTGTTCTGGGACGCCACGGCCGGCGACAAGAAGGCCAAGATTCCGGCCGGCCCGAACAATCCGGTCGGCGTGGCTTGGGTCGACCTGTCGAAGCCGCACTACGGCATCCACGGCACCCCAGTGCCCGCCTCGATCGGCAAGACCGAGTCGCACGGCTGCATCCGCATGACGAACTGGGACGTGACGACGATGATGCAGTCGGTCGGCTCCGGCACCGCCGTTCTGCTGAAAGAGTAAGGGTAAGGGTAAGGGTAAGGGTAAGGGTAAGGGTAAGGGTAAGGGTAAGGGTAAGGGTAAGGGTAAGAGCAAGAGCAAGAAGTGAAAACGGCGCGCGCGGCGCGCCACAATTAAAACAGACCGGATCACACCGGCGTCGCGGCTTGCCGCAAACCCCCAAATGGAGGAACCACCATGAAATTCATATTGACCTTTTTCGGCGGCGTGCTGCTCGGCGCCGGCGCCCTGTTCTTCCTGCTGCGCTCGATGCCGCAGGATCCGCTGCCGGCGCCGGTCGTGCAAACGATCGAGGTGCCGGTGGCGGCGGTGGCGGTGCCGGCCGCACCGGCCCAGACGGCCGGCCTGCCCGGCGCGCCCATCGTGCCGGTCGACCTGAGCGTGGCCGAGCTGCCGATCGCCCCCGGCGCCGACGCGCTGCCGGCGACCCGGGCGCCCGACGCGCCGCCGGCCCCGGTCAAGCTCCTGCTGCCGGTCGAAGGCGTCAAGCTCAGCGAACTGTCCGACGGTTTCGACCAGCCGCGCGGCAAGGACCGCCACCACGAGGCGCTCGACATCATGGCGCCCAAGGGCGCCAAGGTGTTCGCGGTGGCCGACGGCAAGCTCGTCAAGCTGTTCAACAGCAAGGCCGGCGGCCTGACGATCTACCAGTTCGATCCGACTGAACAGTACGCCTACTACTACGCCCACCTCGACCGCTACGCCGACGGCGTGACCGAAGGCATGGCGCTCAAGCGCGGCGATGTGATCGGCTATGTCGGAGTGACCGGCAACTCGGCCCCCGACGCGCCCCACCTGCATTTCGCGGTGGTCGAGCTGACCTCCGAAAAGCAGTGGTGGAAGGGCACGCCCATCAACCCGTTTCCCCTGCTGACCCAGTAGGCACGCTCACAAGCACCCAAAACAACTAAAAGGAAATAACATGAACCCAGTCAAAATCATCGGCGCCCTGCTCATCGTGGCCGGCGTCCTCGGCCTCGCCTTCGGCGGCTTCAGCTTCACCAAAGAAACCCACAAGGCCAACATCGGCCCGATCAACCTTTCCGTCGAGGAGAAGGAATCGGTCAACATCCCGCTGTGGGCGAGCATCGCCGCGATCGCCGCCGGCGCCGGCGTGTTGCTGATCGGCGCCAAGAAAGGCTGACCGGCCGGTCCTTCCTGGCGCCTTCAAAAAACGAAAGGCCCGCGCGAACGCTTCGCGCGGGCCTTCTTTTATTGCGGCGCTGGGTTTACTCGGCCACGTCCTCGCCCACGTTGATGGCCGCGTAGGCGCGCTCGACGGCCCTGACCTCCTTGCTGCCGGCGCCATACAGCTCCTGCGCGGCGGCCACCATCTTGACGCGCGCGTCGGCGTAATTGGTGGTCGACGTGAACTTGGTGGTGTTGGCCTTGAACCAGATGCGGTAGGCCTTGTCGGTGCCGATGCCGGTCATCGCGAGCGGCTCCTTGACCAGGTATTTGCTGTAATAATCGGTCTGCGTGCCCGACTGCGAGCCTTGCGCCAGGAAATAGAACATCCGGTTGTTCGGCCCGCTGCTGTAGTGCACGTCGAGCCCGCGCAGCTTGGCGCTCCAGGCGTCGGGGCTGCGCCCGTCCTTGCTCGGCTTGTACAGGTAGCGCAGCGGGGTGCCGGACTTGCTGATCTCCTTGCCCATGACCCAGTCGTTGCCCGTGTTGGCGATCGTGTCGCCGGTGCCGCCGGCGCGCGCGTAGGCCTCGACGACGTCGCCGGTGATGTCCGAGGACGACTCGTTGAGCCCGCCCGACTCGCCGCGGTAGATCAGGTTCGAGGTCGAGGCCGTGACCCCGTGCGCCATCTCGTGGCCCACCACGTCGATCGCGCCCAGGCTCGTGAAGTGCGAGCCGTCGCCGATGAACATGCATTTGCAGGTGTCGCTGTAATAGGCGTTGTCGTAGGCGGTGTTGACGTGCGCGGCGATGTAGGTGGCGGTGTTGTTGCCGTCGAGCGAGTGCCAGCCCAGCACGTTCTTGTGCATGTCGTAGGTGTTCATCAGCCCCCACATGGCGTTCACGGCCGCGGTCTGGCCGTTGGCGTTGGTGGTGCTGCCGCCCTCGATGAATTGCTTGCCGTCGCCCCAGGAGTTGGTGGCGTTGGTGTACACGCTGCCGGCGCTAGTGGTGTTGTTGGCGTTGGTGATGGCCATCGCGCCGAATTTGCCGCCGGTGCCGCGCTCGGGGTCCTTCATCCAGTAGGTGGTGCCGGTCAGGGTGGTGCTGAGCGGCACCATCCCGTTGTACTGGCTGCTGCCCTTGCCCACCGCCGTTTGCAGCATGCTCCACTGGTCGATGAGGCGCCCGTTGGTTGCGTTGACGACGCTGTCGAAGAACACCGGCTTGTTGCCAACGCTCATGCGGGTGCTCACGAGGTAGGCCAGCACATAGTGCTCGACCACCTGCTCAAGGTCCATCGCGTTGAGCTCGTCCTCGGCCTTGTTGGCGGCGGCGGCCACGCGCACGTCCTTCATGATTGGATAGATGATCAGCTCGGCCTTGGGCGGCGCCAGGGCGACCGCGCGCGCGCTTTGGCGCCGCATGACCGAGGTGATCGCGTTGGCGTGGCTGATCTTGGGCTCGACGCTGAAATTGGCGCCGCGGCCCTTTTGCGCGCTTTTGCCCAGGCCGTGGCGGCGGTCCGACAGCGACTCGCTCACGATGGCGCCCGAGGCCGAGGTGACCACCACCGATTCCGAGCCGAACACGCGCACGCCCATATAGGTGTGGTCGGCGCGCGTGATGCGGGTGTCTTTGACGCCCGGATGCTGCTTGGCGATGACGAAGTTGTGGTTGGCGTCGAGTCCGCGCGCGGCGCGCTGCGCCATCAGCGCGGCGACCAGCGCCGGGTCTTGCGGCAACGCCTGTCCCGTTTGCACCTGTCCCTCCTTAACGATAGGAGGACCCATCATCGGTTCGGCGCGCGGCGCCTGCGCGCCGGCCAGCAGGGGCAAGGCCGCGAGCGACGTGGCCAGCCATGTTTTACGAAGATTCATGATCTTCTCCTATCGAGAATATTGTTAAAATATCACCAGGCTTTCAAGCGAAGTGTGGGCGCAATTTAAGGCAAGGTATTGCCGCAACTCATAAGGCGGGCGCGGCAATAGAGGCAGGAAAGCCCGCGCGCGGCGGGCTTTTTCTGTGGCGCATGAATTACGCCGGGTTTTATAGCTGATAGGAATTTTGGGGGGGCGGCGCGGGGTGATTTGTCTTGGTCGCTGCGGCATTTGGCGACGGCGGGCGGCCCAGGCTTGCCCTGGCGCACACGGGTTTGCGTCCGCCGTCGCAAAACTTGCGACTGGGTCCGACGAAAAAAAGCCCGCGTCAGCGGGCTTTTTGTCTTGCGCGCAAGCCGATTACTCGGCTTCCTGCACCCACAGCGACGCCGCCGCGGCGATCAGCATCGACGCCCCGCCGACGACGAGCATCATGATGGCCTTGCCGTCGAACACGCTGGTGAGCAAAAAGCCCAGGATGCTGCCGGCGACAATTTGCGGGATCGCGATCGCCATGTTGAACATGCCCATGTACATGCCCATCTTCCTGGCCGGGATTGTCACCGCCAGCACCGCGTACGGCATCGACAGGGTGCTAGCCCACGCCAGGCCGACGCCGAGGAATGGCAGCACCAGCATCATTGGATTGCTGATGAAGAAGACCGAAATGAAGCTCAGGCCGCCGACCGCCAGGCAGATTGCATGGGTCGCCTTGCGGCTGGTGCGCGCGGCGATGACGGGCAGGATGAAGGCGAAGATGGCCGAACTGCCCGCGTAGATCGACGAGCACACGCCCCACCAGTTGGCACCCTCGTTGTACAGCGCGGAGGTGGTGTCGCTGGTGCCGTACACATGCTGGGTGAAGGCCGCCGTGGCGTAGCCCCACATGGCGAACCAGGTGAACCAGGTGAAGAACTGCACGATCGACAGTTGCACCATGACCTTGGGCATGGTCGCGTAGTCCTTGAAAAAGCCGACGATGCCGCTCGACGGCCTGGCCTCGGCGGCCAGCTCCGGCTCGGGATGGAACATGCGCATCTCGTCGGGCGAGTACTCCTTGGTCTTGAGCACGGTCCACAGCACGGCGAAGAAGAACGCCGCCGCGCCGCAATAGAAGGAATAGACGACCGAGTCGGGGATCTCGCCCGCGGGCGCCGTGTTGGCGACGCCGAACCAGTTGGTGAACGCGTACGGCAGGATCGACGCGGCCACGCCGCCAACGCCGATGAAGAAGGTCTGGAACGCGAAACCCTGGGTCACCTGCTCCTTCGGCAGCAAGTCGCCGACGAAGGCCCGGAACGGCTCCATCGAAATATTGATCGCCGCGTCCATGACCCACAAGGTGAAGGCCGCGATCCACAACACGGTCGTGTGCGGCATGCCGATCAGCGCGGCGCCCGCGAAGAGCGAGCCGATGATGAAATACGGACGGCGGCGTCCGAAGCGGCCCCAGGTGCGGTCGCTCATGTAGCCGACGATCGGCTGCACGATCAGGCCGGTGATCGGCGCGGCGAGCAACAGGTAGCCAATCTTGTCGAGCTCGGCGCCCATGGTCTGGAAGATCCGCGCGACGTTGCCGTTCTGCAGCGCGAACGCGAACTGGATGCCCATGAAGCCGAGGCTCATATTCCACAGTTGCCAGAAGCCGAACCGCGGTTTTTGTACTGTCTCTTGTATTTTTTGCATTTTATTTTAAGGTTGGTGAAAGTGGCCGCGGCCGCGCGGAGTGGCTGCCATTGTTTGCCCTGGCCAGGGCCCGCCCGTCCAAAGCGGGGAATTTCTTGCGCTATATCAATCCAATATGTAGGAAAATAACATCGATGCCTGGAGCTGTCAATTGAAAAAATTCACATCCACACACTATACAAGTTGATAATTCCGACAGCATTTCTGTAGTCGAAAAACAGCGAGACACCACAACCCCATGCGCCAGCGCCGCCACGTTCGCCGCGGCGCGCCGGCGCCACCGCGGCGCTGCCCGCCCCCATCGTCTCATGCAATAAAACAACAGACCGCGCCACGGCCGCCGCGCCGGGCCCCGCCACGCGCCGCCAAGGCCCGCCACTATGGCGCCGGCGCGCGTCGCATTAACGCAAAAACAAGTGCATTTCCATTAGGAAATTTTGACCCCGGAACGGGCGCAAAGCAAGCCCATCAGTCGCTTGTAAAGACAAATGAACTGCCTCATTATTCACATTTTCCTACGCGCATTGCGATCCCCCTCCCGATGCCCCGCTGAACCACAATAGGACGCCGCCCTTGATCCGCTTCACGCCGCCGCACCTTCCCGTCCGCCGCGCCCTCGCCCTCGCCACGCTCGCCACGCTGGCCACGCTGGCCGGCCTCGCCCAGGCCGCCAAGAAACCACGCCCGCCCACCGGCAGCTGGGACGCCGCCTCGGCCACGGCCACGGCCAGCTACAACCTCCAGCCTCTCGCCACCGACGACACCGTCAATCCGATGCGCGGCTACCACCTGTGGCAGAACCAGGCCCTGGTGCCGGTGCCCAACGGCATGCAGGACTCTTTCCGCCGCTACTATTGGAGCGAACTTGAGACAAGCCCGGGCGTCTACAACTTCGCCCTGATCCTGGGCGACATCCAGAAGGCCAGGGAGGCCGGCCGCAAGTTCGCCTTCCGCCTGCGCAACATGGCCGGCTACGAGGACGAGAACCGCCTGTACACCCCGGCCTATATGGTTGGCAACCCGCTGTGCCTGAGCGGCTGCGGCTTCTGGCTCGACCACGACCCCGCCAATCCCGAAAAGACCTTCATCCCCGACTGGAACGACCCGCATGTGATCGCCCGCTCGCGCGAACTGCTCAAGGCGCTCAAGGCCGAACTCGACCGCAACGGCGTCACCAACAGCATCGCCTGGATCGACGTCGGCATGCTCGGCCAGTACGGCGAATGGGCCATGAAGTCGAGCGTGTACACCAGCGCGCCGGCCGCCATCACCCCGGTCACGCTGGCCAACAAGCGCGAATACGCGAAGATGCACTTCGAGGTGTTTCCGGCCCAGCAGCACGTGATGTTTGTGCCATACAGCAACGAGGACGCGCTCACCTACGGCCTGCTCGAGCAGACCATCACGGCCAAGCCGGTCGGCCTGCGCGTCGACTGCCTGAGCCGGGACGGCTATTTCAGGCAATGGAGCGACCGCCCGAGCCATTGGGTGCCGTTCGAGAACCAATGGAAGAAGGCCCCGTTCATCGCCGAGTTCTGCCCGTTCCAGACGCTCGACCCGCTCAACAACCCGGCCACGGCGCGGGTGCAGGCCGCCACCTACCACATCTCCACCATCGGCAACGGCAACTTCCAGCTGCACAAGCCGGACGCCGAGCGCTGGGGCGACCTCACGCCGCAAGAGCAAGAGGACCTGCGCATGCTGGGCCGCGAGGCGGGCTACCGCTACGGCGTCGAACGCACCGTGGTCGGCGTCTCGAACGGCGTGCTCAACTTCAGCGCCACGGTGCGCAACGACGGCAACGCGCCGACCTACGAGCCGTGGAGCGTGCGCGTCGAACTCGTCAACAGCGCCGGCGCGCTCAGCTGGACCGGCTTGCTCGGCGGTTTCAACCTCAACGCGCTGAGCGGCGCCGGCGCCTCGCAGATGGCGCAGGCCAGCTTCACCCTGCCCGCGCTGGCCGCCGGCAGCTACAAGTTGCGCGTGATCGCGCGCGACACGCGCCCGTCGACCACGGCGAGCCCGGCCCGGCCGCCACTCAAATGGGTCAACCAGGGGATCGCCGGCGACGGTTTCACGGTGATGACGCTGGTGCGCCGCTAAGTCAAGCGCGGGCACCACCCGGCGCGCAGCGCCGGCGGGGGCGGCAATCGCGAAGGCGCCCCGCCGGCATCGCGCGCGAACGGGCGGGCGCCTGTCGCTATTGCGCAAAAGAAATATTAGTTGCCACAGGGTATTTGTGACATTTTTCCCGCCGGCGCCTGCCATTGACGCCGCACACGGTACGAACAGGCGGCTACAAGGACTTTATCTCGCGTAGAATTGGCTTGAGTCAAGTTGTTGTGCCGGTCGCGCCGGCGCGCCGGCTTGACGCCATTTTCCACGCAGGCAGGGAGCGCCCATGATTGCCGTTTCGCGAGTTGATAGCGCCGCCGCGCCCCGCCCCGCGACCGGCATCGCGCGCCCATCCCGGCGCGCCGCCGGCCGGCGCTAAACCCCATGCCAGCCCCCCGCCCCACGCCCGCCAGCCGCGCCCGGCCGCAACGCGCGGCGCCCGCGCGCGCGTTGTTCGCCTCGCTCCTCGCCTCGCTCCTCGCCATGTTCGCCTTGGCCTCGCTGCTCGCCGCCGCGCCGGCCCTGGCGCTCGACCCGACCAAGTCGTTCCACCACTACGTGCAAAATGCGTGGTCGATCCAGGAGGGCCTGCCGCAAATTAGCGTGCAAGCGATCGTGCAGGACCAGCAGGGGTATATCTGGGTCGGCACCCAGGCCGGACTGGCGCGCTTCGACGGCGTGCGCTTCACCACCTACACCCCCGACAACGAGCCGGCGGTGCCCGGCGTGTGGATCCGCTCGCTGCTGGTCGACACCGGCGGGCGCATCTGGATCGGCACCTACAAGGGGATCGCCGTCTTCCATAATGGCAAGTTCAGCCGGATTCCCGTGGCCGACCCGGGCGCCTTCCCCAGCATCGACGTGCACGCCATGCTGCAGGACGGCGACGGCCTGATCGCCGCCACCACCGACGGCCTGTTTGACCTGGTCGACGGCAAGCTGGTGCACCGCGCGGGCGGCCCGGCGCCGGCGCAGTCGATCCTGCGGCGCGCCGACGGCCTGTGGGTCGGCACCCTCGGCGCCGTCGTGCGCCTCGACAACCAGGGCGGCAGGCGGGATCTGCCGCTGCCCGCCGAGGCGGCCACGGCCACGGTGACCCGGCTGGCCGACGCGCAGGGCCGGATCTGGGCCGGCACCACGCTCGGCCTGTACCTGCGCGACGGCGACCATTGGAGGCTGGCCACCAGCGAGACGGCGCTGAGCCAGTCGCCGACGACCATGCTGATGGCCGACCGCGACGACAACCTGTGGGTGGGCAGCAATGCCGGGCTGGCGCGCATGCGCGGCGGCCTGCTGGCCGAATTCATTCCCGCGGCCAGCGTGGCCGCGTTCAAGGGCGTGATCGCCGCGTACGAGGACCGGGAGCACAATCTGTGGCTCGGCAGCCAGTGGCAGGGCCTGGCGCGCCTGTGGAACGGCTGGACCCGGCGCTATGGCGCGGTCGAAGGCTTGCAGGAGCCGATCGTCTGGTCGGTCGCGCGCGCCCCCGACGGGCGCACCTGGGTCGGCACCAACGACGGCTTGAGCGTGTTCGACCAGGGCCGCTACACCCAGGTGGTGCCGGGCGACAAACTGCCGCACCCGCAGGCCTACAACCTGTTGGCCGAGGCCGACACGATCTGGATCGGCACCCGCCGCGGCCTGGTGCTCTGGCGCGACGGCAGGGTCGAGGCGCCGCCCCAGTTCGCGCCCATGGCGGCGGCGCAAATCAACGGCATCGTGCGCGCGCGCGACGGCACCATCTGGATCCCCACCAGCGACGGCCTGTTCCGTTTCAGGGACGAGGTGCTGACCCGCTTCGGCCAGGCCGAGGGGCTCACCGATGTGCGCCTGCGCCAGGTGCGCGAGCTGCGCGACGGCCTCCTGCTGGTGGGCACCCAGGACGGCTTGTTCGAGTTCGAGGATGGACGCCTGGCCCGGGTCGGCCTCGGGCAGGGATTGCCCGCCGGCATCGACGTGACCGCCCTGCTCGAGCTGCCCGGCGGCGAACTGGTGATCGGCACCCTGTCGGAGCAGATCTTCATGTTCGACGGCAAGCGCTGGACCGAATTCAGCAGCAAGCAGGGCCTGCCGCCGAGCGCGCCGTTCTTTTTGACCGGGGACGGCAACGGCTTCCTGTGGGCGGCCGGACTGCGCGGCCTGGTGCGCGTGCCGCTGGCCGACATGCGCCGCCTGCAACGCGGCGAGATCGCGACCGTGCCCGCCGAAATGGTGCTCAACGAACGCGGCGACCGCCACAGCGGCCAGCAAGCCTTCTGTTGCAACGGCGCCGGCAACTCGAAGGGATTCATCGACGCCGCCGGCACCCTGTGGCTGCCCACGCGCGACGGCGTGGTCACGCTCGACACCGGCGGAGTGACCAAGAACCGGGTGGTGCCGAAGGTCGCGATCGAACGCGTGCAATATCTCGGGAAGTGGCACGACGTCGACCCGACCACCGCGCTCAACCTGGCCAACAACGCGCGCGACCTGGCCTTCGAGTTCACCGTGCTCAGCTTCCAGGATCCGAAAAGCGTGGTGGTGCGCTTCAGGCTGCGCGGCTACGACACCGACTGGCGCGAGCTGCCGGCCGGGGTGCCGCGCGCTGTCAACTACACCAACTTGCCAGCCGGCGACTACACCTTCGAGGTCAAGGCCAGCAACAACGCCGGCGTTTGGAGCGAGGCGCCGGCGGCCATGGTTTTTTCGATCAGCCCGCATTTTTACGAGACCGGCCTGTTCTACGCCTTGCTGGCCTTGTCGCTGGGCGCGCTGGTGTACGCGGGCTACCGCCGCCAGCGCCGCCTGCACAACCTGCAGCGCGTCAGGCTCGAGGAGCTGGTGGCCGAGCGCACCCAACAGCTCAACACCGCCATTTTGCAGCTCGAGCACGCCAGCCAGACCGACCCGCTGACGGGCCTGCACAACCGGCGCTACCTGTCGAACCAGTTGCCGGCCGACTTGGCCTTTTACGACCGCGAGTACGCGCGCACCGGCAGCAGCGAGCACGCGCTGCTGTTCGCGCTGGTCGACATCGACCATTTCAAGCGCATCAACGACACCTACGGCCACAAGGCCGGCGACATCGTGCTGCAACAGTTCGCCGAGGTGCTCACCTCGCTCGCGCGCGTGGGCGATTACATCGTGCGCTGGGGCGGCGAGGAGTTTTTGCTCGTGTTCAGGCCCGTGCCGCGCCGTTTCGTCAATGTGCTCGGCGAGCGCATACGTTCGACCGTGGCGGGACGCATGTTCGACGTCGGCGAGGACCTGCAAGTTCCCATCACCTGCTCGGTCGGCCTGTCCGAATATGGCCTGTTCCGCGCGCCGAAGCAGCGCGTGGGCTGGGAGCAGATGATCGAACTGGCCGACGCGGCCCTGTACTGGGTCAAGGAGAACGGGCGCGACGGCTGGGCCGCGCTGCGCCCGACCGAGCATGCCGATCTCGAGGACCTGATCGCGGGCCTGCACACGGGCGTGCAGCCGATGCTCGACGGCGGCCGCCTCGGCATCATCAATTCGCGCGACTACCGGGCGCCCGAGGGCGAGCCGGCCGAGGGCGAGCCGGCCGAGGACGAGCCGACCGAGGACGAGCCGACCGAGGACGAGAAACAGGATGTCTCGTGAGGCCGGTCCGGGACCCCGGGCCTGGCCTTGGCCTCAGCCTCAGCCTCAGCCTCAGCCTCAGCCTCAGCCTCAGCCTTGGCCGTACAGCACTTCGGCGCGCTGGTACAAGATCCACGAGGTGGCGATGAATTTGTCGCCGCTGGTGGCGACGTGCCCCTTGTGCGAATGGGTGAAGCCGGCCGGCGCGATGACCAGGCGCCCCGCGCGCGCTTCCACTTTGCGTCTCTGGTAATAGAACTCCGTCTCGCCGCCCTGCGCCACATCGTTGAGGTAAAACTGGAACAGCAGCGCGCGGTGCAAGGTTTCGCAGCTCGCGTTCTGGGGATAGATTTCGGAATGCCAATGGTGGTAGCCGCCGCTCGCCCGCAGGTATTTTTGCACATTGATCTGCCCGGCGCGGTACATCGTGCGCATCAGCTCGTCGATGAGCGGGGTGCCGCATTCGTCGAAATTGTCGAGCGTGAGCAGGACCGGCTCGCCCGTGGCCGGATGCGCCACCTGCGGCGACAGCGCGCCCACGAGCAGCATCCGGTATTTGTTCATATAGGCATGCAAGTGGCGCTGCACGGCGGCCATCATCAGGTTGCCGACGTCGTTCCACTCGGGATGCTGGCTGATCGTGATGTCGTAGCTGTCCTTCTTTTTGGTGTCGACGCCCTGCCCCGTCTTGCCGCGCACAACCTTGTCGCTGGCGCCGAAACGGGCGATGATCATCTCGCACTGCGCCGGGCTCAGCGCGTTGTCGTAGATCTCGAGAAAGTCATCCAAGGATTGCCTCCATGCAGGTGCGGTTGTCGTAGCCGAGATAGTACACAAGGCGCGCCCGCAGGTCACTGCCGCAATGCTTTCCAGCGGGCTTGAAGGCGCTTTTACAACGCCCCAGCAACGCCCCAGCAACGCCCAAGCAACGCCCAAGCAACGCCCGCCTTGAACGCGGCTCACAGCGCACAATGCCAATCCAGGCCGTGCGGCAAGGCCGGCGGCCCGAACACGAGGTGGAGCACGCGGCGCCGGCTGTCGCCGCGCGACTTCGACGAGGCGTGCAGCAGCAAGGGCCGCAGCACCAGCGCGCTGCCGCGCGCGGCGGTGCAGGCGAGCGCGTCCCGGGTGGCGCGCAGCGCGGCGGCCCCGGCATCGTCGATCACGCCCTGGCGGTGCGAACCGGCGAGCACGCGCAGGGGACCGTCGTCGCTGCCGCAGTCGTCCAGATGCAGCCGGACGGTAAGCATTTGCGCGAGCACCGCGGGCGGGGCCTGGACGAACTGGACCTCCTCCTTGCGCGACCAGCCGCGCAGCGCCGGGTCATCCACACGCGCGGCCACGGGAATGCTCAGGTCCTGGTGGAACGGCACCAGCCAGTTGCGCGCGGCGGTCTTCTCGAAATAGGTGCATTGGACCGCGACATGGCCGGCCGGTATGTATGGGGCAAGGGCGCGATGGCGGCGCAACATGCGCGCCAGCTCGGCGCACCACGGCGTCGACAGCAGCGCGCGGGTGCCGCCCGAGCCGCCCGCGGCCGGGGTGACCTGGGCGGCAAGCCGCGCGCAAGCCTCCCCCGAGAGTATGTCCGGCAGCAGCGCGAAACCGTCCCGGTCGAAGGCGTGCATCGGCGCGGCGGGCCCGGTGCGCCTACTTGCCGTTGCTTATTTGGCCGAGCAGCACGAAGGTCTCGCGCTTGATGGCGCGTTCGGCGCGCTGCAAGAGATGGCTGGCCTGCACGTATGCGGGACGCTTGAGCGCGGCCGCCTCGGCCTTGGACATCTTCAATTGCCCCGGCCCGGTGATGCTCGGGCCGCTGTTATAGCTGGCAAACAGCACGCGCTGGCCGTACGGGGTCGCATAGAAGCGCGTCATTTCAAGTGCGGTTTCGGTCGTCACGAAGCGCGCGACGGGGGCCGCGAGGCGGCGGTGGATCTCGGCCGGCGGCACCTTGGCCAATTTGGCGACCACCTCGAGGCGATGCTTTTCGCTCGAGTAGCGGCTCATGCCGGCCGTCGTGCGCATCATTTTCTCGGTTTGCATGGCGGCCATCAGGCCCTGCATCGCGCTGATCTGGGCGGCGCTGGGTGCGGCCGCGGCGACCGGCGCCGCCGGCGCCGCGGCGAAAACAGGCGCAATCGCCATCAGGCCGGACAGCGCCAGGATTTGAACCAGTTTCATCTGTATTTCCTCTGCAATGCGAACCCGTGCCCGCCAATCCGACATCATATTCTTCAAACATAATAAATAGCAATAATTGATGCTTATACATTCTTGAATGGATATCGCCTGCATGAAACAAATTTGAATAGGCGCCCAGCGCTTTCAATACGCGCCCAACGGCTGGTCGAAACCGATCAGCCACAGTTGCCCCTGCCGTTCGCGCGGGTCGCCTTTGGTCACGCGGAACGAATGCGGCGCCGCCAGCACGGCGGCCAGGCCGGCCACGGTGACGCCCCCGGCATCGACGGTGAACGCGTCGGTGTCGATGCCGGCGATCGCCTGGCCGAGCGCGTCGAACACCATGCTGCGCAGGCCGAAGTCGCTGTCGTTGCTCAGCGCCAGCGTCGAGCCGTCGACCAGCGCCAGGCCCTCGGCCTTTTCCATGTGCCAACCGAGCGCGTCCAGGTCGAGCAGCAAGGTTTTTTTCAGCGGCACGGCGGCGGCCCAGTCGGCGCCGTTGACGGGCGCGCCGCCCAGGCTGCTCTTCTCGAGGTCGGCGCTGTCGGGATTGAAGGCGGCGCCGGCGATGTCGCTCGCCCCCGCCAGTTCGAGCAGCATGAGCCGGTGGAACATGTTGCCGTCCGGCCCGGGGCCCTGCTCGATGACGACGAATTTCCCGCCGCCGAGCGCGACCATGTCGCCGAGCTTGGCGTGGCCGGTGCGCCCCTCGTGGTAGTCGGCGCCGTCGAGCGGATAGGCGAACATCCGGCTGGTGCTGCCGCTGGCCGGATCGAATTCGATCCAGCGCGTGAAACGCGCGTAGCGTTCGACCGGCTGCGCCTGGTTGCTCGCCGCGTGCCAGTGGTCGCCGTCGGCCAGCGGGCTTTGCAAAAAGGCGTGCAGCTTGTCGCTGCCATGGTCGAACGCCATGCCTTCGAAGCCGCGGTTGGCGCGGCGCTTGGCCAGCACCGGCGGCAGGCCGGCGCCGGGCCCGTACTTGTTGACGATGATGCCGGTCAGCGGATCGAGCCGGACGATGAACGGGCCATACTCGTCGGCCGACCACAGCGCCTGGCGCCTGCCGTCGAACGCGAGCGCCTCGGTATCGAGCCCGTGCGCGCTGAACGCGGCTTTGCCGGCGGCGTCGTAGCGCATGGCGTCGAGCACGGGGATCTCGGGCACGCTGCCGGCCGCGCCGAACGGGATCGGCAGGCCGGACGCGCGCACCTGCGCCGACACGCGGATCGGCAGGCTCGCGCTGAGGGCGGCACCGGCCGCGCCCAGCGTGATCACGCCGATGGCCGGCGCAAAACTGGGCGACGGGAAAATCTGGCTGCCGCTCGTGCCCGGACCGTCGAGCGACGGCAGGAACGGCCCCGCCCCGTTGGGCCCGCGATCGGTGAGGCAATAGAATTCGCGCTCGCCGCCCGCGTTGGTGCCTTTGAAGGACAGGCCGGAACCGTAGGACGGGGCGAAACCGCCGGGAAATTCGCCGCTGACGGCGCTGTTGGCGCCTTCGTACGGCACATGGAATTGGGCCGCGATCCGGATCGGGTAGCGGTGGACCGTGCCGACAACCACGCCCAGCGGCGTGGTTTGGCTGAATGTTGCCTCGTCTTGCTCGTGCATCTAATACTCCCTGGTGCCGGCGCAGGCCCCGGATCGGTCGATCGGGTCCGCGCGACGAATTTGCAACAAATTTTTTGTCGATCGCGCCGGCGGCCTTGTTGGTGCGTTTTGCCGCGCGCGCGCCGCATTATCTCGCGCATCGGCAAAAACGCGCACCCTTTTCGGGAAAGCGGGGCGCCGAACGCGCGGCCGCGCGACCATTATTGGTGCGTGTTTTCAGATATAGTCGGCGCGCAGATCGACCATGCGAACTAAAAATCACGGCGAATTGTGCAGCGCAGTATATTGAATTAAGGGCGATCAGGACTGCACCCGCAGCCGGCGCCGGGTTAATTCAATTTAATAACATTGGGAGTTATCATGACTGCTATCAAACCTGTTTTTGCCGCTGCCGCCTTGTTGGCCGCAACCATCGCCACGCCGGCCCACGCCGCCAAGCTGTCGGCCAGTTGCCCGACCCCCGAGTATGCGTCGGCATGGGTCAACGACGATGTGCAAGGCGATGTGGAACTCGCATTCCTGGTCGAGCCCGACGGCAATATTTTGGATGCGAAGATTCTCAAATCGAGCGGCTCGTCGAAATTGGACAAGGCCTCGCTGGCCGGGGGATCGCGCTGCAAATTCGGACCGCGCGCGGCCGACAGCGGCCATGCGCCGGTCTGGACCAAGATCCGCTATTCGTGGGAAATCGAGCAGGCATAGCGTTGACGGAGCCCCCGGCACAAACCTCCCGGGGGCGCTCGCGCGCTTGGCCCAACGACGACAGCGAGAGGAAGAGTCGTTTTGACATGGCCAAATTCACCGGTTGATCGAAGAATTTGATCGGGGGATATCCCGGCATTATTGTAGCGGATCGCCGGTTCGGGGAACCGCCACCCGCACCACTTGCGCCATGTAGGCCGCGAGGAATTCTGGCGGCATGCGGCGCACCCGGCCGGTGCTGATCTCGATGCAGACCAGATCCCAGCGCCCGCGCAGCACCGTGACCTGGTCGTGCTCCCTGATCAGTTGGAAGCGGCGCTCCATCGCGATCTTGCCGTCGCCCGCCACCAGCCAGGTGGCCAGGGTCAGCGCCTCGCCGTCAAAGGTCGGCAACAGATAATCGTATTCGCCGCGCCGGATCGCCATGGCGCGGTCGAGGCGCTGGTAGTCGCCCAAGCCCAGGCCCAGCTTTTCCGAGTGGGCCCAGCCAATCTGTTCGCACCAGCGCACGTAGACGGCGTTGTTGGTGTGGTTCAGACCGTCGATGTCGTCGGCGCGCGGCGATAGCGCGCAAGTAAATGGATCCGGATAATCCCAGGCCAAGGTGACTCCTTCAGAAAACGTTGATGCCGCGTGGATCGTACCGGATGAGGCCGGGGATTTCAATAAACCCATTGCGCAAATAGCGGCGCCGAGGTGCGTCCCGCCGTATGCTGATGAAGATGCGCGTGGTGCCGGATAGGGATTTGGCGGCGATGTCCGGAACAATCCGGGCCTTATAGGCCGTGATGTCGTCGGCCTGCGCGGTTTGGGCCGCAAGGAGGCCAAGCCAAAGAAGGAATGCCGATCGATGGTGCTTCAATGTTTGGGATCCTTTGAAAGGCCACAGCGTTGTTCGTCCAGCGAGGCAATGGCGGGTTTCCACCTCTCGGGCCGCTTTTTATGCGGCCCGTCGCATACTGTAGCAGCCGACGCGGCGATTTTGCTAGCTTGCAAGCTTGCAAGCATGCTGCTTGCGCACCAAGTCATCAAAGGAACCCATGCAACAAGCTAAGAACAACTATCTGATTTGGTCAGGAATCGCCGCGGCCGCCGGTGGCCTTTTGCATGTGGCGGTTATCTTTGGCGGCCCTGCCTGGTATAGATTGATCGGCGCGACTGAACCGATCGTGCGACTTGCAGCCAAAGGCCACGCGTTTCCGGTCATCGTCTGCCTCTTTGCGGCCGCCGTATTATTCGCATGCGCGGGCTTTGCATTTTCTGGCGCGGGCCTTATCCCGCGGCTGCCTTTTCTAAGGACGGCACTCGTGCTAATCACCACCGCACTGCTCATTCACGGCGTCGCGTTCATCCCCCTTGTGTTGTTGTGGCCACAAAAAATGATCGGCCTGTACGATGGCGTCGGCATCAACGCCATTCTCATTGTCACGTCGGCTATCTGTCTCGCGACCGGTCTTGGCTTTGCCGCGGGAACGCGTAGGGGGTGGCATCGCAGCGGCACCGTCGCGAACAGGACCTGATGCCTTCGCTTTGAAATCAGGCGAAGCCCGTCAGCTCGGCTTCGGTAAAACCGGCGAGCCGGCGCGCTTCGATATTGAAAGGCCCTTTTAGAACGGGCGCCTCGTAACGCTTTGCCAGTTCGTCGTAGGTGGCGCGCGGCTCGATGCCGCGCTGATCGCACAAATAGCGATACCAGCGGTTGCCGATCTCGACATGCCCAATTTCGTCGCACAGGATGCGCTCCAGAATGGCGGCGGCTTCCATGTCGCCGGCCTGCGCGATCTTGGCGCGCAAGGGCGGTATCGCGTCGAGGCCGCGCGCCTCGAGCGTGCGCGGCACCAGCGCCATGCGGGCCACGATGTCGCCGCGGGTTTTCTCGACCATCTCCCACAAGCTGTCGTGGGCCGGAAAATCGCCATATTGGTAGCCGAGTTTTTGCAGATGCGCCGTGAGCAGCGAGAAATGGATCGCCTCCTCCTTTGCCACGCGCAGCCAGTCGGTGTAATAGGCGACCGGCATATCCGGGAAGCGCCAGAGTGCGTCCAGGGCGAGATTGGTGGCGTTGAATTCGATGTGGGCCAGCGAATGGATCAGCATCGCGCGCCCTTCCACGGTGACCATCGAGCGGCGCCCCACGAGCCGTGGCGGTACCAGCTCCGGGCGCGCCGGGCGGCCGGGAATGACGCCCGAAACGGGCAGGTCGCCGCGACTTTCCACGCACAGAGCACCAGCGGCAAAGGCGTCCGCCATGGTCGCGACAGCCTCGGCTTTGTCGGTTGGATCGGTTTCAAGCAGGCATTGCAGCGCGTATGCACGCAGCTCGGGCGGTCGCGCCATCGTGTGGTCCCATCCGACAAAAGGACGTAGTGTACCAAATGCGATTTGGCGTCAGGCGCTTAGAAGCCCTCTTTAGCCAATAACTCGAGCGCCCACGTTTTGGCGGTTTCAATATCGTAGAAAAGGCCGCGGGGCGGACTGCCGTCGTAAATACGGGCATACATGGGTTCGAAAAGCGCCCGGCCCTCGACCTCTGCGGCGGCGACGACAGGATTGCCAACGCATTTCATATGCGCGGTGGTGTACACGATGACCTCGGTCAGCCTGTCGAGGGATTCGGGCGTGCACAACAGGGAGCCGGTGACGACGGTCAGGTGCACATGCGGGCCTGTGGCGGCGAGCTCCTTGACCATCGGGTATGCCGCCCGCATCCAGGCATCGACCAGTTCCAGGTTCCAGGGACCCTGCAAATCGGACACAAGTATTCGGCCGTCAAGGCGCAGCTTGTAGTTCCCGTGGGGCCGAAACTTGCTCATGAATTTCCAAATACAATTTGAACGAACAAGTGTGAACTAGTTTTCCCCGGCAATCAAGCCGCGTCTCGCCAGCGCGAATACCCATGAGCAGCTTACTGTGCTTGGGCGTGCGCGCCGGCTCCGTCGCGTTCTTGATCATTGCAATGAGGTTGGCGATGCGGTGACGTCCCGCGCGGCATTCGGTGCGCCGCGCAAGCGATGTTCCACGTTTGTTCAGCCGCGGGCGGCGTGGCGCGACTTCCACCTCGCCAGCGCGGTTTCGTAGCGCGTGAGCGCCTCGTCGTAGAGCTCGAAGACGCATGGCGTGCAGCCGCCGCGGCAGCAGTCTTCCAGGCCAGGTTGGACCGGCGGAATCGGCGCCGGCGGAATGTCCGGCTCAAGTTGCGGATGGCGTATGGTGCGCGGGCGGGTGTCGGTCATGCCTTCAACTTAATTTACACTCAAGCGAATGTCCAGCTAAAACCGCCCGTCGATTTCCGATCGAGCTGAGAGGTCAACCCTGCCGTTGCAGCACAATGACTTTCGCCGCGCTCTTAAACTCGGCCATCAGCTGCTCGCTCTCCAACCTGGCCTTGTTCATATTGGCCGCTTTGATGTGGCCGTAACCGCGGATCTTCTCGGGAACCTGCGCCAGCTTCAAGGCCAATTGCTTGTTCTCCGGCGTGAGCTTGGTGGCAATCAAATCGGTCAGGGCAAAGTACTCGGACCGCAGTCGCCGCTCGTGGCGCCGTTCCTCGGTGTAGCCGAACACGTCGAACGGGGTGCCCCGCACGACCTTTAAGGGCGCCAAAACACGGAACGCGGTCTGCATCCACTGCCCAAAACGCATTTTCGCGGGAACGTCGGTGCCGGGCTTTTTCTTGGCTATCGCGGGCGGCGCCAGATGGTATTCAAGGCGCAAATCGCCCTCGAACTGACTGCGCACACTGTCGAGAAAACTCTTATCGGTGTGCAGGCGCGCGACTTCGTATTCGTCCTTGTAGGCCATCACTTTGAACAAATAGCGGGCCACGGCCTTGGTCAGGGGTTTCTTCGACGCGGCGCCGTCGACGTCGACCTCCTTCGCCTCCACCTTGCCCACGGCCGCGCGATACGCTTCCGCGTAGGCGACGTTCTGGTACTTGGTGAGCCAGTCGATGCGGAATGCGACGATCTCCTCGAGCGAAGCAGGCGGCGAAAACTGGATCACCTTCGCCGCCGGCGCCAATAGGCGCGCGACGCTGTTGGCGTCGGAACCGACCAGGCGCCCGAGCATGAAGGCCTTCTTGTTCATGTCGATCGCGACGTTATTGAGTTCAATGGCGCGCAGCAAAGCCTCTAGGCTGACAGGAATCAGTCCGCGCTGCCACGCCGCGCCCATCATCAAAATATTGGCGCCGATGGGGTCGCCCAGCACCTGCGAGGCGGTTTCCTGGGCGTTGAGGCCGAAGGTCGAGCCTTCGCCGGCGGCGGCGCGGATTTTATGCAGCAGGTCATCCTTGCGGATGTCGGCGTCCGGGTTCCAGGTAAATTCCGCCGTCGGAATCTCGCACTCGTTGGCGATGACTTTGGTGTGGTTGCGGCGCATGACCGCCAGCGCGTCGGGCATCGAGGCCACGACCAGGTCGCAGGCAAGAATGGCGTCGGCCTGCTGCAGGTCGATGCGCACCTGGTTGAGCGCCTTCGGCGAGCGCGCCAGGCGCACATGCGACATGACCGCGCCGCCCTTTTGCGCAAAACCCATGAAGTCGAGCGTGGAAGCGCCCTTGCCCTCGAGGTGTGCGGCCATCGTGATCAGCGCGCCGACCGTCACAATGCCCGTGCCGCCGACGCCGGCAACGAGCAGCTCGAACGGCTTGTCGTAGGCATACGGCACTGGCCTTGGATAGGCTTCGAGCATTCTTTCCAAATCGCGCAAGGCGATCGACGAGTTGGCCGGCTTTTTCAAGCTGCCGCCAATGACCGACACGAAGCTCGGGCAGAAACCTTCGACGCAGGAATAATCCTTGTTGCAGGACGACTGTTCGATCTGGCGTTTGCGGCCGAGCGTTGTTTCGAGCGGCAGGATCGACAGGCAGTTCGACTGCACGCCGCAATCGCCGCAACCTTCGCACACGGCCGGGTTGATGACCATGCGCCGCGCCGGATCGGGGAATGCGATCTTGCCGGGCTTGTTCTTTTTGCGGCGGCGGCGCTTTTCGGCCGCGCAGGTTTGGTCGTAGATAAGAATTGATACACCCTCGATCTCGCGCAAGCGGCGCTGTATCACATCGAGTTCGCTGCGATGGTGGACCTTCACGCCGCCGGGCAGCTTAACGTTCGCGTAGTTGTCTGGCTCGTCGGTCACGACGACCACATGCACCGCGCCCTCGCTAAGCACCTGCTGCACGATTTGCGGCACCGTCAATGTGCCATCGACCGGCTGGCCGCCCGTCATCGCCACGGCATCGTTGAACAAAATCTTGTACGTGATCGTCGTCCGCGCCGCGATCGCCTGCCGGATGGCAAGATAGCCCGAGTGGTAATACGTTCCGTCGCCCAAATTCTGGAAGACGTGTTTTTCTTTGCTGAAGCGCGAGGCGGCCACCCATGCCACGCCCTCGCCACCCATCTGGGTCAGGTTGACGGTCTCGCGGTCCATCCAGGTCGCCATGAAATGGCAACCGATGCCGGCCAGCGCGCGGCTGCCCTCCGGCACCTTGGTCGACGTGTTGTGCGGACAGCCGGAGCAAAAATACGGCGTGCGCTTGACCTTGTCGGCGCCGTTGGATAGTTGCTCGGCACGGCAAAAATGCGGCAGATGCTGTTCGAGCTGGCGCGACGGCATCTTGGGGCCGAGCCAGCGGATCAGCGCCGGCGCGATGCGCGAGGGGCGCAATTCGCCCAGGGCCGACAACAAGGGCGCGCCGGCCGCGTCGGCTTTGCCGATGACGATCGGACGGCGCTCGGGCGCCATGTTATAAAACAAGCTTTTGAGCTGGGCTTCGATCACGTCGCCCTTCTCTTCGACCACCAGCAACTCCGACAGGCCATCGGCAAAGGCGTGCAGCCGGGTCCGCTCAAGCGGAAAGGTCAGGCCCGGCTTGTACAGGCGCACACCGGCCTGTTCGAGCTTTGCCAGAGGCAATCCAAGACGCTCGAGCGCTTCGAGCAGATCGAGATAGGCCTTGCCGGCCGATATGATGCCCAGCTTTGCCGACGGCGCGGGCACCACCAGGCGGTCGATCGAGTTGACCTGCGCAAAGGCATGCACCGCCTCGAGTTTGTCGGCGACGCGCTGCTCTATCTCGAGGCTCGGCAGGTCGGGCCAACGGTAATGCAGGCCGTTCCCAGGTGGGATGTAGCTTTCGGGAAGCCTGAACGTGGGCAATTTTGGCAGTTCGACGACGGCGCCGCCCTCCACCGTTTCGGATATCGCCTTGAAGCCGACCCAGGTGCCCGAAAAGCGCGACAGCGCCCAGCCGTAAAGACCGAATTCGAGATACTCCTCGATGTTGGCGGGGTTGAGCACAGGCATGCTCCACGCCATCAGCGCATGTTCGCTCTGGTGCGGCATCGACGAGGAAACGCAGCCGTGGTCGTCGCCGACGACGACCAGCACGCCGCCGATGCGCGACGAGCCATAGGCGTTGCCGTGTTTGAGCGCGTCGCCGGAGCGGTCGACGCCCGGTCCTTTGCCGTACCACATGCCAAACACGCCATCGACCGTGCGCTGCGGGTCGGTGCCGACCTGCTGCGAGCCCAGCACGGCGGTGGCGGCAAGGTCTTCGTTAATCGCCGGCAGAAACTCGATGCCGCTTTTTTGCAGCAAGGCCGACGCGCGCCACGCCTCCTGGTCGACCGCGCCGAGCGGCGAGCCGCGATAGCCGGAAATGAAGCCGGCGGTATTGAGCCCGTCGCGCTCGTCGAGCGCCTTCTGCATGATGGCGAGCCGGATCAGGGCCTGGGTGCCGGTCATGAACACGCGGCCGCTGGTGCGCCTGAGGTTGTCGTCGAGTCGATAGTCCGGGTCCGCGAGTGCCGACGGGGCGCCCTGTTCCACTGCATCAAGACCTTGTTCCATCGAACCCATTTTGTTTCCTTGCTATTGTTTTGGACGTGGCGAAGTGCACCTCTCGATTGAAATATGATAATCTCAAGATGCGAAATATCATTCCTATCCAGTCCCATATGAGGACAATCAGGGCAAATCCTTTCTCCCACTAGCAATCCATGGACAAATCTAACCTCGACCCCACCTCCCAGAAAATTTTGCGCGAGCTCCAGCAGAACAGCCGCCTGTCGCTCAACGAGTTGTCTGAAAAGGTGGGAATGTCGGCCTCGCCATGCTGGCGCCGGCAAAAAGAGCTGGAGGAAAACGGTTACATCAAGCGCTACGCTGCCATCCTCGAGCGGCGCAAGGTCGACCTTGGCTTATGTTGCATCCTGCATGTCTCGCTAAGCCGGCACGAGGCCGGGATAGTCGCCCAATTCGAGGAGCAGATGAAAATCTGTCCCGCCGTCATGGAATGCTACGAGGTGACGGGCACCTCCGACTACATCGTCAAACTGGTGGTCCCGGATATGGACGGCTACCACGACCTCCTGCACAACGTGCTGCTCAA
This sequence comes from Massilia glaciei, assembly GCF_003011895.2. Taxonomy (GTDB): domain Bacteria; phylum Pseudomonadota; class Gammaproteobacteria; order Burkholderiales; family Burkholderiaceae_D; genus Telluria_A; species Telluria_A glaciei. The sequence continues at coordinate 8,849 of NZ_PXWF02000092.1, read as the reverse complement.
GCTGCCTGGCGTCTCGCAGATCAACACCAGCGTCGCGCTGCGCGAAGTCAAATACGAGACCGCTCTACCCATCTGACCAAAAAAACGCCCACCTCGAGGGTGGGCTAATTCCATATTCTTGGTAGAACGTGGAGAAGACGGTTTGATAATGATGCATCGCAGCGTGAATGTCCACTGAACTTTGGAAGCTTAGAATCATTCCTCCAAAACGCACGCGTTCGCCCTTGGCGTAAGTTTCGCGTAAGGTAGTTGAACTACATCTCCGCGATCGCCCGTCGAAGGGCCGGGCCAGGCGGGCTCGATAGCGGCGATTCTGATAGGCTATCGCGCAATCCCACAAACAATCAGGAAAACGATGATCACCGAAATTGCGGAAATTCTTGTCAAACCCGGCAGCAAGCAACAATTCGAGGCCGGCGTCACCCAGGCCGTGCCATTGTTCCAGCGCGCACGCGGATGCCGTTCAATGAAGCTCGAGCGCGGCATAGAAAACGCCGACGCCTATCGGCTGGTGGTTGAATGGGATACGCTCGAAGACCACGAGGTCCACTTCCGCGGCAGTGAGGATTTCCAGGCTTGGCGCGCGCTGGTCGGCGGGTTCTTTGCCGAGCCGCCACGCGTGTCGCATACCTGTAACGTTCTCGACGGTTTCTAAGCGCGGGCATTGCCGGCGGCTGCCAGGCGACAGCCGCCCAGGACGCCTGCGCCGAGGTCGCCCTGAGCGCTGCTACGCAGATAATCAACCCAACACAGAAAGCCTCGCTCCATGTTGTTCTCCAAAGAGTCATTTGTTAGTGCTGTAGGCGCGTGCGCCCTGTCGGCCACCGCATTCGCCGCCGACACACCTCCGCCGTTGATAGACGGCGCCGCCTACACGCAGGCACAGCGGATGGTGGAGATTGAGCCTGGCCGCAGGCTCAATCTGTACTGTGTGGGAACGGGTTCGCCGACTGTCGTTTTCGAGGCCGGGCTTGCCGACGCGATCAATGTTTGGGGACTTGTTCAGCCAGCGATTTCGCAACAGACACGCACCTGCGCGTACGAACGCGCGGGCGTCGCTTTTAGCGATGCGGGAACGCGCGCGTCAACCAGTCAAAACATCGTGGACGACTTGCACCGGTTGTTGGTCGCCGCAGAAATTAAGCCCCCATATTTGCTGGTCGGACACTCTTCTGGCGGGCTTAGCGCAAGACTCTTTGCAACCACTTTTCCGTTGGACGTCGTGGGCATGGTTTTGGTGGACCCCACTGTAGAAGATCAGGCGGAGGCGTATCGCGCCCTCGATTCCAAAAAACGTGACGCCAGACAATGGGATCTCGACACCGTCGAGTCGGGTTTGCAAGAGGCCAGGGCATGCGTCGCCGCAGCCAAGGCAGGGTTTGTTGCGGACTCCGCGATGCTGAAAAAATGCATTTCCGCGCCGTATCCTGCGCAGCTGAGCGAGGCGGTCAAGGCAGCCAACCTGAAGTTCGAGATGACGCCTGCCCACCAGCAAGCTGCGCTCTCTGAAAACGAACATGTATTTCGTGCCAGCGCCGACCAGGTGCGCGCGGCGCGCCGCTCCTATGGCACGCTGCCGCTGGTAGTACTCACACGGTCGCCATCAACTCCAAGGAATCCACTCACCGCGGAGGAGCAGGCCGTTAAGGCTGTCAGGGATCAAGTGGTCGTCACCCTGCATGAGAACGTCGCCAAACTGTCCGCGCGGGGCGTGCACGAGATCGTCCCAGGAGCGGGCCATTACATTCAGCTGGAAAAACCAATGGCTGTGATCGATGCGATCAAACGGGTGCTGGCCATATCGGCAGAAGAACCCCGGCGCGGGCTGGCGAAGCCGTTAGACGGCAAGCGCTGATCGCAGTGTCCAAATCCTTGTCCTTGCGGTTCGGCCAGCGCATCGGACCTGCGACATCTCTCCGCCACTATAACGGCAGCATCTCCCCACAAATCCAGTGTTTGATGGCCGCCTCGGTGGCCGAGTCGAAAATAATTGTGTAACCCCGGCCGTGCCATAGTTCCAGCGCGCGCGCGGATGCCGTTCAATGAAGCTCGAGCGCGGCAAAGAGAACGCGCACGCCTATCGGCTGGTGGTTGAATGGGATACGCTCGAAGACCACGAGATCCACTTCCGCGGCAGTGAAGATTTCCAGGCTTGGCGCGCGCTGGTCGGCGGGTTATTTGCCGAGCCGCCGCGCGTTCGCATACCTGTGACGTTGTCGACGGATTCTAAGCGCGGGCAAAGCCGGCAGCTGCGATGCGACAGCCGCCCAGGTCGCCGGCGTCGCCAGGTTCAGGACCCGCCTTGATCGTGTTTGCATCAATGACGTTGGGCGGCCTTTTCGCTCTTGATGCGTTTTACTTGCTCTTGCAGATACCCGTACCATTCGCCCTCGATCCGATCGAGCGGTCCGACCATTCGTTCGAAGTCATCAACAGATCCCCCCGCCTCGATCAACTGCCGATAGTTGTGAGCGTATCGTCCATTTTCGTAATGAAACAAGAAATGGGTGAGGCTCCAATAGCTGATGTAACGCGCGTTGACCTTTTCATCCTTTCGCTTAGTGAAGCATCCAGTGGTGGGGGTTCTTGTCGCCGGCCGCGTAGTAGGCATAGCTTAGAAGTATTCAACATCGCCATCCCCGCGTTCTTGCTTACTGAGCTTGACCCTGCGATGCGGTGCGTCGGACCAAAGGGTCGGCGCCAGCGGGGGCGTTGCCTCATCGAACATACCAAGGATCAGTAAAGCGGTCAGGTAGGCGCCAGCGCCCGATCCCGCGTCGCCTTTTTCCATTCGTCGCAGGGTCGCTTCGGAAATACTCATGCGCGCGCACACGTCGGCAACAGTGATGCGTTGCCGCAGGCGTTGCGTGTGGATGCAGCGTCCCCAAGTGCTCAGACGTTCTTGGACCAACGTCGGTAGTGTTTCAGCGTGCAAGAGTTTTTTTGGCATGGCAAACACCCTCATAGAGCATGGATTATATCTCGCAATACGATTTCTATGATGGTTCAACGCGCCTGCCAATATACTTCTCAAAGAAAAATCTACTGCAGGGTGAGCATGTCGGCCACGGGCGCGCGCACGGCGAGCGCGTCGACCGTCGCGTTGAGCAACAGACGCGCACCTGCGCGTACGAGCGCGCGGGCGTCGCTGTTAGCGATGCGGGAACGCGCGCGACAACCAGCCAAAACCTATCTCCGCCGCTATGCTGGCAGCATGTCCCCGCAAATCCAGTGCTTGATGGCCGCCTCGGTGGCCGAATCGAGAATGATCTGCTCGCGCAGGCACAAAGAGCGCACGTTGTTGGAGAACTTTTGTGCGAGGTCACCTGCAGTGTTGGCGTGCTCGTCGAACCGGTGGCCACGCAGCACGATCCCCCGCACCACGAAGGTGATGTCGGCACGACTGATGGGCTGTCCGCGCTCGCGGCAGCGCGCGCGAACTCGCTTGACCGTTTCAATGAAATTGTAGCCCTGCCGGGTCACGTCATCGGCTATCTCGCCAAACAGTGTTCTATAACGTGCGGGGCTGAGAAGTGGCACGCCTGTCACCTCCTGGATCTGCCGCGCCAGCGTGAGCGTTGCCGGCGCATCGACCCACTCGTCCTCGACATTGGCGCCGGCTTCCGGCGTTACCAATGTGTGGCGGCGCTGATCATACGCGACACCCCCGTTCGCTCGCCAATCCATCTGCAGATTCGGCAGATCGAGGGTTTCTATCAGACGCCGAAAACTACCGTGTCCGAACCACTCGGCGGTCGTTCCCGGGTGGCGCGAGAGCACGCTGGCCAGCCGCGCACACGGGACGGGTTCGGCCGAAGCCGCCACTTCCCTTATGACCAACGCGGCGAGTGCGCGCAGATCTGGCGAAGGCACAGCGCAGACAGGCGTCTCGGGTGCGATTGAAAACGCCGGCAACGGCGCCACGGCGCTCGCGGTCTCGCTGGGCGCCTGACTGGGAACATGGTACGAATCACCATCGGGCGCAGGCCTGCCCTCTGTTGCCGGCTCATCGCGCGCGCCGATGCCAAGCGCGCCGCGCACGAACTCGTCCTGGTCGATGACGAGGTCGGCCGATGCCCTGTAGGCCGCGGAAGGAAATCCGATCGCCAGCACGGTGGTACGCCGGTCCCAGCGGCGAAGTTTGCGCAGCACGGGGGTGAAGTCGGCATCGGCCGATAGCACGATGAATTCGTCGTAGCGTGTCTCGTGCTGCAGCAGGTCGATGATGTCGAGCACCATGTGGATATCGGTGCTGGTCTTGCCGCCACTCGTTAGCGCGGGGCAGTCGATAATCTCAAAGCCGCCAAGGTTGAAATACGGGCGGAAGCGTTGGTACGCCTGGGGATTCAGATAGCAGCGGCGTACCAGGATGCGGCGCTTGGCGCTGACCTCGACATGCTCGGGCAATGCGAGCGACTCGACCATCCAGGTCACCCAGGTCATCGGGCTTCTCGCGAAGCGGTCGGCCGTGGCCTGGTCGAGCTGGCGCAGGCCGGAATAGATATTGTCGAAGTCGACGAATAAGGCGCTCTTCAAGGAAAATCCTTCTGAATGTCCGGCGTGAAATAGCCGAGAATCGCAAAAGCACTATACACAATGCCCTGGCGCCTCGGCACCTTTAAAAAAGTGTCCGAATAATAAAAAACCAAATCCCAAGTAAGGGCTGTAGCGCCACGGGCCAAGCCGTCGACGTGCATTGGCGAGGTATTTGACTACGCCGCCGACATTTGCGCAATGCTAGCCTCAAGCACAGCCAGATAGGTGCCAGCCTCAACGCTGACCGGGTCGGCTGGAAATTTTGCCACCAGCATGCGCAAAATCTTGACCGCGGTGGCGTGCTGGCGGAAGTGTTCGCTTGCCAGCTTGGCGGCCACGAAATACACGGCCGCCGTATCCTTGTGGTTCGGAAAGCGCTTGTCAAAACTGCGCACCAGCTTCACGGCCACGGCCGACTCGCGCTTGAGTATGGCCGCGCGCGCCGCGGGCAGGATGACATCGCCATTTTCGACCATAAACTCCGGATCGCGCGCGTACATGGCCATCACGGCCGCCAGCGCGCCCTGGCCGTCGTCGGCCTTGCCCAATGCGGTCAGCCACTGCTGGCCGTGCTCCAAGGTTTTCGCGGAATCGCCGAGCAAGGCATACAAGCCATGCAGGCGCGTGTTCAATTTCGCGTCGAAACGATCGTAGCGCATCGCATCCTTCACCTCGGCGATCGCCTCGTTTACTTTGCCCTCCTCCAACAGCGGCTGCAACTTGCGCTCCAAGGGATCGGTCGGCTCCCTCGCACGCAACGCCGCGCGCACCGAACCGGCCTGCGCGATCGCCTCGGCGCCGCCCGCCTGGCGATGTCCGTCGAAGTCCACGGCGACATCAAGGCTGAGCTCCTGATGGTACTGATAAAGCGCGTAACCGATCATCGCAAACAGCACCAGCCCGAGATAGGCCGCGATCGCCATTTCCAGCGGAAAGCGCAGCGCCGCCGGCATGCCGGCACCGGCCGACATGGCCAATTGGCGCGCGCCGCCGATCAACAGCACCAGCGACCACATCGCAAAATAGGCGCTGCCCATCGAGCTGATAAAGCTGAACACGTGCAGTGGATTGAGCGCCCTGAAGAATTTATCCTCGAGCGCGAATTCGATGAACGCGGACGGCAGCATCAAGCTCAGCGCCACCACCACCAGCCAGAACCAGAACGGCTGCAGCGTGTACCAGAGCGGGTCGGACGGCGTGGGACGGTACATGGCGAATATCTCGGCGCGGCTGGGGCCGGATTCGACGTATTCGGACGATTCGGCCGGCTCCGCCTCAAACCCGCCGCTTGGCGATTCGTCGCCGCTGTCGGGCGCGGCTTCGCCGTCGGCGACCGGGGCGTCGTCATCGGAGTCGAGTCCGATGCGCTTGTTGAAGGCGGCCGAGTTGGCCTCGCGCCGCGCCACCTCGGCGGCATGGTCGATCTTGTACTGAGAGATCAACTTCTCCTGCACGGCCACGTTCTTGGCGATGCGCGCGTCCAGCACCGAATTGCCCAGCACCACACAGAGCGTCAGGAACAGGGCGACGACCAACCCCAGCTTGGCGGGCCGCCGCTCCGATCCGCCCCACAAGGAGTGCTCCATGGAGTGGCCCTCAAAGCGGCCTTGGGAAAACAGCTCGAGCACGTTGAACGCATAGCGCAGGCCCAGGTAGATCAGGGTGCCCTTGAACACGGTTCCAAAACCGCCCAGCGCGAGTCCGGCGAGGGCGCTGGCGATCGTGATGCCGACAAGGAATACCAACGGTCCTTGGCGGAAGGGGAACAGAAAAAAGAAGGACAACTTTTGCCAGAACGGCGTGATGCTTTCCTGCTTGTATTGGATATCGACCGGCTCCGCCATGCGTGTTCCCTGGTATTGTGATTTTTGCCGCGATGGCCTTTGATTCCGGAATATGCTATTTGGCAATAGTGTGTTGGTGCCAACGCCAAATTGACCCAGGCAGCCGAAATTCGTTGACCCAGGCGAATTCGCGCAAACGTAGGCGCCATGCGGATCCCGACGGCAGCGCCAGGGTCAGGCGCAATCGGCGCTGTGGGTCAATTTGGTGTCGGCGCCAACAGACCGGCAGCAAACGGCCATTTTCTGCCGCTCGTATCACAGACCAGTTCGATGTTAGATCGGCAATTTGACTGGGGGTGCGCTGGTAAGGATGCAATACTACACGAGACGATGATGCAGAAGAATGGGATGGGAAAATAGGTTCTTTGAAGCTGTGAAAAAGTGAAAACACTCACATGAAAGGGTTGGTATGGATACACGATTATTTGCATTCGTCGGCGGAGACAGCGGTCTGTGGCGGATCGTTGGAACCGAAACCATAGTTGGCAAGTCACTGCCTGAAGCCAAAAGGCTCAACGTAATATCTGCCTCAGAGTTGCAGCCTGAAACCAGTGCACCCTGGGTACTTCGTGGAATAACAAGCAATGAACGGTATGTCATGCGCGAAGAGAAGATCGAAATTGTGGCGAAGCAGCAAGGGCTGGCGCGCCCGGAAGCAACTTGCGCAGCGTTGATACCGATCCGAAAAAACGCAGCTTGGTGGGAATTCACGCAAGACGAGCGCCGGAGCGTTTTCGAAAAGTCAAAGCACATCCAAATCGGGCTTAACTACTTGCCCGCAGTAGCGCGCAAGCTCCACCACTGCCGTGACCTCTCTGAAAATGAACCGTTCGATTTTCTCAATTGGTTCGAGTTCGCGCCAGCCCATGAGGCTGAGTTCAACGCATTGCTTTCCGAACTGCGTGCAACAGAGGAATGGAAGTACGTTGACAGAGAAGTCGACATCCGTCTCATGCGAGAAGCGTCGTAGTCGCATCGTCACCTACGCTGACGACCTCGTGATTCTGTGCAAACACGGCAAGGCGGAAGAAGCCTTGCAGCAGATGCGCATGATCATGGGAAAACTGAAGCTGACAGTGAACGAGGAGAAAACACGTATCTGTAAGGTCCCGGAAGGCGAGTTCGATTTCCTGGGATTTACGTTTGGACGGCGGTATTCGGCGACCACAGGGAAGGCTCGTATCGCTCTGTGGCCGTCGAAGAAAAGCATTCGGCGCATGGTCGAAAAGGTCCATGAGCTGACTGACTGTTCAAGGGTATGGCAAGAGACCACGGAGTTGGTGGGCAAATTGAACCGCACATTGCGCGGCTGGGCGAACTACTTCAATGTAGGTACAGTCAGCCGTGCATATCGCGCGCTCGACAGCTACACCGCAACGCGGTTGCGTCGGTGGTTGCGCAACAAGTACAAACTCAGGCGACGCAAGGGCGGGGCATATCCACTCTCGCACCTTTACGGGTACTTCGGTCTCGTACGCCTGAGCGCACGTGGGCGCAGTGAGGCGTGGGCGAAGGCGTAGTGTCTTGTCCGAGAGCCGGATGCGGGAGATCTGCACGTCCGGTTCGATGAGCGGGATGTGGAAACGGGGTACCGAATACTACCGCGCCACATCTCGACTCTACCGTTTCTGCCTGTCGTGATAGTCCGTGACTTTTCCGGCTGAGCAAGCTGCTATGCTGGGACGAACGCCGAGAACGCAGCGGTGTCCCGCAAGTTCGATCGAGCCACGGAGAGTAGTCCTTTGCCTATTCTGGTCCCGCATTTGGCGGCGGCGGCGTAAATTCGTGGGACTCGACGTGGTAGCGGCCATTTGCGGTCTTGCACACTGTTCCCAGCCAAGTCTTGCCGTCGCGCTCTGCAAAGAAATCCAACTCATGGCGGTCGCTCGCGTTCTGGCACATGTGGCCGCCGGCAGTATTCTTAATACTGACGAACCGTAAGCGAGATAGTGCGTCTTCCGCGCTGGTGCCCGGATAGTCCCTTGTTGAACTGGCCGGAGCCTGAAGGGATGGTGGCTTCCCTTCAGGCGCGCAGCTAAACAACAGGAAAATGGCGAAGCAGGCGACGACCACAAGCGTCGACCTCGTATTCATGGACGACATAGGTAAGGCAACACGGCTGCAAATTCTGGCCAGACAGCGGAGCTACTTGACCCGATGAATGCTGACAACACTACGGAAAATTCCATCATATACATTCCGGTTCATGGTCTACGCGTGATCCCTGCACAAGGCACGCTTAATGGCCGCTCCTTGCCGAAAGCGGAAGTTCATCGCGCCTAGTGTAACTCAGCAAGAAGCGATGGACCTCGCTACATCATGCCTTGTAGTCGCAGTAATCTCCAAAACGTCGCATCTATTTCCAAAGGTCACACCCGATACGACGACGTCCCGTTCGCGCGTGCATGGCCGATAGCGTCCGCCCTACCGGTCAGCGTCGGGCCATCCCTACCCACGTTTGTACCCATG
>NZ_PXWF02000091.1 GCF_003011895.2 Massilia glaciei | reverse complement strand
TCTGAAGGCGACTGCACGAAATGTCAGAAGGCGTGTGCACAGTCGAAGTCTGAGCCAACACCAGAAAAATCGTAACGTTGCCTTCGCAAATGACAGCCACTTTCCGGTTTCGATACAGCGTCTCGCGACTATCACGCAGTCCGGTCAAAAATCATCATCAATTGGACATTGGACTTAATTTTCGGTTGCTGAACTGCTATTATCGGTCATCCAAGCAAAGAATGCAGGTGTTCCATGGCATACAGAGGCGCCGGTCTCCTTGGGTCTCCCTTGCGCGGATCCCCAGATGAGTGGGCGCGCGGGGAAAATAACGGCAAGTGACTCTTGCCCACACTATTAATAGATCAATGCACTTTACAAGGATGATATGGTCGCAGCACTGAAGAAAAAGCACACTCTGGATCAAACTGGATTCGATGTAAATGATGATGGTTTCGTTTACGGAGGGCGCCAATTTGCCTTTGATGACGTCATTGAAACGAGAATTATTAGAAGCGTCTTGCAAACAACCACGGTCTTCGTTGGTTCGGATTTTGATCACTCCGTGTCTATTCTCTTCGTTACTAAGAGCGGCCAGCAATTGCAGGTTACAGAGCAACCTACGTGGGCAGGCAACAGCAAACTTAAGACTGTTGAGCGAATTGAGAATATGTTTTCAAAGATTTCGGAAATGTCAAAAACTTCTCGAATCGAAAAATATACTTCTCAGATAGATAAATTTAATTATTTTGATTATTCCGGCTGGAGATTTTTTACCAGCGACCTTAAAATAGTAAACATTGCCAAGAATAAAGAATTTAGATTGTCTGATGTTTCATTGCTTAAGAGTTATGGATGCATAAGCATTAAACCTAATAACGAATCACTAGCATCTAAGTTTCTAAGCAAAGCGTTTAGCGAGGTTAGAGATATCTCCACGTTAGCGGATACTGATATCATATTCACTATTTTTAAAAAATATTTATCAGTCAGCTGGAATTAGGAATTCTTTCGGAACGCTCTAAAAACACCAAAGACAATTGCCCCAATTATGATAAGTGGTAAAGTTATAGCATTAATTGATAGAACCAATCCAAGAAGCGCCATGCCAATCGACGACCATATTAGTAATGCCACGGGAGCCAGCAATATTTCTATCAGACTCGTCTGACTATTCTCTGGCCTCCGGTCGTGGAGATCGGGCTCTCCCAAGCTTCGTAAAACTTCAGTACACGCCTGACGTTCTGCATCGTTACCCTTGGATGCACGCCCTCTTAAATACCACTTTCTCGCCGCTTCCATTTCCTCTACGGAACAGTTATTCGTATGTGTGGATGTGCAATAAATATTTCCAAGTTTGAAAAATTTTCCGGCTTTAATGTAAAGTCCTTCAATTTCTTTTAACTCATCTCTAGAGCAGTCCCTTGCCTTCCTCTCATTAATAAGCATATCAGCGAGCATTTCGGATGACCATGCATTTCCTGATTCTGATGCCTTTCGGTACCATTTACGCGCTTCATCGAGGTCAATATTTGTCAATATTGGCCCCTTCCTCATGTAGCATTCTCTTTGATGATATTCTGCGGCGACTTGCGCCATTGCATCCGAATCGCCGAGTTCTGCGGCGGCCGTTAAGTGGAACAGCGCTTTTTTGCAGTCATTGGGTAACGTATCACCGCTTCCGTAGCGCTTGTAAAGTTGAATGTGGGCTTCGGCCATGCCGGCATTAGCTAGGACCACTAAAACTTTGTTCGATGTATCCGAATCCATATCTTTAATGGATATCGCAAAGGCTAGCTTTCCCATTAAAAGACTTTTATCGCCGCTGGCGATAGCTCCGTCCAAATCAATTTCATTAAGCCGTTAATTTTATATCCTTATCTCAGCGTTCGCCCTTTGCAGGTAAATCGGTCAAAGCTATATATATGCTCGCCAGGGTTTTCTCTGCATCGGCCAACCAGCCGGTTTGCAAACTCCTTCCCGCCTTCCTCAACCTCAATTTTGGCTTTGCATTGCGGGCAGGTACTCGCATAGCGGACCAGCCGAATGGTGCCCGGGCTCACATTAAATTGCGAATCCCGTACGATTTCCATTTGTACGTTAAATTCGCTTAGTGCAATAAGTGCAGTAGGCGCCATCGTGATGCGCCACTCCAATAGCCGGAAGAACGGGCGCAATAGCATCCAGGATGCATAAGCAAAAAGCCCCGTAAATATTATCGAACTCGAAAGGCCCCTCAAAGACCAGGTTGGTTCGCTCCAAAGTAACCCCAATGAAAACATGATCAGGATGCCGCAGAGCAGAATGAAGCCGACTCCATAAGTTAAAAATAGCCATCGACGCCATCCTTCAAGACGATAGCCATTTCTAATTAATGGTTTAGCCCACCACGCAAGTTCTGGCGTTAATTCTCTAATATACGCAATTTGGTCGCCCACTACAGGCTCTATCGTTTGTATGTCGCTTTCCGGTAAAGGCCGGTCTATTAAATAATACTTTGATGGGAGACCGCCGTCCGACTTATCCTTAACTGGCCATGGATAGCAGTTGAGACCTAGATTGCGAGCAAAATCCTGAATTCCTTTTTTCCGCTTCGGTAATATGTTGTCAATTAGCTTGTTCCAAGCTTGACTTAGCAGAGTACCGGCTGCTTTGCCCTCCGGAGTGGAAATTTCAGCCGCAGCCAGAATATTCTGCGCAGTAAACTTGGTTGTAGGTCTACCCTGCTCAATCCGCTCAATTGTGAGAATGGCAAGCCCTCGGAGTGCGTAAAAAGACAGGTTTTGCTCACCATGTCTCTCAATATATTTTTCAAGACAACGCGCTGATTCTACGAGTTCTGTCGGCTCAGCCAAAAGCTCATCATTATGTAAGTCGTTGATTTCTTTAATTTTTGAAACTGTCATGTACTGTTTTCCGATAGTCTAGGACTGTTATAAAGACCCTCGCAGGCTCTATCGTTAGCTCCATGTTCACTCACCTTGGAGCAAAAATGAAGACCTGTCAACAAGCTGCAATGACCTTTGCAGTCTCCTCAGACGGTCGCGTTGTTCATGTTGACGACGTATCAAACGGAACCCAGTGTGGCTGCATTTGCACCAATTGTCGCACAGTGCTCATCGCGAAAAATGGCGGCCATGAGCGCGCCCATCACTTTGCACATCACGGCTCAACTGATATAACGGGATGTGCAGAGACGGCACTCCATTTAGCCGCGAAACAAATAGTCTCTGATTATAAACGTCTCGCATTGCCGGCAGTGCTTGGAGCGCCGGAGGGCGAGGAAACACGGATCACCGCGTTCAATCAGGTAAGCCTGGAGTACACCTTGCACAATCCTGTAACGCAGCATTGGATTGTTGCCGACTGCTTTGCAACCTGCAGCACAGATCCTCTAATTATTGAGATTGCGGTTCGACACCGTGTCGACGAATTCAAGGCAGCTAAAATTCGTGACCTCAAGCTTCCGGCCATTGAGATCGACCTGAGCGACCAGATAGGAAAACTTTGGACGTGGGATGATCTCGAAAATGCGGTGTTGTTTGACTTGAATCGGAGACAGTGGATTTACAGTCCTCAAAGTTCCGCCGTGGCACTGAAAACAGAAGTTGCGCCAATGTCTGAGGTGCACGAGTGGAAATTTGCTATTGGAGCCACATGGGTGTGGGTCAAGGAACTACCCTTCGGGAACGTGAGGGTGTTTCATCGTTTCGATGACCAGGCACGCCGAATTGTGGAACCTATCTGCCGAAATCGGGGCTACTGGAACAGCCAGTACAAAAACTGGATCGTCTTTGACCATTTCAAATTAGAGCTGCTTCAGCAACTCTCTTCTCAGGCAACCCGTCTTTGATCAGTCGAAGGCCCCGAACTTGAGGCCGACCATGGCATTGACGCCGCCTGCCATCGCCACATCGGTGCTGGTCATGGTGGTGCAGGTGGCGTCGACCACGAAACCGTTCGGCCCCGCACCGCTGCTACGCATGGCCTTGATGGTAACGATCGCGCCGGCCGTGATCGATGCGCCGCGGCCTTCGGGCCGGTTGTATTTCATCGGTCGGAACAGCCAGCCCGGGACCTCGGCGGCGTGGCCGGCGGCCTGCAAATAGGCGTCGATCGATTCGGCGGTGCCCGGATGCAGGGGGATGTAGCGCAGCTTGCCGCCCTTGCCCTGGACGCGCAGGTGTGCGACGCCGCGGTGCCCCCTCCAGCGGTTACCGCTTTGGGAAATGACCCGCCTGAATTCGTTCGTCTAGCGTCTGGTTGTCAGTATCATTATCAGTTTGTTCCCAACGGTCAGCAGCAGGTGGTAGGAGCAACAGCGACATTGTCTGGTCGTAACGATCGGAGGTGATTCGTATTTCTCTTAAACTCAGGTCCTTGGCCTCGCTTGGAAACCAAGTGGTTGCTGGGCGTTCGATGCCGCTGCGCTCGCAAGCTGCGGTGATCACGGATGCAGATGCTGAGTCCGGCGGAACTTCCGCGACGTGACCTCGAGTGCGGATGAACGCTCCGGATTTCCGCGCAGACTCGCTTGATTTCGACCACAAGACATAACCGTCACGCGACATCACCAGGACCGCTCGTTGGTGCGTAAATTCCAACCACTTCAATATCGCCGCCGTTAGTGAAACACCATATCTGATGGAGCAATTCTCTATGAGCTCAAGACCAGTGACCTCACCTCGAATTTGACGTCGAAAGTCGTCAAGCGGCATCAGCAAGTACGAGGCAAACGAGTCCGCCTCGGACTCGATCTGCTTTTCCTTCGATTCCCATTGAAGCATATCAGCCTGGCTGCATTCGAACTTCATGCGCCCGCTTCTGTGCAGGATGTAATGGCCAAGCTCGTGTGCGATCGTAAAGCGAATGCGCCCTGGCACAGGGATAGCCGAGTTGTAGAGCAGTGCCCAACCTGGCTTCGTATCTTGTTCAATTCGATATAGCGCCCCCTCAAAACCCGGCAAATCGGCACCGACCACGTTCGTTATGCCATCGTCGTGGCCAAACTGCTGCGCATAGTCCAGCGCGAGCTGCGCAACATCTACAGGGAATCGATCCGCGCCCAAGCTCAAGCTCAGCAATTTCGAGAGTCGATTTGCTTCGGCCATGGGGCTTTTTGGGGGGATTGGCGTCATTCCTTTTTCGCCTCGGAAGACTGAATTATCTTCAAGATGTCCTGAATTTTTCTCTTCGTCTCAGGTGACTGTTCTTGGTACTTTCTAAAAAAGGCCCGATCAACGACGTCATCCGTCGGATTTGTGTTGCCACCATCCAACAAATACTCGGTTGTGACTTCTAGCTGAGCCGCAATTTTGGCGAGCTTGTCCATCGTGGGGTTAGCCGCGTCGCGATTTTCGAGCTCCCATAAATAACTTTTGCTGATCTCTGCTCGGGTCGCTAACAGGTCCAGACTGAGTCCCCTATCCTTTCGCAGGTTTCGTATTTTAGTGCCCAAAGCTGTTGGCACGAGGCCTCCTATACAAGGTGAATGAGGTGGTGGGGCATGAAATATACCATTATTCCGGGTAAAAATATAACACTTGACTGAACGAAACTGTTCGGTTACATTGGCAATGACTCGATATATCGAACAAGTTTGTGCGCATTCATCGTGTCACTTGGGGCCTGTTTTTCGGGCTTATCGTTACATTCGGAAGAAAGGCAGGTCTGCAATGAGCAAGAATCAACACGTAGTACCCCGCGAGGACGGCTGGGCTGTTCGTGGTGCCGGCAATCAACGCGATACATCGCATCACCGTACTCAGGCCGAGGCGGAGCGCGCAGCACGCGAAATCGCATCGAATCAACGGTCCGAAGTTTTGATTCACGGGGAAAACGGTCGCATCCGCGAACGCAACAGTTACGGCAACGACCCGCATCCGCCAAAGGGCTAACGGACGGTAGGCGCTACGCGTGGCGCCTCCTTTTATAAAGAGAGTAGAGGAACTTATGGCAAGCAAGAACACCGACACGATTTTCGTGAACACGATAGAGCACGAGGTGCCCCACGAGAAGATTTCGTACGCGACGTTGATTGCGATGGCTTTCCCTGGAGCGACGGGGTCGAATTACATCGTTAAGTACTACAAAGGCAGTTCCGATAAACCGACTGGTACGCTGCCCCCTAGCGGCGAAGTGATGGTGAAAAATGACATGGACTTCCGAATTACAGGTACTGGCGAGTCGTAATCCCTTTATCGACGAGCTTGTCAAACAGGGCTATGCGGTAGGGTTCGTCAACGCACATCTCGTCATTTTCGGCGTGCCCTACTTGAACGCCGCTGGTGATTTAATGTATCTCGACATGATCTCGCCCTTGGATCTGCGCGAGGGCAACTTAATTGATCGCCCATCGGATCATAAACTTTACTTTGCCGGGGAGGTGCCCTGTAATATTGACGGTAATAAAATCAGTGCTGGTACTGCCGAAGAGGTGCGCTTCGTGTCGGATGAAATTGTCGGCAACAGGATGCTTTCGAACAAGCCAGAGGGTGGGCGCCAGTACGAGTCCATCGAGGAAAAAATTTACCAATATCTCGCATTAATCTCCGCTCCGGCGGTCCATAAGTACCCGGGCGTGACGCCACGCGCTGCTTTGAAAAAACACGTTGAAGCGGCGCCGAGCCCATTACGGTTCCCTGACACGCTCTCCGCGCGCGAAGGGATGGTAGGGCTGTCACACAGGCTACGTGGACAGAAGGTGGCGATAATTGGATGCGGTGGTACCGGGGCCTACGTTCTGGACTATCTTGCTAAAACCCACTTAGAAGAAATTCATCTCTTCGACGACGATATCGTTCATGTCCACACGTTGTTCAGGCTTCCTGGTGTTTATGGCGAGAAGCACTTGGGCACGCCCAAAGTGATAGCGTTAGGTGAGGCCTACGCCGAATTCCATGGCGGCATCAAGCCGCAATTAAAACGCGTCGATAGAAATAATATAGCCTGTCTTGCTGGGTTCGACTTCGTCTTCGTGTGCGTTGACGATGCGCCATCTCGACAAATGATTGCTCAAGCCTGCCATGACGCTGCGCGTCCGTTCGTAGACGTAGGCATGGGCTTGAATCAAGGCAGAAATGGCCTTTACGGATTTGTTCGTATCGCTGGAGGTGCGGTCGGCGACTTTGACAAACTTAATGGAACTCCATATATGCCCGCACAAAATGCCGAAGATCGCGAATATAGGAATCAGCCACAAATTGCCGAACTCAACGCGCTCAACGCCGCGATGGCAGTAATAAGGTTCAAACAGCACATGGGATTCTTTGACCGCCTTAACGAGTCGCATGCCGCAGTGTTCGATGTCGCTGGCATGGCGTTGGATACTGTCGTATGAGCGGCCAAGTGTATCGCATCATCGAAAGCGAAAGGCTTCCGTCTCAGGTGGGCGCCTTTGAGTTTTACTACAGCCGACGTTTCGAAATGGCCGCCATGGCCTGCGCGTGCGGATGTGGTCATCGCGTGATGCTTAACCTGTTGGATCAGCATCAGCTCATAGTCGAAGAAGGGCTTCCCACAATCACGCCGTCCATATTGGTCTCAGATGCTCCCTGCTTGTCGCACTTTTTTGTCCGATGTGGGGAAGTCGAATGGGCCCAGCAGTGGTCAAAAAAGATGGTTGACAATGTGATGCAATCGCAGGTGCGTCGACATGTTGAACAGGATAGGAAGCAGACGGCTAAACGCTCGTCGATGCGGCGCTTTGTCGACTGGATTGCATCCTGGTTTAACTGACGTGAGGGTCGTTGAGTTAGGGGGCAGCCTGCTCGACGGCGACTGTCTCCGGAGCCGTGCGCGCTCTAATGCATGCACGAGATCGAGTGCGTCCTGATCGTTATCGATCATCGTTGTATCGAAACTGGAGTGGCCGAGCAGCCCGGCCACCTCGCGCATTGACTGCCATTCAACAAGGCAGCCTTTGCGAAGGTATGGTGCAGCCAGTGCGGCGACGCTGCATCGAGGAGGGATGCCGCCTCAACGTATCCGTCATTCAACGTATCCGTCATCCATCAGGACCCTGCTCGAGGCATCCACCGGCAGGCTGTAATAGCCCCCGCCTAGCGTTGTGTGGTGAGGCGTTGGCCGAGCTGCTGGCCAGCGGCGACCGGAGCCGTTCGGCCCAGCACGCCGAAAGTTTCACGGCGGTACCGGGTGCGGTTCCGCCCACAGCTGCGGCGCTGGGTCGATGGGCGTCTATGAAATCCCGTGGGATATTTAGCTTTTTATCCTAATAGGCGACCTTAAAGGTTGGGCTGTCCTCGGGGCGCGTGCTGCGCCGGTCATAAATGCGCGTCGTGGCAATGTTCGCGTGACCCAGCCACTCTTGGACTTTTGCGATGTCGGCATTGTGATCGAGCGCGTTGGTGGCGGCAGTCGCGCGCAACGAGTGGGGCCCGAAGCCTGCTACATCCATTTTGATCGAGGCCGCGTAACCGGCCAGCATCTTGTACACCCCGTCGGCGGTGATGGATGCGCTGCTGTCGTCCGGTCTGTTGTTTTTCATCGGCCGGAACAACCCGCCCGGGATCTCGGTCGCGTGGCCGGCGGCCTGAAGGTAGGCGTCGATCGATTCGGCGGTGCCTGGATGCAGGGGAACATAGCGCAGTTTGCCGCCCTTGCCGTGGACGCGCAGATGCATGACGCCGCGGCGCTGCTGGATGTCGCCGACGGTCAGCGCGCAAAGTTCGGCGCGGCGCAGGCCGTGGTACAGCAGGGTCGACAGGATGGCACGGTCGCGCTTGCCGCGCAGGGTGGATCCGTCGGGCGCGTTGAGCAGTGAGCGCGCCTGGTGGTCGCCTATCGCCGGCGTCTTGCCCTCCTGGCTTTCGGTCTTCGGCCGCTTGACACCCTTGACCGGGTTGCCGGCGACGGCGTTGGACTCGCACAGGTATTCGAACAGGGAGGACAGCGCCGCCAGCTTGCGCCGGATCGTGGCCCCCGACAGGGCCCGCGTCTCGAGGCTGAGGCGCCAGGCCAGCACGTGGGCCCTGGTGACGATCCGGAACTGGTCCGGGAGTGTGATGCCGGCGAACGCCATGAACTCGGCCAGGTCGTTCCGGTAGGCGCGGCGCGTTTGCGGGTTGTCGATGTTGGCGAACCAGGTCATCGCCGGCGGCACGTCGGCCAGCTGGTGAAACTCGGCGGCTGTAAGCATGGATCCGGTTTGCGCCACCAGCGTGACATTTGCCATCATTGCCTTATGTTAGTATGAGTCTGTTAGCTAGTGCGATTTCGACCGTCAGGTCTTGTTGTGTTAAGCTGCAAGCACTGGGTGGTTTCGTTCGCCCAGTGAAACCAAAGCCGCCTCCGAGCGGCTTTTTTGTTGCCCGCCCCGAGCGGGCTTTTTTACGTCTGGAGTTTTAGATGAACAAAGCCAAAATCGTCAAAGCGACCCGCGTATTCAACTTTCTGACGAGCATCGTCAAGTTTGTTGGTGCCGCTGTTGCCTTGGCGAAATTCTTGCCTTTCTTCTAAGCGTCCCGCCAGTCGTCCCAGCCAGGTAGTCAGCTCGGACTGATTTTTGCGATGCGAAGATCAGTCGGGTTTATTGACGTCAATTTACTATTGATAACGTATTTTATCAATAGCAACTACAATCTTAAAAGGGGTCTCCATGTATTCCCTTGGCAGGAAACACATGGAGACCCCTTTAAGAAGAGACGGGATTCGAACCCGCGAAACGGCTTCCACCGTTCACCCGCTTATCAGGCGGGCGCCTTCAGCCACTCGACCACTCTGGAAAATGCCGCACGCGACGCTTTCCAGGATCATCCAATTCATCCATATTGTACTCTTTAACCACGTGGTAAGCACAGGGCGATTGC
>NZ_PXWF02000090.1 GCF_003011895.2 Massilia glaciei | reverse complement strand
GTGCAGCAGCGCGGCGAGCGGTTCTTCCGGGCCGGCCGCGGCGGCCGCCATGGCGGCGGCGGCCTCGCGCTCGAAGCCGGCGCGCGCCGTCCACGGCCAGCCCAAGGCCCGCGCCAGGCCCGGATCAAACGCCATAGCGCTTCTGGAACAACTGCATCAGCGCCTTGCGGGCCCGCCCGAACAGCGGTTTGCCGGGCAGTTCGATGCGCATCACGCCCGACAGGCCGGGCAGCGGCGCCAGGCCCCTGGCCTGCTGCGCCTTGAGGTCGGCCGGCAGGCTGGCGCGCAGCTCGAAGAACGACTCGGCACTGGCCTCGCCGCTCTGGTCGCCCGGCTTGTTCGCGATCTCGCCGCCGCCGGCGAAGCCGAGCGCGCTCGAGACCAGCCTGTCGCGGTGGTACGGGATCAGCGTGAAGCGCTCGATCGGTAGCGTGATCTCGGACTGGCCGGCCAGGCGCAATTGGGCGCGCGCCGCGCTGTTGCGGAACAGGTCGTCGGCCTGCTCCTGCGGCACCACCGCCACGAAGCGGAAGCGCTGGTCAACCACCAGTTCGCCGAGCGCCTGGCCGCGCGGGATCCAAGCCCCGCCGCGCTCGTGCAGCGAGGCAGCGGCCACCCATTTGCCGGCGTGCGGGGCGCGCACCTCGAGCCGGCGCTTGAGCCGCTCGAGCTCGCCGATCTGGATTGCCAGCGCGGCGAGCCGCTCGACCAGCGGCGCGCTGTCGGCGCGGTTGCGCGCGAGCGACTGCCGGTACTGCACCTCGAGCTCGTCGCTCTGCTGGCGCGCCAGCGCGTATTCGTAGTCCAGCTCCGGGTTGCCCAGCACCGCGATCAGCTCGCCCTTGGCGACCAGGTCGCCGCTGCGCTTGAGCAAGCGCGTGAGCACCGCCTCGCTGGCCGTGTGCAGCACGCTCGACTCGTTGGCCTGCAACACCCCGTGCGCCATGATCGAGGACGGCATCGGCACGAACAGGACGAACGCGAGCAGGCCGCCCAGGACCGCGCCCGTGACGGTGGCGGCGCGGCGCCGGTTGGCCGCCACCTTCGGCCCGTTGAGGTGCTGGTAGAGTTTTTTGAGCGGCCACACCAGCAGCGTGAGCGCGGTCACCACGGCCATGAACACCCCGACCAGGAACCACTGGTCCATCACGAACAGGATGATGCCGACCGAGATCACGATCCGGTACAGAAAGGCGAGCAGCCCGTAGCCGGTGAACCAGAGCCGCTCGCGCCGGTTGCGGGCCGGCGCCTCGGCGCCCGTCGTGCCCAGCAGGTAGCGGTCGCCCAGGTACATCCAGTGCTGCTGCGCCTTCTGGTACAGGTTGGGGATGTCGACCAGGTCGGCCAGGATGTAGTAGGCGTCGAAGCGCAGCAGCGGATTGCCGTTGAACAGCAGGCTCGAGACGGAGCCGACCACCATCACGTTGTAGGCCAGGCTGTTGACCAGGCCGGGGCCGGTCTGCGACCACACCAGCGCCCCGAGCGCGGCCAGGAACAGTTCGACGAACATGCCGGCGGCGCTGACCATGGCGCGCGCGAAGCGGTCCTTGATGCCCCAGGCCGAGGCGGTGTCGACGTACGGCAGCGGCGTCATGATCAGGAACATGATGCCGAACGCGTGCACCGGGCCGCCGAAGCGCTTGCACACGAACGCGTGGCCGATCTCGTGGAGCAGCTTCATGACGGTCAGCGTCGCGAACAGCCATGGCAGGTTCGACAGCGAGAACAGGCCCTGCGAATGGTCGCTCAGGGCGCCCCAGTTCATGACCGCGGCGCCGGTGCCGGCGCCGACCACGAGCAGCCACAGCAGCAGCGCCGGGCGCCCGGTGGTCAGCGCGATCAGGCGCGCGCAGCGGTCCAGGTGGCGGTTGGGGTCGAACAGGTAGACGCGGGTGTACAAAAAACCCATCAGCTTGCTTTGCAGCTCGCGCCGGCGCTGGGTCTGGGCGCGCGCGTAGATGGCCTGGTTGTCGGGCGGCTCGCGGAAGTACAGCATGTTGGCCACGTGCAGCTGCGACAGCACCCGCACCACGTCCTCCTGGCCGGGCGCCTCGTCGGGGCGCTCGGCGATGAACGCGAGCCAGCCCTCTTCGACCGTCCGCTCGGGCGTGAGGCTGGCGATGAAGGCGTAGGCCTGGGGCGTGACGCGGAAGTAGCGGTGCGAATAGCTGTCGCGCAGCACGTACCAGAGCTCGCCGCCGAAGCGCTGGCGCTCGACCTCGACGCTGGCCGGCAGCGCCACCCTGGCGTGCGCGACGCGGAACCAGGAGTCGCTGAAAACCGCCCCGCTCATCGCGCGCGCGCCCTCAACCGAGCCACCACAGGTGCATGCGCAGGCTGTCGAGCAGGCGGTGGGTCACGATCCAGGCCACGTTGCGGCGCCCGCAGTCGACCTGCGCGATGCCGCTCATGCCGGGCCGCCACCACGCCTCGGGCGCGTCGAGCAGGCGGCCCTTGACCAGGAAGTGGTTGCCCTCCTGCCCCTTGACCTGGGCCATCGGGATCACCGCCGAGAGCGTGAACGGGAAGCTCTGGTCGGGCCGGCTGAGCAGGCGCAGGCGGCCGCGCGCGTTGGCCAGCACGTGCCGCACGTCGCGCTCGGGCACCATGATCTCGACGTACAGGCCGTCGATGCGGGCGATGCGGAACAGGTTGTCGCCCTTCTTGACGGGCGCGTTGAGCAGGTCCTTGCGCTCGCCGGCGACCAGCACGCCCTCGAACGGGGCGCGCGCCTGGGCCTGCGCCAGGTACTGCGCGACCCGGATCTGGCGCGCCCCGGCCTGGGCCGCGCGCGCCGAGGCGATGCCCAGCTCGGCCAGGTTGCCGGCGGCGCGCGCCTTGTCGCTCTCGGCCTCGAGGCGCTGGCGCTCGGCGCCCAGGTCGAGCTGCTGCTGGCGCAGCTCGCGCGTGTCGAGCGTGGCCAGCAGCGCGCCGGCGCGCACCGTGTCGCCGGCGCTGGCGTGGACCTGCTCGACGCGGCCGTCGAACTGGGCGCTGATGAGGCGCGTGCTGTCGGTGGTGAGCTGAGCGTTGGCCTCGATCCGGTGCTCCCACGTGCCGAACACGGCGAACAGCAGCAGCAGCGAACAGGCGGCGACGGCGCCGCGGCGCCACACCTGGCGCGGGCCCAGCAGGAGCGCGAGGCGCGCGCGCGCCCAGTCGCGCAGGCGCAGACCCCACCAGCGGTCGCGCTGCTGCAGCGCGTCCAGCCAGGGCTGCAAAAAGCCGGTCGCCAGCGCCAAGTCGGCGTCGTCGGGCGCGCAGGGCCGCTCCTTGAAGCCGAACAGCAGCACCGCGCCGGCGCTGCCGTCGGCCTGCTGCACCGGGCGCGAGTACAACCGCCCGAAGCCGAGCCGCCGCGCCAGCCTGGCGTGGGTCTCGCAGCCGGGTTCCCCGGCCTGCTCCGCGGCGTCGAACCAGAGCGGCGCGGTGCGCCCGAGCGCCTCGAGGAACACCTCGTCGAGCAATTGCACGTGCTCGGTGTTGCTTTCGAAGCGGTCGACATGGCTCAGGGCGACGGTGCGCATGGCGCCGTCGATGCGCCAGCCGAGCGCGACCTGGTCGGCGCCGAAGCGCGCGGCCAGGCCGTTGACCAGCACCAGGGCGGCGGCGCCGAAGCGGCGTTCGGCCACCACCTGCGCCACCAGGTCGAGCATGGCGACGCTGGCCGGGCCGGGCCCGTCTGAAGGTGCGGCCGGGGCGGCCGGCGCCGCCGCCGGCTCCTGCGCCGGAAAATCGGTCATCAGCATGGCGCGCATGATCAGCTCGTTGAGCTGGCCGCGCTCGCGCTCGGCGATCTCGAGCACCAGGCGCGCCTCGCCGATGCCGCTCGTTTGCACCAGCGCCAGGATGCGCAGGCGGCCGGCGTCGTCGTGCAGCGGCGACAGCGCGAAGCCCTTGTCGAGGCGCTCGCCGCCGCGCTGCTCGAGCAGATCGGGCCAGTTGCGCAGGGCCCAGTCGTCGCCCGCGCCGTGGGCGCCGAGCAGGCGCCAGCCGCCCGCGCCGCGCTGCACCAGCAGCGCCGCGCCGGCCCGGCACAGCGGCCCGATCAGCGCGCAGTACTGGTCCCAGTGGCCGGCGCCGTCGCGCGGGGCGCGCCGCAGCGCCTGCAGCGCCGCGATCAGCTCGGGCGCGTCGGGCGCGCCCTGCGGCCCACCCGGGCCCGCCGCGCGCGCGCGGGCGCCCTGCTGTGGATCGGCGGTGTCGGCTTGGCGGTTCATAGGCGGTTCAGTCAAATGGGTGGGGGGGCGGTCGCGCGCCTGGGCGCGCGCGGGCGCGGCGCCTAGCGCTTGGCGGCGGGCAGCTCGATCATGCCCTTGATGCCGGGGCGGATGCGCAGGCCCGGATTGGGCAGGTCGATCCGCACCTCGACCAGGCCGCTGGCGGCGTCGGCCACGCTGGAGACGAAGCTGACCTTGCCGGCGACCGGGGCGGCGTTGGCCGCGCCCTCGAAACTGACGGTCAGCGATTGCCCGGTCTTGAGCCCGGTCAGCGCCGCCAGCGGCACGTTGGTGGTCAAAAAACAGCGCGAGGCGTCGACCAGCCGTATCAGGGGCTCGCCCGGCTTGGCCCATTCCCCGACCTTGGGGTCGATGCGCGTGATGACCCCGCCCAGCGGGGCCGTCATGGCGCGCAGCGCGCGCTCCTGCACCGCGCCCGAATACTCGAGCTTTTCGCGCCGCTTCTGCGCCAGCAGTTGCTCCTGGCGCCCGCGCGCGGCCGAATATTCGACCTCAAGCTTGCTCATCTCGTCGCGGCTGATCGAGCCGGTGCTCTGGAACACGCGCCGGGTGTCCTTGAGCATGGTGCCGAGCGCGCGCGCGCGCGCGCCGGCCGCGTCCAGTTCGCTGTTGTCCTCGAACACCACCTGGCGCCGGTTGACCTCGATCGACTGCATGCGGTCGTCGAGCACCAGCAGGGTCTGGCCGGCGCGCACCTGCTGCCCGGCCCGCACCGGCAGGCGCGCGACCACCCCGCCCACGCCCATGCTCAGGCTCAAGTCGTGCACCGGGTACACCAGGCCGACGTACTGGGCGGCGTGGGCCGGCGCGGCGGCGGCCAGCGCGGCGGCCAGCACGGCGGCCAGCACGGGGGCGGCCAGCGCGGCCAGGGTGGGGCGGCGCGCTGCGGCCGGTGCGAGGTTGCGGGCGGCGAAAAGCATCTCAGTCTCTCAGTGTTATGGCGTAGTGTCGCAGCAGGGAGCCGTCGGCGTAGCGCAGCGCGTCGTTCGCCTGTCCCAGCCGGGCGTTGCTCTCGACCAGGCGCTGGCGCGAATCGGTCAGCTCGTTCTCGCGCAGCAGCAGCTGCGACAACTGGCCCATGCCCGAGTCGTAGCGCACCTGCTCGATGCGCAGCATCTCGACGCGCAGCGCCACGTCCGAGCCCATCAGGTTGACCTCGTCGCGCCCGCCCGCGGCCTGCTCGGTGCGGGTGCGCACCTCGTTGGCGAGCGCGGTGCGGATCGAATCGATCTCGATCCCGGCCTGGCGCACGCGCGCGTCCTGGGCCGCGTACTGGGCGCGCGCCCTGCGGTTGCCCTCGAGCGGGATCTCCAGGTTCAGGCCGACCGACCAGCCCGGATAGCGCCCATGCTCGGCCAGATCGCGCGCGGGGTTGATTTCGCTCGACAAGCCGGTGTTGGTCTGGCTGAGCACCAGGTCGAGCGTGGGCAGGGACAGGTTCTCGGCGTAGCGCAGGCGGATCCCGGCCTGCTCGGCGCGCAGCCTGGCGATCCCCAGCGCGGGCCAGTCCTGCAGCGCGCGCAGGTAGCGCTGGCCGGCGTCGAGCCCGCCGGCGGCGAGCAGTTCGGGCCCGGGCGCGGCGGCCGTGAGCGTGAGCTTGGAATGGGCCAGCCCCGAGATCGCCAGCACCGTCTCGAGCCGGGCCTCGGCCTCGCGCACGCCCTGGCCGGCGCGGATCAGTTCGACCTCGCGCAGCAGCACGGCGGCCCTCGCCTCGATCTTGTTGCTCGCGGCCAGCTTGCCGGCGTCGACGCGGGCCAGGGTGTCGGCCTCGACCCGGTGCGCGTAGTCGAGCGCCTTCTGGCGGATCTGGCGCACCTCGATGGCGCGGTACAACTGCCAGTACAGGGCCAGCGCCTCGCTGCCGGTCTTGAGCAACTGCTGGCGGTACTGGAACACGGCGATGCGGTGCTCGAGGTTGGCCACGCGCAGGTCGGTCTCGACGATGTCGCGCCCGCCGCCCTTGAGCAGCGGCTGCTTGAAGGCCACCACCACGGCGCCGTCGAATTCGCCGTCGCTTTTGGACGCGCTGCCGATGATGTTGTTGCGGCGCTCGCGCAGCCGGTAGCTGAGCGAAAAATCGCCGCCCGTGGGCAGGCGCACGCGCATCCCGCTCTCGATGCTCTCGTTGCGCTCGTCGAGCACGGAGAGCCTGCTCGTGGCCAGGTTGTTGACGCGCTCCTCGACGGTGCGCTGGCGCTCGCCGGCGTCGCGCCGCCAGCTGGTGTACAGGACCGCCTCGTAGAGCGCGGCCTCGGCTTCGCTGAGCTGGCCGGCGACCTCGATTTGTGCCCGGCTGTAGTTGACCTCGGCGCTGCGCGCGACCACCAGCTGCAGCAGCATCTTCGGGGTCAGGGTCACCACCCCGGCGGCCGGCATGGCGACCGGGTCCGGCGCCGCGGCGCGCTGGGCGGAGGCGGCGCCGCCGGCCAGCGCCAGGGCCAGCGGCAGCAGCAGGCGGGCGTGGCGCCAGCGCGGGAACAATTTAATAATGCTTGGTGCGGACATGTGCGTGACAGACCAAAAAAATGAGAACGTCACGCGGCGCCGCCAGACCGTTGCGGGCGCGGGCGGTGCCGCGTGCGCCCCGTGCCGCCGCAGGGGCGACGGCAAGGCGAAGGCAAGGCGACGGCAAGGCGGCCGGTTGCCGGTCAGGCGGCCAGCGGCTGCTGTTTCTCGTCCTTCAACATCACCAGGCGCTCGATCTGCGAGAGCGAGGTCAGCTGCGCGTAGATCGCCGGCAGGTAGTGCTTGGCGCGCAACTCGAGGAACAATTCGTCCGACAGGTTGTTCAGGCGCTCCTCGTTGATCACGTAGCAGCCCGAGATGTTCTTGAACTTGTCGTTCTGGCGCACCCGCATGTTGAGCGGCACGAACAGGTTGTGCGCGGCCAGGAACTTGCAGAACTCGCCCGTGATCGCGTCCATCTGCTGCAGTTCGGACAGGTAGCGCTTGACGTTCTCGACCACTTCGGTCGGCTCGCCCTTGTCGTCGAACAGGGCGCTGCCCTCGGTGTCGTTGAACAGCTCGCTGCCCTCGTCGACGCACACCAGGAAGCGGCCGTCCTCGCCCGCCTGCGACAGAGCGAACGGATAGCGCCGGATGATGGCGGGGATGTACGAGGCGGCCCACTTCTGGTCGGCGCCGACGAACAGGTTCTCGCCGGCGTCGAGGCCGAGCAGCGCGACCGGGCGGAACTCGTCTTTTTCCTTGTCTTCGATGAACACGAGCGGATAGATGGCGGCGGACCGGACGAACTCGTGCGTCGTGACGTAGGCGATGTGGAACTGCGAGGCGAAGCCGAAACCCTCAACCTGTTTGATCTTTTTTCCGGCATGGCGCTGCTGGTTCACAGGAACGACTTGTTTGAACATGTAAATCTCCAATATTTTCGGTGGTCGGACCGCCCGCGGACGGCCCCTGGTTTTGCACTGCCATTTGCTGCCCGGACCGCGCGCGCGCCGCCCGTCCCGCCCTAGCAGGCTGCTAGCCGGCGCCATCGACGCCGGCTGCCTGCTGCCTGCTAAATTTTACTGCCCGGCGCGCACCAGGCGGATGTTCTTGGCGCCGGTCTTGAGCGCCGGGCCGACATCGCCCGCGTTGTAATCGACATACCAGGCCAGCGCGGTGTGCTGCGCGTAGGGCGAGCCGGTCCAGAAGCTCTGGGCCGGGGTGCGCGGAAAAATGGTGGCGTTGATGGCCGGCGCGGCGCACTTGCGCTCGACCAGCGAGGCCAGCTCGTTGCGGTTCGGCAGGCGCCAGTCGCTGCTGTTGGCGCCCAGCGTGGCCGGGGCCGCGTTGACGGCGGCCACCCGCGCGAGCGCCTCGGCCCAACTGCCGGCCAGGGCGGCGCCGCCGGCGCAGTCGGCGCCGGTGAGGCCCTCGGCGCAGCGTTTCCAGACCAGCCCGGTGGCGGTGTCGCTCACGGTTTCGCCGGAGACCACGAAGCGCGCGTCAGGCGTGCTGGGGTTGATGTCGGCGCCGTTGCAGGCGGCGCCGGCCGGCGCGCTCAAGGCTGCCAGCGCGGCCGCCAGCAAGGTGCTCAGCGCGCGCGCGCGGCGGCGCGATGTTGGTTTCATGTTGGCTCCGAAAAAAAAAGGTGCGGGGCCGCCGCGTGCGCGGCGGCCGGCGGGGTGGATGCGGTCGAGGGCATCAGAGGCTGAGAGTTTTTCGGGCGTGCCCGAGCAGCCCGCCAGAAAGCGGCAGATCGAGGCGAAAAGCACAGCCATAGCGGGCTATGGCGAGCATTTGCAACGACTAACTGGCGCTTTCTGGCGTGATGAGCGGGCATGATCGAAAGACTCTCAGCCTCTCAGTTGCCGCGCACCAGGCGAACCCGGTTGGGGCTCGATTTGGCCGCGAAGCCGACCGCGCCACTGTTGAAGTCGACCTGCCAGGCGTCGGCCGCGGCGCCGGCGCGCGGCGAGGCGCTCCAGTAGGTCGCGGCAAGCTGGTTGGCGAATTGGGGCCGCACGGTCGGCGCGGCGGGCGCGCCGCTGTCGACGATGCCGGCCAGTTCGTCGGCGCTCGGCAGGCGCCAGTCGCTGAAACCGCACAGGGCC
The DNA here is from genome assembly GCF_003011895.2 of Massilia glaciei. Lineage (GTDB taxonomy): Bacteria > Pseudomonadota > Gammaproteobacteria > Burkholderiales > Burkholderiaceae_D > Telluria_A > Telluria_A glaciei. The sequence continues at coordinate 1,045 of NZ_PXWF02000090.1, read as the reverse complement.
TCGGCGTTGACGGCGGCGACGAATTTTTCGGTGTCGCAGCCGCTGCCGCTGCACACGCCGGCGCCGGCGCTGCCGGCCGCGCCGCCGTTGGCGCCGGCGCTGTCGAACCACGAATAGGTGGAGCCGGCCGCATGCAGGCCGGTCCCGCCCTTGCCCTCCCACAGCAGGCCGGTGACGTTATCCTGCACGCAGCCCGCGCCGGGCAAGGCGGTCAGGACGAAGGCGCTGATGCGGCTGCCTCCGGCGCCGGTGAGCGCGGCCTGGGCGTCGCGGCCCGACTCGCCGTCCTGGCCGGCGAAACCGGCTTGCGGGCAGGCCAGCGCGTTGGCCGCCGCGTTCGAGCAGGTCGTGATGCCCGTGTCGTTGAGGCGTTTGCTGTTGACGAAGCCGGTGTTGCCGCTGCCACGGGCCAGGCCGAGCGCCTCGCCCACGCCGGTCGGGCTGGTGTCGTTCCATTTGAACGTGAGGGTGCGGTCGGCCGCGCCCGCGATCGGGCACAGAAACACATTGACCTGGCGCTCGGACGCCGCCGAGGCGATCGACAGCTGGCCGCTGGTGGACGCGCCGCGCGCGGTGACGACCAGGTTGGACGCCGCCGGCAGCAGGAAGTCCACCCCGGCGCCGCAGTCGGTGCCGCTGGTTCCACCGGTGATGATGAAATTGAGCGGCACCGGGTAGCTCACGTTGCTGACCAGGGCGGCGCGGAACGCGAGCAGCGCGCGGCCCGACGCCGACAAGCTGGCCATCGGCGAGGACACTGCCAGCACCGCCAGCGGCGGTGGCGGCGGCGGTGGCGGAGGGGGCGGTGGGGAGCCGCCACCGCTGCCGCAGGCTGCAAGCAGGCAGAGCGCGGCGGCGCCCATCATGGCGCGCGCGCGCCGGCTATCGTTTGAATCCATCGTTTCCGTCCTGATCATCGCTTATACCCCATACCACCAGCTCGCCAGTGTCGAGTCTTTCGTTTTTGCTGTCAAGGAATTTACTTATTCATTCGCTCAGAGGGCCGCCACGCGACACACGCGTAGAAACGAACGCGTCAATACGC
>NZ_PXWF02000009.1 GCF_003011895.2 Massilia glaciei | reverse complement strand
ATTGAGAATTGCTGAAACAAGTCGCTTGAAAATTCTTTCGGGCATTCCCGCAACGGCTATTTCCCCATGCCGTCCAGGTGCGCCAGCATCGCCGCCGCCGGGTCCGGCACCAAGCAATCGATCACCACCCGGTCCGGCATCGCGCGCAGCCAGGTCAGCTGGCGCTTGGCCAGTTGGCGCGTGGCGATGATGCCCGTCTCGCGCAGCGCGGCGCGGTCGATGTTGCCGTCGAGGTAGTCCCACGCCTGCCGATAGCCCACGCAGCGCATCGAAGGCAGGCCCGCGTGCAGGTCGCCGCGCGCGCGCAGGCCGGCCACTTCGGCCACGATGCCGCCATCGTCGCTGGCGCCGAGCATCTGGTCGAAGCGGGTCGCGATGCGCGCGTGCAGCAGCGCGCGGTCCGACGGCTCGAGAGCGAACGAGAGCAGGTCGAACGGCAGCTCCAGCTTGGTGCGCCCGCTCAGCAGCGCCGACATCGGCTGGCCGGTCAATTCGATAATCTCGAGCGCGCGGTTGATGCGCTGGGCGTCGTTGGGCGCCAGCCGCGCCGCCGTCTCGGGGTCGAGCGTGCGCAGCTTGTCGTGCATGCCGGGCCAGCCGATGCGCGCGGCCTCGGCGTTGAGCAGCACGCGCAGGGCCTGGTCGGCCGCGGGCAGCTCGTCGAGGCCGTCGGTGAGGCCCTTGAAGTACATCATGGTGCCGCCCACGAGCAGCGCCAGCTTGCCGCGCGCGCTGATCTCGGCGACCAGGCGCAAGGTGTCGGCGCGGAACTGGGCGACCGAATACGCCTCGGTCGGGTCGATGATGTCGATCAGGTGGTGCGGCACGCTGGCCAGCTCCTCCGCGCTCGGCTTGGCGCTGCCGATGTCCATGCCGCGGTACACCAGGGCCGAATCGACCGAGATGATCTCGGCCGGCCGCGTGCGCGCGATCGCCAGCGCGGCCGCCGTTTTGCCCGACGCGGTCGGGCCCATGATGGCCACCGCGAGCTGCTTCACGGCGCCACGGCCACAATCTTGCGGCGCGTCAGCCGCACCGAGGCGAAGATGCCGAACCCGAGCGTGCAGGCGATCAGCGCCAGCGGCAGCAGGGTGCCGTCGAAGCTGGCGCCGACCGCCGTGCCGACCACGAAGGCGACGCTCATGTACAGCGCGCCCATCAGGCCGGCGGCGGTGCCCGCCTGCTGCGGGAACGGCGTCACCGAACCGTTTTGCGCGACCGGGAAGTTGACCCCGTGCGCGCCCATGGTCAGGAACATCGCCGCCAGCACCAGCGCCCAGTGGGCCACGCCGGCGGCGACCAGCGCCAGGAAGAGCGCGCCGGAAACCAGCGAAAGCGCGCTGCCGATGCGCAGGGTGGCGTCGGCACCAAAGCGGCTGATCAGGCGGCGGCAGGCGATGGTGCCCGTCATATAGCCAGACACGCCGAACGCGAAGCAGTAGCCGAACCATTCGGTCGGCACGTTCAGCACGCGGATCAGCACCAGCGAGGAGCCCGAGATGAACGCGAAGATGGCGCCGTACGACAGCGCGCCCGGCAGCGCATGCGACCAGAACGCGCGCGAGCCGAGCACCAGCTTGTAGTTGGCCAGCAGGCCGCGCAGCTCGGTGGCGCGCGGGTCCTTGTGCACATTGGTCTCGGGCAGGCGCAGGACCACGGCGGCCAGCACGCAGCTCGACAAAATCGACAGCGCGAGGAACGCGGCGCGCCAGCCAAACGCCACCTGCAGGTAGGAGCCGAGGATGGGGCCGAGCAGCGGCGCGAGCGAGAGCCAGGTGCTGGCGCGCGCGATCACGAGCACGCTGTCGGCGGGCGCGTAGGCGTCGCGCACGATCGCGCGCGCGATAATGATGGCCGAGCAGCAGCCGAGCGCCTGCAAAAAGCGCGCCGCGATCAGCAGTTCTATATTGGGCGCGAGCGCGCACAGCACGCTGGCCAGCACGTACAGCGACAGGCCCCACAGCAGCACGGGCCGGCGGCCGTAGCGGTCCGACAGCGGGCCCACCACCAGCTGCGCGCCGCCGAAGGCGAGCACGAACATCGACAGCGTCAACTGCACGGTCGAGGCGGGCACGTTGAACACCGTGGCCAGGCTTGGCAGCGAGGCGAGGTACAGGTCGGTCGAGAGCGGCTGCAGCATCAGGAAGCCGCAGATGAGCAGCAGGATCGGCGCGTGCGCGTACTCGGGCAGGGGCGCGACCTGCGGCGGGTGCTGCGCCATCATTGGCCCCGCAGGAACAGTTTGTCGAGCGAGGAGATGTCGAGCTGGACCCAGGTCGGGCGGCCGTGGTTGCACTGGTCGGCGCGCTCGGTGCCCTCCATCTGGCGCAGCAGCGCGTTCATCTCGGGCACCGACAGGATGCGGTTGGCGCGCACCGCGGTGTGGCAGGCGAGGGTGCCGAGCAGTTCGTTGCGGCGCTCGATGAGCACGCGCGAGCCGCCGAATTCGCGCACGTCGCGCAGCACGTCGCGCGCCAGCGTCTGCGCGTCGGCGCCCTTGAGCAGGGTCGGCACCGAGCGCACCGCCAGCGTGGTCGGCGACAGGGCGGCGATGTCGAAGCCGAGCGCGGCCAGCGTTTCCTGGTTCTCCTGGGCGGTGCCCACTTCGACCGCGTCGGCGAAGAAGGTCACGGGGATCAGCAGCGCCTGGACCTGCATCTCCTGGCCGTCGACCTGGGCGTCGAGCGCGTTCTTGAGCTGCTCGTACAGGATGCGCTCGTGCGCGGCGTGCATGTCGACCAGCACCAGGCCCTTGGTGTTCTGCGCGAGGATGTAGATGCCGTGCAGCTGGGCTAGCGCGAAGCCGAGCGGATAGTCGTCGTTCGACATCGTGTGCGCCGGCGCCGTGTAGGGCGTCACGGGCGCGTTCGAGGCGCTGAATCCGGGCGCGAACAGGGCGCCGTAGTTGTCGGACGTTTGCGCCACGCCCATGTCGTCGGGGCGGCGCGCGGGTGGGTAGGGCGACGGCGAGAACGTCGACGAGAACGTTGACGAGAACTGCGGGCCGAACGTGGTCTGCTCCTGCGCTCGCCAGGTGGTGGTGGCGCCGCCCATCTCGGCGGCCGCCTGCGGACCGGGCACGCTGCCGAACGAGGTGGCCGAGGTCAGCGCGAGCGCGCGCTGGACCGCGTGGAACACGAACTGGTGGACCGCGCGGCTGTCGCGGAAGCGCACTTCGATCTTGGACGGGTGCACGTTGACGTCGACCAGCGCCGGGTCGAGGTCGAGCGCGAGCACGTAGGCGGGGAAGCGGTCGCCGTGCAGCACGTCCTGGTAGGCGGCGCGCACCGCGTGCACCAGCAGCTTGTCACGCACGAAGCGCCCGTTCACATAAAAGAACTGGCCGTCGGCGCGCGCCTTGGAGGCGGTGGGCAGGCCGGCGAAGCCGTGCAGGCGCAAGGGGCCGGCCGACTCGTCGATCGGCAGGCGCGCCTCGGCGAAATCGCTGCCGAGGATGTGCGCGCTGCGCTTGGCCATCTCGGTCACGTTCCAATGGTCGATGGTGCGGCCGTTGTGGCTCAGACTGAACGAGACATCGGGGCGCGCGAGCGCGATGCGGCGCACGACTTCGGCGCAATGGCCGTACTCGGTCTGCTCCGATTTGAGAAACTTGCGCCGCGCCGGCGTGTTGAAATACAGGTCCTGCACATCGATGGTGGTGCCATGCGCGCCCGACGACGGGGCCACGGCGCCCAGGTGCGAGCCGACGATCTCCCAGGCGTGGGCGGCGTCGGCGGTGCGCGAGGTCACGGAGACGGCGGCGACGGCGGCGATCGAGGCGAGCGCCTCGCCGCGAAAGCCGAGCGTGGCGACGTTTTCGAGGTCGGTCAGGGAGGCGATCTTGGAGGTCGCGTGGCGGGCCAGCGCGAGCGGCAGTTGCTCGGGCGAGATGCCGCGGCCGTTGTCGGTGATGGCGATGCGTTTGACGCCGCCCTCCTCGAGGCGCACGGTGATCTGGGTCGAGCCGGCGTCGAGCGCGTTTTCGAGCAATTCCTTGACGACGGCGGAAGGGCGTTCCACGACCTCGCCGGCGGCAATTTGCGAAATAAGCTGGTCGGGAAGGGCCTGGATCGGGCGGTGTGGCGTGGTGGGTGCATTCATGGCGCAAATTATACCCGCGCCCCCGCCCCGCGCTTTGTTGCCCAATCACGAAATTGCCCCCATCCTTGCCCGACACAATTTGCGCAATGTTCCGCAACCGGGGTCTGACCCCACTTATGAAATTAATTCCGCATGGAAGTGGGCGCAGAGGAGCCCGAGCTGCCGCACGGAAAAATTTCACAACCGGGGTCTGACCCCGATTGTGACATGTTGTGGAAATATGGGCTGCGCGAGGGGGAAGTTATTTCTGCGGGCGCACGGGGATCGGGGCGTTGCAGAGCTCGACGTGGCCGGCGGCCACCTTGGTCCATGGACCGCCCCGGTTGCGCTGCGCCTCCACCGCCTTCTGGTATGTGGCGCTGTCGGTGCGCATCACTTCGAAGTTGCTGCGCTGCCCGGCCGGCACGTCGGCCGCCACTTTCACCGTGCCGATCGGGATGTTTTGCCCGGGGTCGGCGTAGAAACCCATCGGCGCCGGGCCGCGCGGCACCGCCGCCAGCAGCGGCATGCCCGACACCACCCGCCCCACCACCGTGATGTTGCGGTCGAGGTGGCGCGGCGCGTGGCCGCTCACCACGTACAGCGAGGAGCCGCCGCCGCTGTCGGCGTCGTTGTCGCGGCCAACCCCCACCATGCCGTAGCAGTGCGCCAGCCAGGCGCGGCCGGTCTTGGGGTCGCGCGCGGAAGGGAAGCCGTTCGAATGCCCAACCTGCGCCGCGTAGCCGTCGCGGTCGCGCAGCCGCGTGAAGTTGGTGTCGTTGGCCAGCGGCACGGTGAATTCGGCCTTCAGTGTCGCCTTGGCGTTCTTGAACGGGCGCGGGTTCTTTTCGTCCGGGTCGCCCCACTGCACCACGAAGTTGTCCTGTGAGCGCAGCACCACCAGGCCGTCGAAATAGTTGTCGCGCACCAGCGTCTTGATGTTCTCGGCGTGGTTCGGCGCGAACGGCGGCGCCAGTTCGATCACCACGCGTCCACCCGGCAACTCCATGTACAGGGTGTTGTTGAGGTCGAGCGGGCGCCAGTCGCCCGCGCTCGACGCGGCGATGACCTCGCTTAGCGATTTCTTCGGCGCCAGCTCCGCCGCGGCGGGCGCGGCCGGCGCCGCCAGCGCGGCGGTCGCCATCAACGCGCACGCAAGGGCGACTGCGCGGCCAATTTGCTGCTTCCGGTTCGGTCGTGCTCGCATCGTCTGGTCTCCTGGTGTTGTGTAGGCCGGGGTCGCTCCCGCCCCGTGTGCGGGAATTGTAATCCGTCTAAGCGGGCATGAGGAAACTTCCCGCGCACACCCAAAAAAGCGGTGCGGCACCTTGCATCCGGTGGCTATATGGAAGGCCGGGCAATGGTATGATGCGCCTAAATTAACTTAGGAAAATTATGGACCTGATGCAGTTTTTTGACATGATCTTGCATGTCGACGCCACTCTGGGCAAGTTGCTGGCCGAATATGGTGTTTACGTTTACGTGGTGCTGTTCGCCATCATCTTTGCCGAAACCGGCCTCGTGGTGCTGTTTTTCTTCCCGGGCGACACCTTGCTGTTCATCGCGGGCGCCTTCTGCGCCACCGGCGAGATGGATTTCGCGCTGCTGTCGACGCTGCTGATCGTCGCCGCCGTGCTGGGCAACACCACCAATTACTGGATCGGCAGGGCGATCGGGCAACGCGTGTTCGTCCACGATTACCGCTGGATCAACCGCGACGCGCTCAACAAGACGCGGGTCTTCTTCGACAAGCACGGCGGCAAAACCATCGTCCTGGCGCGCTTCGTGCCGGTGGTGCGCACCTTCGCGCCGTTCGTCGCGGGCGTGACCGCCATGCCGCACACGCCGTTTCAGATCTATAACATCGGCGGCGCCCTGTTCTGGGTGCTCAGCCTGGTGACAGCGGGTTATTTCTTTGGCAACATTCCTATTGTGCGCGAACACCTGACCGCCATCGTGCTCGTCGGCGTCGGCGCGGCCGTGGTGCCGGTGATGCTGGGCAGTTTGTGGAAGTACAGCCGCAAGTTCATGAACCGTAACGCCGTAAAATAGCGCCCGCCGGGAGCCCCATGCGCAATCTGATCGCCTTGTCCGCCTGCAGCCTTGCTCTCATGGGGACCGCGGGCGCGGCCGACGCGCCGGCCCCGGCCAAACCGGCCAGGCCATCGATTGTGCCGCCGCTGCCGTCGCGGCCGGCGCTCAGCCAGCCGGCGCCGGCGGCGGCTCCCCTGTCCGAGGCGGCCCAGGACGCCGCCGACGAGCAGGCCGAAGCCGAGCTCGCGGCCAAGATCGCCAAACGGCTGGCCATCCTGCGCGCCGACCAGGATGCGCGCGCCGCCGCCGCGGCCAGGCACCGCAAGGCCGCGCCGGCCAGGCGGGCGGCCGCCCCCGCGCACGCACACGGCACGCATTGGTCGTACGAGGGCGAACACGGCCCCGCCCACTGGGGCAAGATCAATCCAGCCTGGGCCAAATGCGGCATCGGCAAGCGCCAGTCGCCGATCGATATCCGCGACGGCATGAAGGTCAACCTCGAGAAGGTCGCCTTCGAATACAGCCCCTCGCCGTTCACCGTCGTCGACAACGGCCACAGCGTGCAGGTCGGGGTCGGTCCCGGCAACTACCTGACGGTGCAGGGCAGGCGCTACGAGCTGCTGCAGTTCCATTTCCACCGCCCGGCCGAGGAGCGCGTCAACGGCAAGGGCTTCGAGATGGTGGTGCATCTGGTGCACAGGGATGTCGCGGGCAAGCTCGCGGTGGTGGCGCTGCTGCTCGAGCGCGGGCAGGAGCAGCAGACCATCGCGACCGTCTGGGGCAACCTGCCGCTCGAGAAGAACATCACGGTTGCTCCGTCGGTGGTGCTCGACGCCGGCCAGATGCTGCCGCCCCAGCGCGAGTACTACACCTATATGGGCTCGCTGACGACGCCGCCGTGCAGCGAGGATGTGCTGTGGATCGTCATGAAGCAGCCGGTGCAGGCGTCGCCGGAACAACTGGCCGTGTTCAGCCGCTTGTATCCGCTCAACGCGCGTCCGGTGCAGGCCGCGTCGGGCCGGGTCATCAAGGAATCGAACTAGCTTCGAGCCAGCCTGGCGCCTGCATCGAACCGGCCTGGCACTAGCCCAGCGCGAGCACCCGCTGCCAGCCGCGCCAGCGCGCGCCGGCGGCCAGCGCGATTGGGTCGACCAGCGCCGGCTCGATGCACACGAAACGCCGGTATTCGTCGTCGCCCAGGTCGTTCAGGGCCGCGGCGTCAAGCGCGCCCGGATTCCACACCACGGCGTCGGTGAAGCCGCCCTGTTCCAAATGCAGCGCAGCCGCTCCCGCGGTCAACGCCAGCGCGCCCGCCACGCCGGGGAAAATCCAATCGAGCTTGTCGCCGACGGCGAGCCCGCCGTCAACCACCCCGCCCACGCGCACCAGGTCGACATCGTCAACCAGGTAATACGTGTGCAGCGCCGCGGCGAAAGACAGCGGCGCCTCGCCCGTGTTGAGCACCTCGAGCGCGATCGACAATTCGTTTGCGCGCACCGCCACGCGCAGTTCCAGCGCGAACGCATGCGGCCAGGCCCGCGCCACCTCGTCCGGCAGGTCGGCGCTGGCAAGGGAGAACAGCGCGAACGCGGTGTCGCCCTCGATGCCGCCGCCGCCGGCGCGCCAGTTGCAAACGCGGGCAAAACCGTGGCGCATGCCCTCGCCCCGGGCGGCAAACTGCGGGAAGATCACGGGCACGCCGCCGCGGATGGCGCGGCTGCCGTCGAGCGCCGACTCGGCGCTGCAGAACAGCCGCTCCCGGCCATCCTTGCCGATCCACGACACCAGGTGGGCGCCGTACAAGGTGACGGTGGCCTCGGCCCCGTCGGGGGCGCGCAGGCGCAGCGCCGGCAGCTGGCCGAATTCGACCATCGTGATCTCGCTCATGGCATGCCCTTTACGACGAACGGCCCTTGGCCAGCGGTGGATTGCGCGCGAAATAGTGCTTGATGCCTTTCATGACGGCGCTCGCTATCTGGTCCTGGTAGCCGTTGTCGCGCAGCTTGGCTTCCTCTTCGGGGTTCGAGATGAACGCGGTCTCGATCAGGATCGACGGAATGTCGGGCGCCTTGAGCACGGCAAAGCCGGCATGTTCGACATGGCTCTTGTGCAGCCGCGCGATGCCGCCGATTTCGCTCAGCACGGCCTTGCCCAGCTTGAGGCTGTCGTTGATCTGGGCCGTCGTAGACAGGTCGAGCAGCACCCCGGCGAGCTGCTGGTCACGGACCTTGATGTTGATCCCGCCGATGGCGTCGGCCAGGTTTTCTTTATCTGCGAGCCAGCGCGCGGCGGTCGAGCTGGCGCCCTTTTCGGACAGCACGAACACCGACGAGCCGCGCGCGCTCGGCTTGATGAAGGCGTCGGCGTGCAGCGACACGAACAGGTCGGCCTGCACCTGGCGCGCCTTTTCGACGCGCACCCCGAGCGGCACGAAGTAGTCGCCGTCGCGCGTGAGCATCACGCGCATGTTGGGCTGCTGCTCGATCTTGGCCTTGAGGCGCTTGGCGATGGCGAGCACGATGTCTTTTTCGAGCGTGCCCCTGCTGCCGACGGCGCCCGGGTCCTCGCCGCCGTGGCCCGGGTCGATCGCGATGGTGATCAGGCGCGCCACGCTTGCCTGCGCGGGCGGTTTGGGATCGGCCTTGGCGATCTCGGCCGTCCTAGGTTCGGGCTTCGGTTCCGGCCGCGCGGCCAGCACCGCCGCCTCGGGCGCGGTCGGTGGCAAGGCCGGCGGGGCCGGGGTGCCGGCCGGGGCGCCGGGGCGCGACCATTCGCCTTTTTCGATCATCTGCGCGATCGGGTCGACCGGCTTGACCGGATACAGGTCGAAGATCAGGCGGTGCTTGTACTCGCCCACCGGCGCCAGCGCGAACACCTGCGGCCGGATCGGTTCCTTCAGGTCGAACACGAGCCGCACCACGTTGGGCCGGTTCTGCCCCACGCGCACCTGCTTGATGTACGGGTCGCCGGACTGGATCTTGGCCACCAGCCCCTTGAGCGTGGGATTGAGTTCGAGCCCTTCGATGTCGACCACGAGCCGCTCCGGATCGGGCACGGTGAAGTGGGTCGCCTTGAGGTTGCTGTCGTTTTCGAGCGTGACGCGGGTGTAGTCGGCGGCCGGCCAGACCCGCACCGCGAGGATTTGCGCGGCCGCCGCGGGCAGCGGCGCAAACACCGACAACAGCAGGGTCCCGCCGGCTTTGAGCACGGTGCGGCGCGTGAGCGCGCCGCCAATCAGAGGTTTGGTGCGAATTTGAGGCGGTCGAGGCATAGCGAACCTAGTTCGGACAACGCTTGCAATTCTACATCACGACCTTCGCCGGCGACGTTCAGTACCACATTCAGGTCGGGCGTGGGCAGCACGGGTTCGGCTTTTTCGGGCCATTCGACGATGCAGATGTTGCGCCCGTCGAAGTCCTCGCGGAAGCCGGCGTCGAGGAATTCCTCGGCGCTGGCCATCCGGTACAAGTCGAAATGGATCACGTCGACGGCCGCGCCGTCGAGCATGATGCGGTACGGTTCGGCCAGCGTGTAGGTCGGGCTCTTGACGTGGCCCACATGCCCGGCCGCGTGCAGCATGGCGCGCGTGAGGGCGGTCTTGCCGGCGCCAAGGTCGCCGTGAAGGTGGATCGCCAGGCCCGGCACCAGCGCGCGCGCGAGCGCCGCGCCCAGGGCGGCGGTGCCGGCTTCGTCGTGGAGGTGGGCTTTGAAGTGCTGCATCGAATAGAATGTGGCCTTAGGTTCATGCGTGCATAGGTTCATGCGTGCATAGGTTCATGCGTGCACAGGTTCATGCGTGCACAGGTTCATGCGTGCGCAGGTTCATGCATGCGCGGCCCGCCCGTGCGCATGTTGCCGCTTGTTTGTCGCCGCTTGTTTGTCGCCGCTTGTTTGTTGCAGCTTGTTTGTTGCAATTTGTTTGTCGCAGCCTATTTGTTGCCACCCATTCTAACCCGGTCCCAGCATGCCAGCAGTCCAACCCGACCTCGACGCCCTCGCGCGCGCCATCAAACAGTGGGGCGCCGAGCTCGGCTTTGCCGATGTGCGCATCGCCGACGCCGATCTCGCGCACGCCGAGGAGGGCTTGCTGGCGTGGCTGGCCGAGGGTCGCCACGGCGAGATGGATTATATGGCAAGCCACGGCCTCAAGCGCGCCCGCCCGGCCGAGTTGGTGCCCGGCACCGTGCGCGTGATCAGTGCGCGCATGGACTACCTGCCGTCCGCCACGCCGGCCGACTGGCGCGGGCGCGAGGCGGCGCGCCTGGCCGACCCCGACGCGGCCGTCGTTTCGCTCTACGCGCGCGGGCGCGACTACCACAAGGTGCTGCGCGCCCGGCTGCAGCAACTGGCCGCGCGCATCGAGGCCGCCGCCGGCCCCTTCGGCTACCGGGTGTTCACCGATTCGGCCCCGGTGATGGAGCTGCCGCTGGCCGAGCAGGCGGGGCTGGGCTGGCGCGGCAAGCACACCTTGCTGCTCAACCGCGAGGCCGGCTCGATGTTCTTCCTCGGGGAGATCCTGGTCGACCTGCCGCTGCCGGTCGACGCCCCGGCCAGCGCCCATTGCGGCCAGTGCCGCGCCTGCATCGACGTCTGCCCGACCCAGGCCATTTTGGGGCCGGGCCGGCTCGACGCGCGGCGCTGCATCTCGTACCTCACCATCGAGCTCAAGGGCTCCATCCCGCTCGAGTTGCGCCCGCTGATCGGCAACCGCGTCTACGGCTGCGACGATTGCCAGACCGCCTGCCCGTGGAACAAGTACGCGCGGCGCGCCGTGGTGCCCGACTTCGACGAGCGCAACGAACTTGGCAGCGCCGGCATGGTGGCGCTGTTCGGCTGGACCGGGGACGAGTTCGAGCGCCGCCTAGAGGGCAGTCCGATCAGGCGCATCGGCCACGAGCGCTGGCTGCGCAACCTCGCCGTCGGCCTTGGCAACGCGGCCGGGAAAAAGCGGGGCGACGCCAACATCGTGGCCGCCCTGCGCGCGCGCGCCGGGCATCCGTCAGCGCTGGTGCGCGAGCACGTCGAATGGGCGCTCGCGCTTCATGGGGCCGACGCCGGGTCCTGAACCCGGCGCAGGCGCAGGGCGGACCAGTATTTGTCGAGCGCGATCGTGCCCACCCCGGCCAGGCCGCGCGGCTGCACGCAGGCGTCGATCGCGGCGCGGTTGAGGTCGGTGTGGCGCGCGGCCGGCCCTTTTTGAAAGGCGACCCACAGCGCGCCTTTTTCGGCCAGCCTGGCCTCGGCCTCGGGGATCAGCCGTTCGAGCTCCTTGCGGTTGAGCGAGAACAGCAGCACCACGTCGGCCGCGCCCCCGGCGCCGTCCTGGGCCGCGTCGATCAGTTGCGCCGGCATTTGCGCGACCACCTTCGGATGGACCGCGCCGTTGACGATCGCGAGCGAGCGCGCGCTCATGAGCAACATTTTTTCGGCGATGGTTTTTGGTTGCATTTGGGGATACCTCCTACTTGAGCAGCCCGGCCAGCTCGACCGCGGTCTTGACCTGCATCTTGTCGAGGATGTGTGCGCGGTGCACCTCGACGGTACGCATGCTGATGCCGAGCTTGTCGGCCACGACCTTGTTCATTTTACCCGCCAAAATCAGGTCAAGCACTTCCCGTTCGCGTGCGGAAAGGCTTGCCAGGCGCGCCTGCACCAGCGCCGCGGCGCCGGCCCCGCGCGACTGCGCCAGCGCCTGCTCGACGCGGTCCATCAGCAGGTTGTCGTTGAACGGTTTTTCGAAGAAATCGAAGGCGCCGCGCTTGAGCGTGTCGACCGCGATCGGCACGTCGCCGTGGCCGGTCAGGAAGATCACCGGCATGCGCGCGACCAGGCCGCGCGCGCCGAGCTGGTCGAATACGGCCACGCCGTTGATGACCGGCATGCGCACGTCGAGCAGCACGCAGTCGCCCCGCGGGTCGAATTGGCTGCCGGCCGCGTCCAGGAATTGCTGGGCGCTCGCGTAGCTGCGGGCATCGATCGCGCGCGATTGCGCCAGCCAGGCGAGCGAGTCGCGAATGACTTCTTCGTCGTCAACGATATGCAGCATGGTGGTCTCCGGTGTGTTTTTATATGGTGCGCTAGGCCAGGGCGGGCGCGCCTTGGGCCGGCAGCGAGAAGGTGAAAATGGTGCCGCCGTCGGGATTGGGCGTGTGGTCGAGCGTGCCGCCATGGAATTCGATGGCGCTGCGGCAGATCGACAGGCCCATGCCCATGCCCTCGGCCTTGGTCGAGAAGAACGGCGAAAACAGGCGCTCGGCCACCTCGGGCGCGATGCCGTGGCCGCGGTCGCACACCGACAGCGCGACCTTGCCGTCGGCCAGCGCGCCCTCGATGCGCAGGATGCGCCGCTCCGGCGCGACATCCTGCATCGCCTCGATCGCGTTGCGCGTCAGGTTCAGCAGCACCTGCTCGAGCATCATGCGGTCGGCGTTGACGGGCGGCAGGCCGGGTGCGATCTGGAGCTGGATCGCGACAAAACACTTGCGCGCCTGCAGTTCGATCAGCGCGCGGATGCCGTCGACCAAGTTTTGCATGTCGATCCGCTGGCGCTCGGGTTCGCGCTTTTTGACGAACGCGTGCACGCTGCGGATCACCTGGCCGGCGCGCTGGGCCTGCCCGCTGGCCTGCTCGAGCGCGCCCTTGAGCAGGGCGGCGTCGACCGCGACGCCGTCGGACACCGAGCGCGCCAGCATGTTCAGCGCGCCCGTTGTGTAGCTCGAGATGGCGGCCAGCGGCTGGTTGAGCTCGTGCGCGAGGGTCGAGGCGATCTCGCCCATCGTGTTCAGGCGCGCGCCTGCCTGCAGTTTTTCTTGCTGCTGGCGGTTCAGGTCCTCGGCGCGCTTGCGGTCGGAGATGTCGAGGATCGAACCCATCCAGCCGGTCTGCTGGCCGTCGTCGCCGATCAGCGGCGCCTCGAAGATGAGCACCGGCACCCGTTCGCCGCCGGGGCGCAGGAACACGGTTTCGAACTGCGGCGTGGCGTTGCCCGCCAACACGGCCGCGAAGCGCTGCTGGTACTCGTCCATGGCCTCGGGCGCCCAGTAGGGCATGGGCGGCGCCCGGCCCACCAGCTCGTCGCGCGCGCGGCCGACGATCTGGCAGAACGCCGGGTTGACGTAGGTGACGCGCCCCTCGAGGTCGCGCGCGCGCAGGCCCGTCACGAGCGAGTCCTCCATCGCCGTGCGGAACGCCATCTGCTGGCGCAGCGCGTCCTCGGCGGCGAGGCGGCGCGCGATGTGGCGCCACAGCGCGACCAGGCTCGCCAGCAGGCCGAGCGCGAGCGCGACGACCGAGCCGACCAGCAGGTTCGGCATCAGGCGCGGCGCGCCCTTGACGCTGTCGGTGGCCAGGCGCAACGTGGTGCCGGGCAGGTCGAGCGCGCGCATGTGGGTGTAGACGCCGCGCCCGGGGCCGGCGGCGGCGCGCTGGGCGACCACCTTGTCGTCGCCGTCGACGAGCGAAATGGCGTTGTCCTGGGCGAACCACCAGGGCACGGTTTCGTCGAGCAGGTGCTTGAGCTGGTAGGTCGCGACCAGGCTGCCGAGGTAGACCTTGCCGCGCAACACCGGCAGGTGGTATGTCATCTCGGGGGCGTGGGGCGCGGCCTCGCTGTAGCGGGCCTGGCCGGTCTTGCGCGCGAAGTCGGCGGCCGCGCTGGCGGGCGCGTCCGCTTCGGCAAGCTCGGCTTGCGCGGCCGTGATCCAGCGCACGCGCGTGATTTCGTGCGCGCTTTTGGGCATGAGGTCTAGGCGCGCCTGCAACTTGGCCTCGCTGACGGTGCCGGCGAGCATGTCGGCGCGCAGGTTGGCGAGCAACTCCTCGTTGCGCGAGAGCTGGAAGCGCACCGCCTGCTCGACCCACAGGGTGTCGGCGATGAGCTGCTCCTGGCGCTCGTTGGACTCCATCTGGCGCGCCTGCCAGGGCAGCCACAGCAGCACCGCCAGGAACAGCAGCACCAGCAGCACGGGCAACAGCCAGCGCAGGTGCAGGAGGGGGCGCAGGCCAGGCGCGGACCGCGGGGGGGAGGGAGAATTCTTCATGCGACACGATGACACAAATTTGGCCACCGGGCTATTGTGGTTATCCGCAATTGCGGTGCAGAATGGGCATCTTCAGACTGCCCTGATAAATACGATAAAAATCGCGTTTCAACGACCGGAGACATAATGCACATTAAGACCCTGATCATGGCGCTCGCCGCGGCCACCAGCCTGGGCGCTTTCGCGCAGGCGCCCATCGTCATCAAGTTCAGCCACGTGGTCGCGGTCGACACGCCCAAGGGGCAGGCGGCCGAGCGCTTCAAGTTGATGGCCGAAAAGCTGAGCAAGGGCAGGGTCAAGGTCGAGGTGTTCCCGAACAGCCAGTTGTACAAGGACAAGGAGGAACTCGAGGCGCTGCAGCTGGGCGCGGTGCAGATGCTGGCGCCGTCGCTGGCCAAGTTCGGGCCGCTCGGGGTCAAGGAGTTCGAGGCCTTCGACCTGCCGTACATGTTTCCCAACAAGGCCGCGCTGTACCGCGTGACCGAGGGGCCGATCGGCAAGGGCTTGCTCAACAAGTTGCAGCCGAAGGGGATCACGGGGCTGGCGTACTGGGACAACGGGTTCAAGGTCATGTCGGCCAACAAGGCGCTGCGGGTGCCGGCCGACTTCAAGGGCGTGAAGATGCGGATCCAGTCGTCCAAGGTGCTCGACGCCCAGATGCGCGCGCTCGGCGCCAATCCGCAGATGCTGGCGTTTTCCGAGGTGTATATGGCGCTGCAGAACGGCGTGGTCGACGGCACCGAGAATCCGCCGTCGAACATGTTCACGCAGAAGATGCACGAGGTGCAAAAGCACGTGACGATGTCGAACCACGGGTATCTGGGGTATGCCGTGATCGTCAACAAGAAATTCTGGGATGGGTTGCCGGCCGATGTGCGCAAGAGTCTCGAGGCGGCCATGGCCGACGCGACCACGTATGAAAAGGCGATCGCGCAGCGCGACAACGACCTGGCCATGGCCGCGATCAAAAAGGCGGGCAAGACGGCGGTGTACGAGCTTAGCGCCAAGGAGCAGGCCGAGTGGCGCAAGGCGTTGCTGCCGGTGCACAAGGCGATGGAGGGGCGCATCGGCAAGGAGCTGATCGCGGCGATGGCCAGGGAAGCGGCGAAGTAAAAACCGGCGCTTAGAGCAACGGTGCTCGCACCGCGGCAGTCGTTCGAACACCCGCCGCCGTTTGAATGCCCGTCGTCGTTCGAACAGCCGCCGCCGTTTGAACGCCCGTCGTCGTTCGAACGTACTCAGCATGGGTCCCCGCTTCCGCGAGGAGTCACTTCTGCCAATGGCAGAAATGACGGTAACTAAATTTTTGCGACGCGATTTCTGCAGCGAACCGTCATCCCCGCGAAGGCGGGGGCATGCTGATTTTGCGTACACGTGCCGGTAAAATTTTTTGGGCGGCGCGTAACTGCTTACTCAGCATGGGTCCCCGCTTTCGCGAGGATGACGGTAACTAAATTTTTGCGATGCGATTTCTGAAGCGAACTGATATCCCCGCTTTCGCGAGCATGACGGTAACTAGATTTTTTGCGACCCGATTTTTGCAGCAAACTGTCTTCCCCGCTTTCGCGGGGATGACAGTAGCGAAGTTCTGGCGGCACGATTTCTGCAGCGATTTAATAGCCCCGGAGTCCCCCATGAAATACCTCGACCACCTCGAAGAGTGGATCATCGCCTCCCTGATGGCGGCGGCCACGCTGATCATCTTCGTGGCCGTGCTGCACCGCTACCTGTCCGGCCTGCCCATCCCCCACGTGCAGGACGCGCTGATCGCCCTCAATTCCAGCTGGGCCCAGGAGCTGTGCATCTACATGTTCGTGTGGATGGCCAAATTCGGCGCCGCCTACGGCGTGCGCACCGGCATCCACGTCGGCGTCGACGTGCTGATCCTGCGCTTGAGCGAGCGCTGGCGCGCCAAGTTCATCGTCTTCGGCCTGCTCGCCGGCGCCGCCTTCACCGGCATCGTCGGCACCCTCGGCGCCGACTTCGTGTGGCACATGTCGCAAACCGAGCAAACCTCGTCCGACCTCGAAATCCCGATGTGGATCGTCTACCTCGCCATCCCGCTCGGCTCCTACCTGATGTGCTTGCGCTTTCTGCAGGTCATGGTCGTCTTCCTGCGAACCGGCGAACTGCCCAAGCACGACCACGGCCATGTCGCCGGGCTCGCGGACGAGATCGCCGCCACCAAGGGCGGTGCCGTATGAACTCGTTGATCATTTTCACGCTGCTCATTTTGCTCATGCTCACCGGCATGCCGATCTCGATCTCGCTCGGCCTGACGGTGCTGACCTTTTTGTTCGTGATGACCGACGTGCCGATCCAGTCGGTCGCGCACAAGCTGTTCACCGGCATCGAAAAATTCGAGATCATGGCGATCCCGTTCTTCATCCTGGCGGGCAGCTTCCTGACCAGCGGCGGGGTCGCCAAACGGATGATCAACTTCGCCACCTCGATGGTCGGGCACTGGCACGGCGGGCTGGCGCTGGCCGGCGTGCTCGCCTGCGCGCTGTTCGCGGCGGTGTCGGGATCGAGCCCGGCGACGGTGGTCGCGATCGGTTCGATCATCCTGCCGGCCATGATCGCCCAGGGCTACCCCAAACGCTTCGGCGCCGGCGTGATCACCACCTCGGGCGCGCTCGGCATCCTGATTCCGCCGTCGATCGTGATGGTCATGTATTCGGTCACGACCAACACCTCGGTCGGGCAGTTGTTCATGGCCGGCGTGGTCCCGGGCGTCATGCTCGCGTTCCTGCTGGGCCTGACGACGTGGTTTCTGGCGCGCAAGCACGGCTACCCGCGCATGCCAAAGGCGAGCTGGGCCAGCCGCTGGAGCGCCTTCCGCAAGAGCGCCTGGGGCCTGGCGCTGATCGTCATCGTCATGGGCGGCATCTATTCGGGCAAGTTCACGCCGACCGAGGCCGCCGCCATGGCCGCCGTGTACGCCTTCATCATCGCCGTGTTCGTCTACAAGGACCTCAAGCCGCGCCAGGTGTTCAAGGTGCTGCTCGATTCGGCCTCGCTGTCGGCGATGCTGCTCTACATCATCGCCAACGCGGTGCTGTTCTCGTTCGTCATGACCAGCGAGGGCATCCCGCAGGCGATGGCGGAATGGATCACCGGGCAGGGCATGGGCGTGGTGACTTTCCTGCTCGTGGTTAACTTGATGCTGCTGCTCGCCGGCAACGTCATGGAGCCCTCGTCGATCGTGCTGATCATGGCGCCGATCCTGTTCCCGGTGGCGATGAAACTCGGCATCGACCCGGTCCACTTCGGAATATTAATAGTGGTCAATATGGAGGTCGGCATGTGCCATCCGCCAGTCGGACTCAACCTGTATGTGGCGTCGGGCATCACCAAGATGGGCATCTCCGAACTGACCGTGGCGGTGATGCCGTGGTTGTGCACGATGCTCGCTTTCCTCGTGCTCGTGACGTATGTCCCCGAGATATCGCTTTGGTTGCCTAGACAGGTTTATGGTTGAAATTAATTTTGCATCCGTAGCATAAATGCCACGGACTGGCTTTTTAATTACGCTATGATAAGCACCTTCCTGATGCACCTTGTTAGTGCGCGGAAGGCGAAACACCAGTTTTTGGGTAGTAGTTGATAAGAGCACGGTAGTCCATACCGGGAAAACATCGAGGAGACACGCGTTTTACAGAATGCCGTTGGCCCAGCCAAACAGCCGGAAACGTGACCATATTTGAAACGCACCGCAAGGTGCGTTTTTTTTCGCCCATCGCTCCCGGAGCGGTCCGCCCGATTGGGGTAAACTGGCGCGCATGAAGACACCGAAAGCCCAAGCCGGCAGTGAATTGTTCACCGCGATCGTGGCCGCCCCGTTCGGCGCGGTTGGCATCCGCAGCGAGGCCGGCGCGCTGCGCGAGCTGGTCTGCCTGCCGCCCCATTTCGCCGAGAAGGACGCGGCCGACGCCGTCTCCGAACTGGCCGCGCGCCAGCTCGAGCGTTACCTGCGCGACCCCGACGCCGGCTTCGACCTGCCGCTGGCCAAGGTCGGCAGCGCGTTCCAGCACAAGGTCTGGGACGCGATCGCCTCGATCCCGCGCGGCTCGGTGCGCACCTACGGCCAGGTCGCCAAGCACATCGGCTCGGCCCCGCGCGCGGTCGGCCAAGCCTGCGGCGCCAACTGGTTCCCCCTGATCATTCCCTGCCACCGGGTGACGGCGGCGGGCGGCCTGGGCGGGTTTTCGAACCACGACGACGAAAACGGCTTCCACCTGGGCGTCAAGCGCTGGCTGCTCGCGCACGAATCGGTAGGCCTGGAATTTGCGGGCTCCCCATGGCAACAGCAGACAATCTTTCCCTGATCGACGCGTTTTGCGACAACCTCTGGCTCGAACAGGGGCTCGCCAAAAACACGCTCGAAGCCTACCGCCGCGACATGCGCCTGTTCGCCCGCTGGCTCGAGGTCGCGCGCCCGGGCCGGGACGGCCTGCACCAGGTGCAGCCGCACGACCTCGACGCCTATTTTGCGGCGCGCCACGAAGAGACCAAGCCCAGTTCGGCCAACCGGCGCCGCTCGGTGCTCAAGCGCTTCTACCAGCTCGCGCTGCGCCAGCGGCAGGTCGCGGCCGACCCCTGCCTGCGCCTGCCCACGGCCAAGCAGCCGCTGCGCGTGGTGCACACCCTGAGCGAATCCCAGGTCGAGGCGCTGCTCGCCGCGCCCGACGTCGACACCCCGCTCGGCCTGCGCGAGCGCACCATGCTCGAGCTGATGTACGCGAGCGGGCTGCGGGTGTCGGAGCTGGTCACGCTCAAGCTGGTCGAATTGTCGCTCAACGACGGCGTGCTGCGCGTCACGGGCAAGGGCGGCAAGACGCGCCTGGTGCCGTTCGGGCAGGAGGCGCGCCGCTGGATCGAACGCTACCTGCGCGAGGCGCGCGGCGTGATCCTCAATGGCCAGGTCGACGACGCCCTGTTCGTGACCGCGCGCGGCGGCCCCATGACGCGCCAGATGTTCTGGATCCTGATCAAGAAACACGCGCTCAGGGCCGAGATCCGCGCGCCGCTGTCGCCGCACACGCTGCGCCACGCGTTTGCGACCCATTTGCTCAACCACGGAGCCGACCTGCGCGTGGTCCAGCTTCTGCTCGGCCACTCGGATATTTCCACCACACAAATTTACACCCATGTTGCGCGGGAACGCCTCAAGCACCTGCATGTCGAGCACCACCCACGTGCTTAATTCAAATGGCCTTCGCATAAGTGGGTCATAATGCGGGTTCTGTACTCCTTTCTTATCGACAACCAAGAGGTGATTCATGGCTAAAACTAATTTCCAGTACGAAAAGCGGCAGAGGGAATTAGAAAAGAAGAAGAAGGCGGAGGAAAAAGCACGGCGCAAGCTCGAAACCAAGCCCGACGGCACCGGCGAGGCGAATGACACACCGGACGACGACGCCCCGGCGCCGGAAGCCGAAACACCGGCCTGAGCCACACCCTGAACGACGGTCGGCGCGCGCTGACCAGTCCCCTGAAGTAAAAAAACCCAGCCTGGTGCCCCGGCTGGGTTTGTTGTTGGCGCGGCCGGTTTCAGGCCTTAGACGAGTTCGGGGACCTTAGCGCCGTGTTCGCTTCCAGCGCGACCCTCGTGTTCTTCATGCCCGTCCCCGATGTCCGCGCCCTTGAACCAGCGCGCGGCGCGCCTGCCCAGGTTGTCCAGGTAGGTATAGGCGACCGGCACCACCACCAGCGTCAGCAGCGTCGAGGTGATCACCCCGCCGATCACCGCGCGCCCCATCGGCGCCTGGTTGCCGCCGCCGTCGCCCATGCCGATGGCCATCGGCAGCATGCCGAAGATCATCGCCAGCGTCGTCATCAGGATCGGACGCAGCCGCACCTGGCCCGCGTCCATGATCGCCTCGTGCTGGCCCTTGCCGTTGCGCTGGCCGTGGTTGGTGAAGTCGACCAGCAAAATCGCGTTCTTGGTCACCAGCCCCATCAGCATGACGATGCCGATCACCGAGAAAATGTTGAGCGTGCTGCCGGTCGCCAGCAGCGCGACCAGCACCCCGATCATCGACAGCGGCAGCGAGGCCATGATCGCGATCGGCTGCAGGAAGCTGCCGAACTGCGAGGCCAGCACCAGGTAGATGAAGATCACGGCGATGCCCAGCGCGGTCATCAGGCCGCCCATGGTCTCGGCCATCATCTCGGCGTCGCCGGCGACGTCGAAGCGCACGCCGTCGGGCAGCACCATGGCGTCCATCGCCTTTTTGATGTCGCCATGGACGTCGCCGTTCGGACGCCCCTCGATGCCGGCGTACACCGCCACCCGGCGCTCGAGCGCCTGGCGCTTGAGCACCTGCGGGCTGGTCGAGGGCACGAATTCGACCACCTGGCGCAGCGGCACCATGACCGGGTTGCCGTCGGCCGTCAGGCGGCTCGAGGCGACCGTCAACTCGCCCAGGTCGGCGATCTTTTCGCGGCCCGATTTGGGCAGTTGCACGTTGACGTCGTAGTTCTGGCCGTCCGGCGCGAGCCAGCGGCTGATCTGGTCGCCCGCCACGAACGGGCGCAGCGCGAGCCCGATCTGCTGGGTCGACAGGCCGAGGTCGCTCGCCATCTCGTTGTTGATCTTGACGATCGTGGCCGGGTTGGCGCCCTCCTGGCTGTACTCGATGTCGGCCACGCCCTTGATGGCGCGCATCTTGTCCATGAGCTTGCGCGCGGCGGCGTCGAGCTTGGCCTCGTCCTGGCCCAGGATGGCGATGAAGATCGGGCGCTGGCCCACCTGCAGGCTGATGCCGGCGATCGGCGCCAGGCGCGCGCGGATGGCTTTTTCGAGCTCCTTCTGCGAGCGCCGTTTGGTCTTGAGCACGTCGGTCAGCTTCAGGTTGATCTGGGCCGTGTTGCGCCCGTCGCGGGTGCCGACGTTGGACATGACGACGTCGATCTCCTTGAACTCGGACAGCGCCGCCTCGACCTGGCGCACCTTGGTGTCGGTGTACTCGAGGCTCGAGCCGACCGCCGTCTTGAAGCGCAGGCTGACGTAGCCGTTGTCGGTCTCGGGGAACATCTCGCCGCCGACCAGCGGGATCAGGGCCAGGCTGCCGACGAACATGGCGAGCGCGAGCGCCAGGGTCGCCTTGCGCCAGCGCAAAGCGAGCGCGAGCACCCTGCCGTAGCCGACGTGCAGGGCGTCGATGCCGCGCTCGATCTTCGCCATCATGCGGCCCAGCCACGGCACATACTTGAAGCGGTCCTTGACCGGGTCGCGCCAGACCGACGAGAGCATCGGGTCGAGCGTGAAGCTGACGAACAGCGACACCAGCACGGCGACCGCGACGGTGATGCCGAACTGGAAGAAGAAGCGCCCGATGATGCCGTCCATGAACGCGATCGGCACGAACACGGCCACGATCGCGAAGGTGGTCGCCATCACGGCCAGGCCGATCTCGTTGGTGCCCTCGTAGGCCGCCTTGAGGTGGCTCTTGCCCATGTTGTAGTGGCGCACGATGTTCTCGCGCACCACGATGGCGTCGTCGATCAGCAGGCCGATGCACAGCGACAGCGCCATCAGGGTCAGGAAGTTGATCGTGAAGCCGAAGTATTTCATCGCGATGAAGCTGGCCATGACCGAGATCGGCAGCGTCAATCCGGTGATGATGGTGCTGCGCCACGAATGCAGGAACAGGAACACGATGAGCATGGTCAGGACCGCGCCCTCGACGATGGTGCGCTTGACGTTGTCGACCTGGCTTTGCACGCGCTCGGACTGGTCTTCGAGGATGGTCAGCTTGATCTCGGTCGGCATGGTCTTCTTGAGGGACTCGACCGCCTTGCGGATGCCCTTGCCGACTACCACCACATTGGCGTCCTGGACCTTGGTCACCGACAGCGAGATGGCGCGCTTGCCGTTGATGCGCGAGATCGAGGACTCCTCCTGCTCGCCGTCGATCACGTCGGCCAGCTGGCTCAGGTAGACCGGGCCGCCGGCGCGGCGCGCCACGATGATCTGGTTGAAGCCGCGCGCGTCCTTGATCTTGCCCTCGACCCGGACCAGGTTCTCGCTGGCGCCGAAGCTGATGTTACCGGCCGGCAGGTTGGTGTTGGTGGTCTGGATCGCGCGCAGCACCTCGTCGACGCCGATGCGCTGGCTCGCCATCTGCTCGGGCTTGAGGCTGACCAGGATCTCGCGGTTGGTCTTGCCGTTGACGAGCACCTGGCCGACCCCGGCCACGTTCTGCAAGCGCTTGACGATGACCTGCTCGGTCAGGGTCGACAGTTCGCGCACGCTGCGTGTGTCGGACATCAAAATGAGCTCGACGATCGGCTGGGTGTTGTCGCCCTCGTCGCGCATCACGAACGGCTCCTTGGCCTCGCGCGGAAAGCTCGGACGCACGCGCGAGATGCGGTCGCGCAGCTCCTGCATGGTCTTGTCCATGTTGACGTTGAGCTGGAACTCGATGTAGATGCCGCTGCGGCCCTCCCACGAGTTGCTGCGGATGGTGCGCACCCCGGCCACGGTGTTGATCGCGTCCTCGAGCGGGCGGGTGATGTCGTTCTCGACCTGTTCGGGCGAGGCGCCCGGGTAGACGACTTCGACCGAGGCGAACGGCATCTCGACGGCCGGCATCGATTCGACCCCCAGGCTGCGGTACGAGAACAGGCCGAGCACCATCAGCGCCACCATGACCATGGTGGCGAAGACCGGGTTCTTGATACTGGTCTTGGTGATCCACATGGCTTAGCCTTTCGCGGCGAGGACGGCGGCCGCGACCGGCGCGGCCGGCGCGAGCTTGACCGTGTCGCCCGGTTTCACGCCGTCGAGCTTGGCGACGATCACGCGCGCGCCCTTGGCCAGGCCGGCGGTCACCTCGGCCAGCCCGGCGTCGTCGTTGCGCATGCCCAGCGTGACCGGCTGCGACACCACCTTGTCGCCCTCGATCGTGTAGACCACGTCGCGGCCCTTGTCCTTGCGCAGCGCGCCCAGCGGCACCAGCGGCATGGTGCGCGATTTGTCGGTCGTGATGGTGCCCTTGGCGAACATGCCGCCGCGCAGCGCGGCGTCGCTGTTGTCGACGCTGATATAGACCAGCATCGCGCGCGAGCCGCCGTCGGTGGTCGGGTTGATGCGCGCGACCCTGCCGGCGAAATTGCGCTGCTGGTAGCCGTCCACATGGAATTGCACCTCCTGGCCCACCTTGACGCGCGGAATCTCCGAGGCCGGCACCTGGGCCTCGAGCGTGAGCTGGCGCAGGTTGACGATGGTAAACACCGGCATGTCGGGCGAGGCCTTCTCGCCGGCCTGCAGATGGCGCTTGCTGACCACGCCCGACAGCGGCGCGTGGATGACGGTGTCGGCGACGGCGATGCGCGCGATGGCGCGCTGGGCCTGGGCCGCGTTCAGGCTGGCCTGGGCCAGTTCGACGCCGTTCTGGCTGGTGTCGTAGGCGTTTTGCGAGATGTAGTTCTGCTTGCGCAGCGACTCGCTGTTGGCGTTGTTCTTGCGCGCCATCGACAGGCGCGCGCTTGCTTCGTCGACGGCGGCCTGCGACTGCGCCAGCCGGGCCCGCTGGTCGGCGCTGTCGAGGCGGGCGATGACCTGGCCGGCGGCCACGCCCACGCCTTCCTGCACCAGCGTCTCGCGCACCACGCCCGAGGTCTTCGACTTGACCATGGCCTGGTTCAGCGGCACGAGCGAGCCCGACAGGGGAAGACTCATGCTGAGCTCGCGCGCCTCGATGGTCGCGACCTCGGCGCCGGCCAGTTCGAGGACAGGCGCCTGCTTGGCCTCTTTGGTCTCGGCCGGCTTGGCGGCGGGGCGCGTGGCCGCGTAGCAGCCGGCGGCCACGCCGGCCACGAGCAGGGCGATCACGGGGACGCGCCAGCGTTTTTTGCTGGCGGCGGGCTGGACTGGCGCGGACGGCAGGGTTTCTAGTTTCATGGTGTTGTTCTTGGCTAGTGGCAGGTGGGAGGGGGGCGCTTGTGCTCCTTCTTGAATGCAAGATGGAGCCCCAGGCGCATGTTGCCACTATAGGAAAACGGCTCCGGCGGCGCCAACGGAATGCGACGAGCAGGCGTTTTGGGACGCTGAAGCGCAAAAAAGCCGGATCGATCGCTTTTGTTCGCTCTGGTTCGCCAATGTTCGCCATGGCGGACCGCGCGCGCCGATTCCTTGTCCGTTTCTTGGTCGCTTCTTGGTCGCTTCTTGGTCGCTTCTTGGTCGTTTCTTGCTCGTTTATTGTAATACTGAAAATGTTCCACTTCCCCTGGCTTGTGCGCGCGCAAGCGGGCCCTGCCCCGCATCGTCAAAAATGGCAGATGCGCCTCGCTGCAACGGGGCGCGGCAAGCCGTCACCAGACCAAATAGAAAGGAAGCGCCGTGAGCGTCGACCCCACCGCTGCGCCGCCGGCGCCCGAACCGGAAGGCCAGGGCCGCGAGGCGCTCGAATTGCTGTACCGCTTCGTCGCCGCGATCGAGCTCACCCCCACGGTGGCCATGCACAGCACCGACCGCGAGGGCATCGTGCGCTTCTGGAACAACACCTGCGCCGAGCTGTTCGGCGTTCCCGCGCACGAGGCGCTCGGGCGCCCCCTGACCAGCCTGGGCGATCACATCGACGGCGGCACCGACTTCGGCGCCCTGATCGGCTCCATCTGGCAGACCGGGCACGCGCCGCGCCCGCGCGACTGGCGCCTGGTGCGCCGCGACGGCGCCGAGCGCTGGGTCTATTCGAGCCACTTCCCGGTCAACCGCAACGGCGCGCCGCAACAGGTGTTCTGCATGGAGATCGACATCACCGGGCGCAAGGTCGACGAGGCCGCGCTGATGCGCTCGGGCGCCAACTTCCGCCAGCTGTTCGCGCGCTCGACCGACGCCATCGTGCTCATCGAGGGGCACAACATCATCGACGCCAACCCGGCGGCGGCGGCGCTGTTCCGCTGCCCCGGCCCGCAAGACATGGTCGGCAAGACCCTGCTCGACTTCTCGCCGCCGGTCCAGCCCTCGGGCGAGTCGTCGCTGGCGCGCGACGCCGCGCTCGCGGCCCAGACTTTTCGGGACGGCAACCACCGCTACGAGTGGCGCTACCAGGCCTGCGACGGCCACGGCTTCTGGGCCGAGGTGCTGCTGACCTCGATCGCGCTCGACCACGAGTTGCTCTCGTACGCCGTGATCCGCGACATCTCCACGCGCAAGAGCGCCGAACACACGCTGGCCACGGCGGCCCAGGTGTTTGAAAACTCGCGCGACGCCATCCTGATCACCGACCAGCAGTACCGGGTGGTCGCGGTCAACGGCGCGTTCACCAGCATCACCGGTTTTTTGTCCGACGAGATCGTCGGGGTGCCGGTGCCGGGCCTGCGCTCCGGCGCGCACGAGCCGGCCTTTTACCAGCAGATCTGGGACTACGTCGTGGCCCACGAGCACTGGGAGGGCGAGGTCTGGAGCAATCGCAAAAATGGCGAGCAATACCCGGTGTGGGTGGCGCTCACGGCGATCCGCGACAGCGCGAACCGGATCTGCAACTACATGGCGATCCTGACCGACATCACCGACCGCAAGCGGGTCGAGGAGCGCACCCGCCACCTGGCCGAGCACGATTTCCTGACCGACCTGCCGAACCGCGTGCTGTTCCTCGACCGCCTGCACCAGGCGATCGCCAGCGCGCACCGCAAGAACACCAAGGTCGCGGTGATGTTCCTCGACCTCGACCGCTTCAAGTTCATCAACGACACCTACGGCCACCAGGCCGGCGACCTGGTGCTCAAGGAGGTCGCGCTGCGGCTCACGCGCTGCGTGCGCGAGGTCGACACCGTCAGCCGCCAGGGCGGCGACGAGTTCGTCATTATCCTGGCCGACATCGGCGGCGTCGACCAGGCCGCGCACGTGGCCGGCAGCGTGATGGCGGCGATCGCCCAGATCAACAAGGTGGGCGAGCACGACATCTCCCTGTCGGTGTCGATCGGCATCAGCATCTGCCCGTCCGACGGCGAGGACGCCGACACCTTGCTCAAGCACGCCGACGTCGCCATGTACCACGCCAAGCAGCGCGGGCGCGACGCCTTCCAGTTCTTCAGCCCCGAAATGAACGCCCATGTGATCGAGCGCGTGCAGATCGAAAACAACCTGCGCCATGCGCTCGCCAACGGCGAGTTCGTGCTCGAGTACCAGCCCGAGGTCAACATCGCGAGCGGGCGCATCATCGCCGTCGAGGCGCTGATCCGCTGGCGCCATCCCGAGCGCGGGCTGCTGCAGCCGGTTCAGTTCCTGCGCGTGGCCGAGGAGTGCGGGCTGATCGTGCCGATCGGCGAATGGGTGCTGCGCCAGGCGTGCGCGCGCGCGCGGCGCTGGCGCGACGAGGGCTTTCCGGTGGTGGTCGCGGTCAACCTGTCGCCGCTGCAATTCATCCACAACAACCTGGTGCACAGCGTCGACGACGCGCTGCGCCGCTCGGGCCTCGAGCCCGACTTCCTCGACCTCGAGATCACCGAGTCGGTCATCATGAACGGCAACGAGACGACCGTCACCACCGTCAACGCGCTGCGCGAGCGCGGGGTGCAGCTCACCATCGACGACTTCGGCACCGGCTACTCGAGCCTGTCCAACCTGCGCCGCTTTCCGCTGTCAAAGCTCAAGATCGACCGCTCGTTCGTGCACGACATCACGCGCGACCCGGCCGACGCGGCCATCATCCCGGCCATCATCGCGGTCGCGCGCAGCCTCAAGCTGCGGGTCATCGCCGAGGGCGTCGAGACGGCCGAGCAACTGCAGTTCTTGCGCATGCACGGCTGCGACGAATACCAGGGCGACTACGCGGGCCGGGCCTCGATCGACCCGGACCTTACAACCCGGCGCCGTTAAAGGACGCGTGTCTCAAGGCCGCGCGTTTAAAGTCCGCTCGTCTCAAGGCCGCGCGTCTCGTCGAACAGGCGGATGCGCGCGAGCACCTGGCCGTGGTCGGACGCCTGCGGCAGGCCGAGCACCAGATGGTCGTTCAGGTAGACCACGTCGACCACCTCGCCGATCGCGTTCGGCAAGTCCCCATGGAAATCCTCCGACACGAGGATATGGTCGATGGTGCTGTGCTGGCCCTCGTGCAGGCAGCTGAAGCCGACGTTGCGCAAGGGGTCGATCTGGCGCTGCGATTGGGCTGCGTCGAACAGGCGCTCGCCGAGAGGCCCGCCGGCGCCCATCACGATGCCGGTGGTGACGGCGTCGGCGACGTCGTTGAAATCGCCCAGCACCACGCGCGGGCGGCGGTGCTCGCGCGCCAGGTTGCACAACAGCACGCGCAGCGCCACGGCCTCGGTGCCGCGCCAGATCAGCGAGCGCAGGCAGGCCAGCGCGTACAGCTTGGCATCCTCGGCCGAGTCGCCGTTGCGATAGTCGGGGCGCTTCGACTTCAAGTGCAGCACGAACACGTCGACCGTGCAGTCGGGCGAGACCACCACGGCCGCGTGCAGCACGGGCCGCGCGAAATGGTCGGGGTCGCGGCTGTCGGCCGGCATCGATATGCCGTCTGGAAAGGCGCTGTGACTGGTGGCGGGCGCGGCCAGCGGCAGGCGCGACACCAGCGCCACGCTCGGCGTGAGCCGCTCGGCAAGCGGGTCGGGGTCGAAGCCGACGTGGACCGCGTCGCGGTAGTGCAGGGTGCGCGCGATCACCTCCCTGAGCACGCTCTGGGAAAATATCTCCTGGAAGCCGATCAGGTCGGCGTCGAGCAGGTCGATCTGGCGCGCCGTCCAGTCGAGCTTGGCTTCGTACTCCTCGACCGTCAAGAGCGGCAGGTTGTCGTACAGCCGCATGCCGGGCGGGGCAAGGTTGCACACATTGAAGGTGGCAAAGCGAATTTCTTGCTGCATAATAAGAAACTCCTCGTTGAATGTTTAGCGTAACACATGCGCCACGGGCGCTCTTGCCATGCCATCTTTCCAAGGAAAACGGTTGGCGTATTTTTGGGTGAAATGATGAAAGCGGCAAGCGGTCCGGAAACACAGGCGACGAAATTCCTGCGCGAACACGGCGTGGTGTTTTCGAGCCATCTATATGAATACGAGGAGCGCGGCGGCACCAACGCGTCCTCGCGCGAACTCGGCGTGGACGAGCACAGCGTGGTCAAGACGCTGGTCATGGAGGACGAGTCGGCCAAGCCGCTGATCGTGCTCATGCATGGCGACCGCAAGGTCTCGACCAAGGAACTCGCGCGCCAGGCCGGGTGCAAGAAAATCGAACCGTGCAAGCCGGAGGTGGCCAACCGGCACACCGGATTCCTGGTCGGCGGCACCAGCCCGTTCGGCACCAAGAAAAAAATGCCGGTGTATGTCGAGAAAACCATTCTGGATCTGCCCGAGATTTACATCAATGGCGGGCGCCGTGGCTACCTCGTGAGCATGTCGCCGTCGGAATTGGCCCGCTTGTTCGATCTTCACCTGGTCGAGGTGGCGCTGGCATAGCGCCAACCCAAGCTGCGGTATCGATATCCGATGCCGGTAGCTTGGCGTAGCCGCTACTTATACTGCTTGTCTCTTAGCCACCTCAATCACTGCGATGCCGGGCAGGCCATTTCCGGCCCTGTTCGCGCCGCTGTCGATGGTGTATATTCAGCGGCCCGCCGACGCTGCGCGGGCCGGACAAGAACATAGATAACGAGAGACAACATGACCACAGCCTTATTCACGCTCACAGCCTACCTGATAGGCTCGATTTCGTTCGCCGTCGTCATGAGCCACGTATTCGGCCTGTCGGACCCGCGCACCTATGGCTCCAAGAACCCGGGCGCGACCAACGTCCTGCGCAGCGGCAACAAAAAAGCGGCGATCGCGACCCTGATCGGCGATGGCGCCAAAGGCTGGCTCGCGGTGTTCCTGGCAAAAATGTTTGCCGATCGCTTCGGCCTGGGCGACATGGCCATCGCGCTCGTCGCGCTGGCGGTGTTTTTGGGCCACTTGTGGCCGGTGTTCTTCCGCTTTGTTGGGGGCAAGGGCGTGGCGACCGCGCTCGGCGTGCTGATCGGCCTGAACCCGTGGCTCGGCCTGGCCGTGCTGGTGACGTGGTTGCTGGTCGCCTATTTCTCGCGCTACTCCTCGCTGGCGGCGCTGTTCGCGGCCGTGTTGGCCCCGATCTACTACGGCCTGCTCGAGGGCGCGGATGCGCAATTCGGCGCCGTGGTCCTTATGAGCCTGCTGTTGGTCTTCCGCCACCTCAAGAACATCTCGAACCTGATCGCGGGCACCGAAAGCCGCATCGGCGGCAAGTCGGCCCCGGCCGCGCCCAAGGCGACGCCCAAAGGGACGCCCAATGCGGCCGGCAATGGCGCCAGGAACGGTCCGCGCAAAAAATAGGCGCTATTGAAATAGCAGCGCACGTGCCAATATAGACAGCTTGGGCCGCGCACCCTGCGCCGGCCATGGCTGAACAAGGCGGTGCCAGGTGAGCAAGCAGATCAAGATCGATTTCGTTTCCGATGTGTCGTGCCCGTGGTGCGTGATCGGCCTCAAGGCGCTCGAACAGGCCCTCGAGCAGGTCGGCGACGTCGCCACGGCCCGGATCCACTTCCAGCCGTTCGAGCTCAACCCGCGCATGGCGCCCGAGGGCCAGGACATCAACGAGCACCTCGCGCAAAAATATGGCGCGAGCCCCGAGCAGGCCGCAAAAACCCGTGAAATGATCCGCGCGCGCGGCGCCGAGGTCGGTTTCGACTTCGTGCCGGGCAAACGCGACCGCATCTACAACACCTTCGACGCCCACCGCCTGCTGCACTGGGCCGGCCTCGAGGGGCGCCAGCACGCGCTCAAGCTCGCCTTGTTCGGCGCCTATTTCACGCTCGGCGAAAGCCCGGGCGCGCACGATGTGCTGCTGCGCCTGGCCGGCGAGGTCGGGCTCGACACGGCCGAGGCGGCCCGCATACTGGCCGGCGACGACTACGCGGCCGAGGTGCGCGAGGCCGAGCAGTTTTACCAGCAGCAGGGCATCAGTTCGGTGCCGGCCATTATCATCAACGAGCGCCACCTGATCTCGGGCGGCCAGCCGGTGCAGGTGTTCGAACAGGCGCTGCGCCAAATCGTCGCAGGAGAATAAAATGCCAACCGCCACCTGGAACGGCGCCGTGATCGCCGAAGCGCGCGACGACGAGGTCGAGATCGTCGAAAACAATGTCTATTTTCTCATGTCGGCGGTGCGCCCGGAGTATCTGCTGCTGAGCGAGACGCAATCGTTCTGTGGCTGGAAGGGCACCGCCAACTACTTCAGCCTCAGCGTCGACGGCGCGCTCAACCGCGACGCGGTCTGGACCTACCGCAATCCGATGGCGGCGGCGAGCCAGATCGCCGGCCGCGTCGCCTTCTGGAAGAGCGTCAAGGTCGAGCGCTGAATTCCGGCGCGCTTGGCCGCACTCGTGCGCGCATTTTTGGTGCGCCGCACAACATCGGTGCTAAAAGCGGGCTTTTCGGCCCGTATTGACGCCATTTCCCCATCGTCTCCCCCTCAATTCCTGTTGGCACGCCAATTGCTGAAGGACTGGTAGCGGCCGGCGCGTCCCAAGCGCGCCGGCCAACCACAGCATCAGCCGATTGCCAACGAGGGAACTATGACGACCGATAACAACACGAATTTGATTCGCCGCAGCCTGATCAAAGCCGGCGCCGGCGTATCGCTGGGCGCGCTCGCCACCGGCGGGGTATGGGCCGCCGGCTCCGACAAACCCGAAAAGGAGGAGGTCAAGCTCGGCTTCATCCCGCTCACCGATTGCGCATCCGTGGTGATGGCCTCGGTCCTCGGCTTCGATAAAAAGCACGGCATCAAGATCGTTCTGAGCAAGGAATCGTCGTGGGCCAGCGTGCGCGACAAGCTCGTCAACGGCGAGCTCGACGCGGCCCACGTGCTCTACGGCCTGATCTACGGCGTGCAGATGGGCATCGGCGGGGCCAAGAAGGACATGGCCGTCCTGATGGGCCTGAACCACAACGGCCAGGCCCTCACGCTGTCCAAAAAAATCGCCGACGCCGGCGGCGTGGATGGCGCCTCGCTCGCCAAGCTGATGCAAAAGGACAAGCGCGAGTACACCTTCGCCCAGACCTTCCCGACCGGCACCCACGCGATGTGGCTGTACTACTGGCTCGCCAGCTACGGCATCAATCCGTTCAAGGACGCCAAGGTCATCACCGTGCCGCCGCCGCAGATGGTGGCCAATATGCGGGTTGGCAATATGGACGGCTTTTGCGTGGGCGAACCGTGGAACCACCGCGCCATCGTCGACGGCATCGGCGTGACCGCCGCCACCACCCAGGACATCTGGAAGGACCATCCCGAAAAGACGCTCGGCACCACGCTCGAGTGGACCAAGAAATACCCGAACACGGCGCGCGCGCTGATCGCCGCCGTGCTCGACGCGAGCAAGTGGATCGACGCCTCGCTCGCCAACAAGGTCAAGATGGCCGCCACGATCGCCGAAAAATCGTACGTCAACACCTCGGTCGACGTGATCAACCAGCGCATCCTCGGACGCTACCAGAACGGCATGGGCAAGACCTGGGACGACCCGAACCACATGAAGTTTTTCAACGACGGCAGCGTCAACTACCCGTACCTGTCGGACGGCATGTGGTTCATGACACAGCACAAGCGCTGGGGCTTGCTCAAGGGCGAGCCGGACTATCTGGCCGTCGCCAAATCGGTCAACCAGGTGGAGCTTTACACGCAGGGGGCGGCCATGGCCAAGGTCAGCGTGCCGAAGTCGCCTATGCGCGCCGTGAAGATGATCGACGGCACGGTATGGGACGGCAAGAACCCGAAGGCCTACGCCGCCTCCTTCAAGATCAAAGCCTAAGCAAAGGAGTTTGCCATGAATGCAGTAGTGGACCCCACGATGCTCTCGCCCGCGGCGGGCGACAAGGTCGCCTCCGACAAGGTGGCATCCGACAAGGTGGCCTCCGAAGAACCGCGCCGCAGCGTGCGCCTGGCCAACCAGGGCTACCGCATGGGCGGCGGCAAGTCGCCTCTGCGCGGCTTCACGCTGGCGGTGTTGCCGCCCGTGCTAGGTCTGGCGTTCCTGGTGCTGGTGTGGCAGCTCATCGCCAGCCGCAACAGCGCCTTTCCGACCCCGATGGTGACCTGGGAAGCGGCGCTCAAGCTGTTCGCCGACCCGTTCTACAGCAACGGGCCGAACGACCAGGGCATCGGCTGGAACATCCTGGCATCGCTCAAGCGCGTGGCCATCGGCTTCGGCCTCGCGGCGGCGGTCGGGATCCCGCTCGGCTTCATGATCGGGCGCTTCAAGTTTTTGTCGGGCATGTTCAATCCGATCATCAGCCTGCTCAAGCCGGTCTCGCCGCTGGCCTGGCTGCCGATCGGGCTGCTCGTGTTCAAGTCGGCCGATCCGGCCGCGATCTGGTCGATCTTCATCTGCTCGATCTGGCCGATGATCATCAACACCGCCGTCGGCGTGCAACGGGTGCCGCAGGACTACATGAACGTGGCGCGCGTGCTCAATTTGTCGGAGTGGAAGATCTTCAGCAAGATACTGCTGCCGTCGGTGCTGCCCTACATGTTGACCGGCGTGCGGCTGGCCATCGGCACCGCCTGGCTCGTGATCGTGGCGGCCGAAATGCTCACCGGCGGGGTCGGCATCGGGTTCTGGGTCTGGGACGAGTGGAACAATCTGAACGTGCCGCACATCCTCATCGCGATCGGTATCATCGGCGTGGTCGGGCTCGCGCTCGAGCAGGCACTGGTGGCGCTGGCCAAGTCGTTCGCCTACGAAGAAACGGGGTCGTAAAAATGAACAAGCATAAATATATCGAAGTGCAGCACGCCGAGATGGTGTTCGAGACCAAAAAGGGCAGCTTCCACGCGCTCGCCGACGTCAACCTGACGATCGAGCAGGGCGAGTTCACCACCCTGATTGGCCACTCCGGTTGCGGCAAGTCGACGCTGCTCAACCTGCTTGCCGGCTTGACCACGGCGAGCGAGGGCGTGCTCCTGTGCGGCGGGCGCGAGATCGCCGGCCCGTCGCCCGAACGCGGCGTGGTGTTCCAGAACCACTCCCTGCTGCCCTGGCTCACCTGCTTCGAAAACGTCCACCTCGCCGTCGAGCGCGTGTTCGGCGCCAGGGAGTCGGGCGCGAAGTTGCGCGAGCGTACCGCGGCGGCGCTGGCGCTGGTGGGACTCACGCCGGCGGCGGGCAAGCGTCCCAACGAGATTTCGGGCGGCATGAAGCAGCGCGTGGGCATCGCGCGCGCGCTGTCGATGGAGCCCAAGGTCTTGCTCATGGACGAGCCCTTCGGCGCGCTCGACGCGCTCACCCGCGCGCACTTGCAGGACGAGCTGATGCGCATCGTCGCGCAGACCGGCTCGACTGTCGTGATGGTCACGCATGATGTCGACGAGGCGGTGTTGCTGTCCGATCGGATAGTGATGATGACCAACGGGCCGGCGGCGACCATCGGCGACATCGTCCAGGTGCGCCTGGCGCGCCCGCGCGACCGGGTCGCGCTCGCGCACGACCACCTGTATATAGAGTACCGCACGCGGGTGCTCGAGTTTTTGTACCACCGGCAGGCGCGGCCGCAAAAGGACGCTGCCTGATTGCAGTTCCCGGCTCAAACGTTCGAAATGTGTATGTAGGCAAGCTCAGCATGGGGCAAACGCATGCGTTTGCCCCATGCTGAGCATGCAGCTATGCGCCTTCAAAAAATTTAGTCGCGCAGTTCCCGGCTTGAAGGTTCAAAATGCGTGTATAGGCAAGCGCTGTATGGGTCCCCGCTTTCGCGGGGATGACGTGCTGGTGGTGCTGGTGCTGGTGCTGGTGCTGGTGCTGGTGCTGGTGCTGGTGGTGGTGGTGCTGGTGCTGATGCCGCAGCCCGAAATTGGAAGACATATAGCGGCCAGTTGCAGGAATGACGTTGATGCGCATCAGGTGATGTCGAGCACGATCGGTTGATGGTCCGAGGCCGAGGTCTCGGACTGCACCTCGACTTCGATCAGGCGCGGCAGCAAGTCTTGCGTGACGAAAAAATAATCGTAGCAATCGGCTTTTTCAGGCCAGCGGAAACCATGCAGGCCGGCCGTCGGCGCGCGCGCGATCGCCGGGTGGCGGTGCCGCCAGGCGTCGACCAGCGGCAGCGCGCCGTTGTCGTCGGGCGCGATCAGCGCCTGGTAGTCGTCCGACTCGGGCGTGCAGTTGAAGTCGCCGCAATAGATGGCCGAACCGGGCCGGTAGCCGAGCTGGTACGGCGGATCAAGGCTGGGATCGGGCTGGAAAATGCGGGCCCGCTCGCAGGCCTCCCAGTGCAGGTATTTGAGGTGCCGGATCTGCGCCATGCGCTGGACTGGCGAATGGTATTCGAGGTGCGTGGTCAGCACCCGGACCTTGCCGCCGGGCGCGTCGATGACGGCTTCGATCATGCCGCGAGGCATGCCGGCGGGACTCGCCGCGTCGGGCGGCCACGGCAGCGAATGGCGGTGCACCTGGGTGATGCGGAATTTGGACAGCAGCAGGTTGCCGAACAGGCGCGGCATGTTGTTTTTGTAGATTTCGCTTGTCGGTTCGATCACGGGCTGGTAGCCGCCGAACGCGCCGGCGAGCTGGCGGAACTGGTTGGCGCTTGCGTTGCCTTCGAGATCGGCATGATTGGATGCGACCTCCTGCAGGCAGATAACATCGGGATTTAACTTGCGCAGAACGTCGATGATCGCGTGGATCCGGATGCGGCTGTCTTTGCCGCACCCCCAATGAATATTCCAACTTATTACGCGCATAGATACCTCCGGAAAAACAAAACCGGCCGAGTTTGCCATCTTTTTTCAAATGACGGTCACACGGTAGGATCAATTTCGGGCCGGTGAGTTCAGCGCGTGTTCAACACGCGTTCAACGCGCGTTCAACACGCGTTCAATAAACCCGACGCTCAGACAACCTTGATTTCGTCGAGCGGCCAGCGCGGGCGCACATTGAAGGCGTAGTCGCGTTGCGCGGCGTGCGGGTTGATCTGCAGGCGCATGGCGCCGGCGAACGCGATCATGGCGCCGTTGTCGGTGCAGAACTCGAGTTCGGGGTAGTAGACGCGGAATTTTTTGGCTTTGGCGGCCGCGTTGAGCGAGGCGCGCAATTGCGTGTTGGCGCCGACGCCGCCCGCGATCACCAGCCGCTTGAGGCCGCTGTGCTTGAGCGCGCTGACGCATTTGGCCGTGAGCACGTCGACGATGGCGTCGACGAAGCCGCGCGCGATGTCGGCTTTGTCCTGCTCGCAGATGTTGGCGGCGAGTTTCTGTTCGTGCTTTTTCACAACGGTGAGCACCGCCGTTTTGAGGCCCGAGAAACTGAAATTGAAGTCCTTCGAATGGAGCATCGGGCGCGGCAGCTTGTACGCCGCCGGGTCGCCGAATTCGGCCAGCCGCGAGATCGCCGGTCCGCCCGGATAACCGAGGCCGAGCAGTTTGGCCGACTTGTCGAAGGCCTCGCCGGCGGCGTCGTCGAGCGTCTCGCCCATGAGTGTGTACTGGCCCACGCCGTCGACCCGCATCAGTTGCGTGTGTCCGCCCGAGACCAGCAGCGCGATGAACGGGAACTGCGGCGGCTCGCTCGCCAGCAGCGGCGACAGCAGATGGCCCTCGAGGTGGTGCACGCCCAGCACGGGACGGTCGATCGCCAGCCCCAGGCTGCAGGCGATCGAGGAGCCGACCAGCAGCGCGCCGGCCAGCCCGGGCCCCTGGGTGTAGGCGATGGCGTCGATCTCGGACAGCGCCACGCCGGCCCCGGCCAGGGTTTGCTCGAGCAGCGGGATGGCGCGCCGGATGTGGTCGCGCGAGGCCAGTTCGGGCACCACGCCGCCGTACTCCTCGTGCATGGCCACCTGCGAGTGGAGCGCGTGGGACAGCAGGCCGCGTTGCGTGTCGTACAACGCAAGGCCGGTTTCATCGCAGGAGGATTCGACGCCGAGGACAATCATGGGGCACAGACGGTGGTGGGGACAAGGCGCCATTGTAGCGCAGCGGCCGCGGCCTCACCGCCCGAGCAGGTACAGCAGGACCAGGTTGCCGGCGATCGCGAGCAGCGCGATCGCGCGCCACATGCCGGCCGGGTTGCGCGTGGCCAGCGGCGGGGCGGCGCGCGCCGGCAGCGGGCGCGCGGCGCCGCGTTCGAGCGCGAGCAGGAACTCCTCGGCCGTCTCGAAGCGCTCGACCGCCTCGCGCGCGAGCGCCTTTTGCAGCACGTGCCAGAGCCACAGCGGCAGGTCGGGGCGGTAGCGGCTGGCGCCGATCGGCTCGCCGAAGCGCGGGCGCTGGAACGGCTCGACCTCGCCGTACGGGTAGTGGCGCGTGAGCGCGAAGTACAGCGTGACGCCGACCGCGTACAGGTCGGTGGCGGCGCAGGCGGGGGCGTTGTCGAACTGCTCGGGCGCGAGGAACGAGGGGGTGCCCGCTTGCGGCGCGGCGCTGCCGGCGTCGATGCCCGATTGCGCCACGCCCAGGTCGAGCAGGCGCAGTTGGCCGTCGGCCCCGAGGTGGACGTTGTCGGGCTTGATGTCGCGGTGGATGATGCTGCGCCGGTGCAGCGCGCCGACCGCGCGCACCAGTTGCTCGCCGAGCGCGATCACCTCGGGCACGGTGAAGTGCTGGCCGCCCTCGAGCCGCTGCGCGAGCGTGGCGCCGTCGTGCCAAGTGGTCAGATAGTACAGGTGGTTTTTTTGCGCGGGCGTGATCACCTGCGGGAAAAAGCGCGCCACCGCGCGCCGCGCCAGCCACTCCTCGTGCGCGAACGCGGCCAGCTCGAGCGCGTCGCCGGCGCGCGCGCTTTGCAGCGTCTTGAGCACCAGCGTGCGCCCGCCTTCGGCCGTCTCGGCCACCTTGTAGAGCACCGTGCCGGCCGACGCGTGCAGCATCCGCTCGACCCGCAGGCCCTCGAACAGCTGGCCCGGGCGCAGCGGCGGCGGCAGCGGCAGCTGCCGCATGCTCGAGAGGCTGTCGCGCAGGTCCTGCTGCGGCAGGCCATCGACCCGCATGACGAGCGCGCTGAGGTTGTCGCCGCTGCCGCCCTCGAGCGCGGCGTCGAGCAGCGCGTCGGCGCAGGCGTCGTTGTCGCATTCGCCCAGCGCCAGGCGGCCGAGCTGGAAGGCGAGCTCGTACTCGGTGGTGGCGGCCCAGACGCCGTCGCTGGCGAGCAAAAACACGTCGCCCGCGTGCAGCGGGCCCATGCCGTGGTCGATCGTCAGTTGCGAGTCCAGGCCGATGGCGCGCGTAAGCACATGCTGCATCTCGGGCCGGTCCCACACGTGGTCGGTGGTCAGGCGCGTGAGCGCGCCGGCGCGCAGCAGGTACAGGCGGGTGTCGCCCACGTGCGCAAAATAATAGAAGGTGCCGCGCAGGACCAGGCAGGTCAGCGTGGTGGCCATGCCCGACAATTCGGGGCGCACCGTGCCCTGCTGCTGGACCCAGCTGTTGGTGGCCTTGAGCACGCGCTCGAGCGCCTGCGCGACGGACCAGGTGTCGGGCGTGGCGTAGTAGTCGGACAGCAGGCCGCGCACCGTGTACTCGGACGCCTCGCGCCCGCCGTCGTTGCCCGAGACGCCGTCGGCGACCGCCGCCAGCACGCCCTTGGCGCTGCGCTCGGGTTCGTCGGGCGTCACCATCCCGACGAAGTCCTCGTTGCGTTCGCGTTTGCCGCAGCGCGTGGCGTGGCCGGCGGTGATGGTCAGGGTCATGCGTTGAGCCGTTATAGTTACATCGTCCTCGCGGATGGCTCGGCGCCCCCGCGTTGACCCATAGAACGGTGGCGTTCTATGGGTCCCCGCCTTCGCGAGGACGACGTTGATTTAGGTTTTTTGGCAATCGTACTTCGCGATTTTTACATAGTCCACATTGTAATCACACCTTGGCGGCCGTCATCGCGGCGCTGCCCCAGGTGGTGCGCCAGCGCGTCTTGACCACCGACAGGCCCAGCAACGCGATGATGGCCAGCGCGGCGAACACGATCAACCCCATTTGATAGCTGCCCGTGAGCTGGCGCGACAGGCCCAGGCTCGAGGCGAGGTAGAAGCCGCCGATGCCGCCGGCCATGCCCACCAGCCCCGTCATCACGCCGATCTCCTTGCGGAAGCGCTGCGGCACCAATTGGAACACCGCGCCGTTGCCGGTGCCCAGCGCGAGCATCGCGACCACGAACACGGTCACCGCCGCGGTTGGGGACTTCATGCCCATGCTTGCCACCAGCAGCGCCGCGGCGGCCACCGCGTACATCATCGACAAGGTCTTGATGCCGCCGATGCGGTCGGCCAGCAGGCCGCCGAGCGGGCGCACCACCGAGCCGGCGAACACGCAGGCGGCCGTGAGGTAGCCGGCGGTTACCGGCGACAGGCCGTACTCGCCGTTGAAGTAGATCGTCAGCGACGAGGCCAGTCCCGCGAAGCCGCCGAAGGTGACGCTGTAGAAGAACATGAACCACCAGGCGTCCTTGTCTTTGAGCACGCGCAGATATTCGGGCAGCGACTTGGGCGGCGGCGCCGTCGGCGCGTCCTTGGCCATGGTCAGGTACACGATCAGCGCGACCCCGAGCGGAATCAGGCACAGGCCGAACACGTTCTGCCAGCCGAAGGCGATCGCCAGTCCCGGCGCGAACAGGGCCGCGAACGCGGTGCCCGAATTGCCGGCGCCGGCGATGCCCAGCGCGGTGCCCTGGTGCTCGGGCGGATACCAGCGCGAGGCCAGCGGCAGCGCCACCGCGAAGGCGGCGCCGGCCACGCCGAGCAGCACGCCGAGCGCGATCAGGCTGGCGAAGCTGTCGAGCGTGGTTTGCCAGGCCCACAGCAATCCGAGCATGACGATCACCTGGCCGATGGTGCCGGCCTTTTTCGGTTTCAGATGGTCGACCAGCACGCCCATCACGATGCGCAGCAGCGCGCCGGCCAGCAGCGGGGTCGCCACCATCAGGCCCTTCTGCGCGGGAGACAGGCCGAGCGATGCCGAGATCTGCACGGCCAGCGGGCCGAGGATCACCCACACCATGAAACTGAGGTCGAAGTAGAAGAAGGACGCGAACAGGGTCGGCGTGTGTCCGGCTTTCCAGAATGAGGTTTTTGCCATTGGGTGTCTCGCTATGATTGGTGGTGGTTGGGGCTGTCAATGCAAGTGCCATGCCACCGCGCGCTTCCCGTGGCGCGGCCGCGCGTGCACCAATAGCGGGCGGGACTTTCGCACCAATAGTGGGCGCGCCTTTCGCACCGCGGCGGTGCGAAGGCGCCCCCAAGCCGCCCCCAAGCCGCGAAATCGGCTGGCATCGCTTTTGCTTATAGGGGAGGGAGCCTTTTGATGGAGACGGTCATGAAGAAGTTAAAGCTGGTGATGGTTGGGAATGGGATGGCGGGTGTGCGCACACTCGAAGAACTGCGCAAGATTGCGCCCGACCTGTATGAGATAACGGTGTTTGGCGCCGAGCCCTACGCCAATTACAACCGCATCCTGCTCTCGCCGGTGCTGGCGGGCGAGCAGACGGTCAAGGACATCATGCTCAACGATGTCGACTGGTACGAGGAAAACGACATCACCCTGCACCTGGGTAAAAAGATCGTCAAGATCGACCGCGTCAAGCGCGTCGTCATCGCCGACGACGGCACCACGGCCGAATACGACCGCCTGCTGCTGGCGACGGGTTCGAACCCGTTCATGCTGCCGGTGCCGGGCAAGGATCTGAAAGGGGTGATCGCCTACCGCGACATCTACGACACCAACACCATGATCGAGGCGTCGCAAAAGCACACGCACGCGGTCGTCATCGGCGGCGGCCTGCTCGGACTCGAGGCGGCCAACGGCCTCAAACTGCGCGGCATGGTCGTCACCGTGGTGCACCTGCCGGGCTGGCTGATGGAGCGCCAGCTCGATCCGGTCGCCGGCAAGATGCTGCAAAAGTCGCTCGAGGACCGCGGCCTCAAGTTCCTGCTCGAGAAAAACACCAAACAGATCATCGGCGATGCCGACGGCCAGGTGCAGTCG
The DNA here is from genome assembly GCF_003011895.2 of Massilia glaciei. Taxonomy (GTDB): domain Bacteria; phylum Pseudomonadota; class Gammaproteobacteria; order Burkholderiales; family Burkholderiaceae_D; genus Telluria_A; species Telluria_A glaciei. The sequence continues at coordinate 20,358 of NZ_PXWF02000009.1, read as the reverse complement.
CTCGAATTCACCGACGGCCTGGTCATTCCGACGCAACTGGTGGTGATGGCGGTCGGGATCCGCCCCAACACCGAGCTGGCCGAGTCGTGCGGCCTGCACTGCAACCGCGGCATCGTCGTCAGCGACACCATGCAGACGTTCGATCCGCGCATCTATTCGGTCGGCGAGTGCGTCAACCACCGCGGCACCGTGTACGGCCTGGTCGCGCCCCTGTTCGAGATGGCCAAGGTGTGCGCCAACCACCTGGCAAACTTCGGCATCGGCCAGTACAAGGGTTCGGTCACCTCGACCAAGCTCAAAGTGACCGGCATCGATCTGTTCTCGGCCGGCGAATTCATGGGCGGCGAGGGCACCGAGGAGATTTTGCTGTCGGACCCGATCGGCGGCGTCTACAAGCGCCTCGTGATCAAGGACGACAAACTGATCGGCGCCTGCCTGTACGGCGACACGGTCGACGGCAGTTGGTACTTCAAGCTGCTGCGCGAGGCCAAAAGCATCGCCGAGATCCGCGACTCGCTCATGTTCGGCGAGTCGAACACGATGCGTCCGGGCGACGTCGGCCACGAGGGCTTCACCATGGCCGCCGCCATGCCCGACACCGCCGAGGTGTGCGGCTGCAACGGCGTGTGCAAGGGCACCATCGTCAAGGCGATCAAGGAGCAGGGCCTGTTCACGATCGAGGACGTGCGCAAGCACACCAAGGCCTCGGCCTCGTGCGGCTCGTGCACCGGGCTGGTCGAACAGATTCTGATGTTCACCGCCGGCGGCGATTTTTCGCTCTCGACCAAGGCCAAGCCGATGTGCGGCTGCACCGACCACACGCACCAGGAGGCGCGCGACGCGATCCGCGCCGAGAAGCTGGTGACCATCGCCTCGGCCATGGAGTTCCTGGCCTGGCGCACCCCCAACGGCTGCGCCTCGTGCCGCCCGGCGCTCAACTACTACCTGATCTCTACCTGGCCGCACGAGGCCAAGGACGATCCGCAGTCGCGCTTCATCAACGAGCGCGCGCACGCCAACATCCAGAAGGACGGCACCTTCTCGGTGATCCCGCGCATGTGGGGCGGCCAGACCACGGCCAAGGACCTGCGCCGCATCGCCGACGTGGTCGACAAGTACGCCATTCCAAGCGTGAAGGTCACCGGCGGCCAGCGCATCGACCTGCTTGGCGTGAAGAAGGAGGACCTGCGCAACGTCTGGCAGGACCTCGGCATGCCGAGCGGGCTGGCCTACGCCAAGGGCCTGCGCACCGTCAAGACTTGCGTCGGCAGCGAGTGGTGCCGTTTCGGCACCCAGGACTCGACCCTGATGGGCCAGCAGCTCGAGCGCGAGCTGTGCCTGATGTACGCGCCGCACAAGGTCAAGATCGCGGTCTCGGGCTGCCCGCGCAATTGCGCCGAGTCGGGCATCAAGGACGTCGGCGTGATCGGCGTCGATTCGGGCTGGGAGATCTACGTGGGTGGCAACGGCGGCATCAAGACCGAGGTCGCGCAGTTCCTCTGCAAGCTCAAGACGCACGAGGAGGTCATGGAATACAGCGGCGCGTTCCTGGAGCTGTACCGCTCCGAGGGCTGGTACCTCGAGCGCACCGTGCACTACATCGCCCGCGTCGGTCTCGAGCACGTGAAGAAGCACGTGGTCGAGGACGCGGAGAATCGCAAGGCGCTCTACGCGCGCCTGCAGTTTGCGCTCGAGGGCGAGCCCGATCCGTGGCACCAGCCGGTGGAAGCGATGGTCGACACGCGTCAGTTCGATCCACTGACCGCTTAACAAGGAGCAGGAACATGTCGGAACAATGGAAAGTAATTTGCAAGGTCACGGACATCCCGGTGCTCGGCGCGCGCGTAGTCAAGCGCGGCCTGGCGTGGCAGGAGTTGCCCAACGTGGCGGTGTTCCGCAACGCCGAAGACAAGGTGTTTGCGCTGCTCGACCGCTGCCCGCACAAGGGCGGCCCGCTGTCGCAGGGGATCGTGTTCGGCGAGAAGGTCGCCTGCCCGCTGCACAACTGGAACATCGAGCTGGCCAGCGGCTGCGCCACCGCGCCCGACGTCGGCTGCGCCAAGAGCTTCAAGGTCAGGGTCGAGGATGGCAATGTCTCGCTCGACCTCGATGAACTGAGCGCGCCGGCCAGCAGGGCCGAGGCGGCGCTGGCCGGCTCGTTCCAGGTCGCCACCCACATCGAGGCCGCATGAACCTGACCGTGCCGCGCGACGTCAAGACTACTTGCTGCTACTGCGGGGTGGGATGCGGCGTGATCGCCACCACCGACGGCGCGCAGGTGCTCGCGGTACGGGGCGACCCCGATCACCCGGCCAATTTCGGACGCCTGTGCAGCAAGGGCAGCGCGCTGCACACGTCGGCCAGCCCGCTGCTGCGCCAGCAGGTGCGCGCGCTGGTGCCCGAATTGCGCCGCGCGCGCGGCGGGCCGCGCGCCGAGGCGTCGTGGGACGACACGCTCGACTTCGTGGCGCAACGCATCGCGGCCACCATCGCCGAGCATGGCCCCGACAGCGTCGCGTTCTACATATCGGGGCAGTTGCTGACCGAGGATTACTACGTCTTCAACAAGCTGGCCAAGGGCCTGATAGGCACCAACAACGTCGACACCAATTCGCGGCTGTGCATGTCGAGCGCGGTGGCCGGCTACAAGCAGACGCTTGGCGCGGACGCGCCCCCGAACTGCTACGAGGACATCGACGAGGCCGAGGTGATCTTCATCGTCGGCTCGAACACGGCGTTCGCGCATCCGATCCTGTACCGCCGGCTCGAGGACGCGCGCAAGCGCAACCCCGCGCTCAAGGTGGTCGTGGCCGACCCGCGCCGCACCGACACCGCGCGCGACGCCGACCTGTTCCTGCCGATTTTGCCGGGCACCGACGTCGCGCTGTTCAACGGCATGCTGCACCTGGCCTTGTGGGAGGGCTTGACCGACGGCGCGTTCATCGCCGGGCACACCGACGGTTTTAACGAACTCAAGGACCTGGTGCGCGACTACACGCCGCGCTTTGTGGCCGAGGTGTGCGGCATCGCCGAGGCCGATTTGGTCATGGCGGCGCGCTGGTTCGGGCAGTCGAAGGCGAGCCTGTCGCTGTATTGCCAGGGACTCAACCAGTCGACCCACGGCACGGCCAAGAACGCGGCGCTGATCAACCTGCACCTTGCCACGGGCCAGATCGGAAAACCGGGCGCGGGCCCGTTTTCGCTGACGGGCCAGCCGAACGCGATGGGCGGGCGCGAGGTGGGCGGCATGGCCAACCTGCTTTCGGCCCACCGCGACCTCGCCAATCCCGCGCACCGTGCCGAAGTGGCCGCGCTGTGGGGTGTCGAGTCGGTGCCGGCCAAGCCGGGCAAGACCGCGGTCGAGATGTTCGACGCGCTCGCCAGCGGCGAGATCAAGATCATCTGGATCGCCTGCACCAATCCGGCGCAGTCGATGCCGGACCAAAAGCTGATCCGCATGGCGCTCGAGAAGGCCGAACTGGTGATCGTGCAGGAGGCGTACACCAGCACCGCGACCGTGCCCTACGCCGACGTGCTGCTGCCGGCCACCACCTGGGCCGAGAAGGAGGGCACGGTCACCAATTCCGAGCGCCGCATCACGCGATTGCACCCGGTGCTGCCCAAGCCGGGGCTGACCCGTCACGACTGGGAGATCGCGACCAATTTCGCGGCCAGGCTGGCGCCGCTGCTGGGCAAGCCGGCCGCGCCGTTCACCTACGCCGGGACCGAGCAAATCTGGAACGAGCACCGCGAATCGACGCGCGGGCGCGATCTCGACATCACCGGACTGTCATTCAAGATTCTCGACGAGCGGGGGCCGCAGCAGTGGCCGTTTCCCGAGGGGGCGGCGGTGGGCAGGAAGCGCTTGTACGAGGACGGTGTTTTTCCGACCGCGAACGGGCGCGCCAGATTCGTGGTCACGCCTTACCTGCCGGTGGCCGAGCCGGTCGACGCGCGCTTTCCGCTGCACCTGACCACCGGACGCCTGCGCGACCAGTGGCACGGCATGAGCCGCAGCGGCACGGTGGCGCAGGCGTTCGCGCACGCGGCCGAGCCGTCGGTGGTGATGGCGCGCGCCGACATGGACCGGCGCATGCTGCGCGACGGCGAGTTGGTGCACGTGACGAGCCGGCGCGGCTCGCAGATTTTGGCGGCGCAGGCGGGCGAGGACATGCGCGCGGGGCAGGCCTTCATCGCGATGCACTGGGGGCAGGAGTACCTATCCGGGCGCGGCGCCTCGCATGGCGTCAACGTGTTGACCATGCCGGCGTTCGATCCGAGCTCAAAACAGCCGGAGCTGAAACACGCGGCGGTCAAGATACTCAAGGCCGAGCTGCCCGCGCGGCTGCTGGTGTTCGGCTGGGCCGACGAGGCGGCGGCGCTGCGCCTGCAGTCGCTGCTGCGCCCCCTGATGGCGCGCTTCGCTTTCGCCACCTGCACCCTTTTCGGGCGCGATCGCACCGGCGTGCTGTTCCGCGCGGCCGACGATTACGCGGCCGATCCGGCGCTGGTGCGCGAGATCGAGCTGCTGTTCGGGATCGACGGCGCCAATGTGCTGCGTTACGACGACACGCGGCGCGGCAATTCGCGCCATATTCTGGTCGAAGATGGCAAGCTGGCGGCGGTCGCGCTGGCCGGGGATATCACGGCCGAGCACTGGCTCAAGCAGATGCTCGAGGGCGAGGCTTCGGTGGCGGGGTTGGGGAGGTTGCTGTTGTCGCCGTCGAGCAGCGCGCCGCAGGGGTTCAAGGCGCGCGGACGGATTGTCTGCAGCTGCCTCAACGTGTCGCAAAACGAGATCGGCGAGGAGCTCGCCGCGATGCCGGGGATGGCGTCCGGGGAGAAGCTGGCCGCGTTGCAGGGCAAGCTCAAGTGCGGGACCAATTGCGGCTCGTGCGTGCCCGAGTTGAAGCAGATTGTGTTTGCTTCGATGAAGGCGGAGGCGAAGGCGGCGTAGCTTCGGGCGGTGGCGTCCGGACCGCCCCCGTCGTTGCCGCGGAGGCGGGAATCCATGCTGAGTAGGCAAATATGCGGCTTGTCCCGTCGTTCCCGCGGAGGCGGGAATCCATGCTGAGTAAGCAGATATGCGGCTGCCGCAAATTCAGGCCGCGGGCCTGAACGTACTGACTTCGCGTAGGTGCACGCTCAGCATGGGTCCCCGCTTTCGCGGGGATGACGGTGGGGGGCGGGGATGACGGTGGGGGGCGGGGATGACGATAGGGATGGCGGTGACGCTTAAGGCCGGTCGCGCAACTGCTCGTGCGCCATGCGCAGCATCTTCTCCGTGGTCTCCCAGTCGATGCACGCGTCCGTCACCGAGCAGCCGTACTTGAGCTGCGACAGGTCGGCCGGGATCTTCTGGTTGCCGGCGACGATGTTTGATTCGATCATCACGCCCACCAGCGACTTGTTGCCGTGGCGGATCTGCTGCACCACGTCCGACATCACCAGCGGCTGCAGCTCGGGCTTCTTGTAGCTGTTCGCGTGCGAGCAGTCGACCACGAGGTTGGCCGGCAGGCCGGCCTTGGTCAGCGCCTGCTCGGCGATCGCGATCGACACCGAATCGTAGTTCGGACGCCCGTCGCCGCCGCGCAGCACCACGTGCCCGTAGGCGTTGCCGCGCGTGCGCACGATCGAGACCGTGCCCTGCCCGTTGATGCCCAAAAACGAATGCGGATGCGCCGACGACAAAATCGCGTTGATCGCGATGCTGATGTCGCCGTCGGTGCCGTTCTTGAACCCGACCGGGGTCGACAAACCGGACGACATCTCGCGGTGCGTCTGCGATTCCGTGGTGCGCGCGCCGATCGCGGTCCAGGCGATCAGGTCGCCGAGGTATTGCGGCGAGATCGGGTCGAGCGCCTCGGTCGCGGTCGGCAGGCCGAGCTCGCACACGTCGAGCAAAAAGCGGCGCGCCTTCTCCATGCCGTCGTTGACGTGGAACGAGTCGTCCATGTCCGGATCGTTGATGTAGCCCTTCCAGCCGGTGGTCGTGCGCGGTTTCTCAAAATACACGCGCATCACGAGCAGCATCGTCTCGGCCACCTCGGCCTGCAGCTTTTTGAGGCGGTGGGCGTAGTCGAGCCCGGCGACCGGATCGTGGATCGAGCACGGGCCCACCACCACGAACAGGCGCTTGTCGCTGCGGTCGATGATGTTGCGCAGCGCCTCGCGCCCCTTCATGACGGTGTCGCAGGCGTTCTCGGTGAGGGGGAGTTTGGCGTGCAGCTCTTCGGGTGTGGGCATTGCGGCGAACGAGGTGACGTTGCTGTTTTCGATGTCTGGCGTGATCATGGGTCTGGTGCTTCTCTATGGGTATGTGCGGCGGGAGTCCACGAGTTTAGCGTTATTTGGCGCAAGTTGCCGGCAAAGACCCGAAAAAAAGGGTGGCGGCGCGCCATTGCGCACTGCCACCCCAAAACCACGCACTTACTCTTTTGCAACTAACCGCAACCTAACCGCGCACCAAATCGTCACATCGGCAGGACCTTGAAGTCGAACACGCGCTCGGCCAGCCAGACCGCTGCGATCGCCGCGATCACGGCCGAACCGGTCGTCATCAGCTGGCGGTAGAACCAGGTGGCGCGCAGCAGGTAGGCGAGCGGCACGAACACGGCCACGATCGCCAACTGCCCCAGTTCGACCCCGAAATTGAAGCCGAACAGGCACAGCACCAGCGACGACTGCGGCAGGCCGAGGCCGGCCAGCACCCCGGCGAAGCCGAAGCCGTGGATCAGGCCGAACACGAAGGCCACCAGCGGGCGCCGCCCGCCGAACATCGGATGGATGTTGTTGAGCGCCGCCAGCACGACCGAGGCGGCGATCGACGCCTCCACCAGCCTCGACGGCAAACTGACCACTTGCAAGCCGGCCAGCGTGAGCGTGATCGAGTGCGCCAGCGTGAACGCGGTGACGACCTTGAACACGTCGAACAGGGCCGACCTGAGGGTGGTCGCCTCGTTGGCGGCCGAACGCACCAGCACCGCCGGCAGCAGCAGCGACAGCAGGAACAAAATATGGTCGAAGCCGATCCAGATGTGCCAGACCCCGTGCCAGACGTAGTCGGCGAACTGTTGCAGCCGGTTGGGCGTGGCCAGCGACATCGCCTGGCGCGGCTGGTCGGGGCTGAAAATGGCGGTCGATAGCTGGCCGCCGTGGTTTATCTTGAGCAGGCCCTTGTGCTGCGGGTCGAGCTCGGCGAACAGCCGGTAGCTTACATTGAGCACGCCGACGGGCCGGCCGCAGTCGGCGGTCAAGCGCAGCACCGTGTAGGCGCCGTCGGTGTGCTTGTCGACCAGCTGCTCGCCGGCGACCAGCGGGCAGGAGCGCCCGCCGGCGGTCAGTTCGAGCCGCGCCAGCGCGTAGCCGGCGATCGCCTTGTGCTCGCTGCGCACCTCGTCCCAGGTCAGCTCGCCGTCGCCGTTGTCGTCCAGGTTGAGCGCGAAGTCGAGGTCGCGCAGGGCGATGTCCCACTGGCCGCTCACCTGCGCGCCCTCGACATCGAGCGTCAGGTAGCTGTCGCTCGGCTTGTGCGCGTGCGCCAGCGCGTGCACCCAGAACAGCGCCGCCAGCAGCAGCGCCCGTGGCCACGCGCGCATCATGACAGCGCCGCAATCTGGCGCGCTAGGCGCGCCGCCGCCACGTCCTCGTAGCCGTGCTGCCCGATCCACGCCAGCGCCGGCGCGGCGGCGGCCTTGTCGCGCGCCATCAGGGCCGCCTCGAGCAGGAGCCGGATGTCGGCCGCCTCCTTTTGCACGGCCCAGTTTTTCCGGGCCAGCGCCAGGCCGGCTTTGCCGTCGCCGCGCACGTGCAGTTCGTAGCGCGCCTGCTCGCGCTGGTGCACGCTGTCGCCGCGCCGCGCGGCGGCTTCGAAACGGGCGCCGAGTTCGGCGCTGGCGGCGCGCAACTCCTCGCCGGATCCGCCGCCCGCGCCGCCGCCGATCTGGCGCAGCGCCAGCGCCTGGCGCAGCAGCAACGTGTCGACGCGGCCCCGGTCCTTGACCAGCGCGAGCGCTTCCCTGGGGCGCTTGCGCTCGAGCAGGAAGTCGGCGTAGGCGCCGATCAGGTAGCTGTCGCGCGGGCTCATGGCCAGCGCGCGCTTGTAGCGGGCCTCGGCCAGGGCGGCGTCGCCGCGCCGCTCGGCCATTTCGCCGAGCAGGGTCAGGGTCCACGACTGCATCTCGGCGCCGGCCTCGCCGTTGCGCGCCAGCGTGGACGCGAGCAGCGCCTCGCTCTTGGCCGAGCGCCCGGTCATGGTGGTCACGCTCGATATGCAGGTGATCGTGACCAGTTCGAGCGTCAGCTGCGACAGGCGCGCGCAACTGGCGGTGGCGCCGGTGTAGTCGCCGCGCACGGTCATGACGGTGGCGCGCGTGAGCCAGGCTTGGGCGTTCCCGGGGTCGACCTTGACGATCGCGTCGAGGTCGGCCAGCGCCTCGGGGAAATGGTGGGTGCTCTGCATCAGGGTCGCGCGCAGCAGGCGCACCTCGTGCGGCGGCGCCGCCTGGCCCCACCACGGCGCCAGCGCCGCTTGCGCGTAGCCGTAGTAGCGCGGGTCGGCCTCGTCGCGGGCGGTGCTGATGTAGCTTTGCGCGGTGCGCGTGGCCAGCGCCAGATTGCGCGGTTCGGCCGCCAGTTCGGCGCGCATGCGGCGCAGTTCCCGCTGGGCCGGATCGGCGCGGCGCGGCAGTTGTTCGAGCACTTCGCCGCCGCTCGCCGGCAGATAGGGCGCGGCCTGCAGGGCCGGCGCGGCCGCGGCCAGCAGCAGCGCGCAGGCAAGGCTGTAAATTGGAGTGGACATGGTTTTCTCGGTGCGTGAGTGTTTAATTTTTTTGTTTTTTGTTTTTGGCATTTTTGATACAACGCCGGCCGGGGATGCGCTCCCGGCCGGTTAATACAACGGCTACAACATCAGATCGGTTCTGGCACGGGTTCGGTATCCTCCGGCATCGTGGCGACGACCGCCTCGATGGCGATCGGCTCCGCATCGTCCGGCGAGGTAGCGATCAGCGCGCGCACATAGGCGTAGAACGTGTCGAGCGTCGACGGCGGCGGCGCTGGTGGCGGCGGCGCGGTCTGGGTGTAGGTCTCGTTGCCGCCGCTGCCGCAGCCGGCCAGCAGCAGGACGACGAGGATCAGACTTAGTTTTTTCATGGTGCTCTCCTGTTCGTTTGTGGGTTGGCCATCACATCTGCGGCGAACCCGGGATCGGCGACTTCAGGTACGGGAAGCCGGCGGTGAACGAGGTCTCGTCGAGGAAGGCGCCGTCGGTGAAGCGGATCGCGCCCGACGGTGCGTCGGCCGGGACGCAGCCGATGTTGATCGTGCACAGCTTGCCCATGACCACGCGCAGGGCGATGTCGACCACGTCGTCGCCGGGGCGGCGGCCGTTCGGGAAGCCCGCGTTGTCGCCGGCGACCACGCCGAGGCGCATCTGCGAACCGACGGCGGTCGGTGCGATCGATGTGTTCAGGCGCAGCATCTCGGCGGCCGTGACGGTCTTGGGCTTGTTCACGCCGGTGATGCCGGTCAGGAAGGTCGCCACCAAATCGCCGCGCGGGAAGTTGGTCGGCGCCTTGACGCCGGCACCGCTGTAGAGCAACTCGACCAGCGCCGGCAGGGTCGGGTTGGTCACGTAGTCGGCGAACTGGGCGTCGCCGGACGGCTTGCTGCTGTTGAACTTGTTCTTGTCCTTGAGGCCGATGACGACTTCGTTGACCAGTGGCATGCCCAGACGCGACACCTGGGTCCAGGCGCCGCCTTCTTTCGCGGCGTCGGTGGTCGTTTTTGGCACCGGGTTGAGCAGACGGCCCTGGCGCATGCTGGCCGTGGTCCAGCCGCCGATGACCGGGTCGGCCGCGCTCGCGTGCAGCAGGCAGGAGGTCGCCACCTCCATCTCGATCGAGGTCACGTTCTTGCGCGCGAGGTCGTCGCGGGCGCCCTTTTCGGCGTTGGCGTCGAATTCGACGGCCGGCGCCTTGATGTTGATGAGGTCAAACGTTTCGCCCAGGTTCACGGCGAACGGGTCCTTGCGCTGGCCGACGAAGATGCGGGCCGGGACCGAGCAGCCGGGGATCATGGCGCTGAAGACGTGCTTGGCGGCATACGCCTCGTAATTGGGGATCGCCTTGTTGCCGATGTTGTCGACCGGCTTGTCGAAGGTGGCCGAGCCGCCGGTCGCGTTGGTCACCGATCCGCGCGTTCCGGTGCGGCGGTCGCCCCGGACCACGTTGACGGTGAAGGTTTCGCGCACGGTGCTGCCGGCCGCGTTGGGCTCGGTGATGGCACCGCCGTTGATCACGAGCGGGCTCGAGACCTGCTTGCCGCCCACGGTGAACTGGAAGTCCTTGTTGGTGCTGGCGAAGCGGAACTGGAACGTGACGTCCTCCTTGGCGTCGCCGTTGTTGTCGATGTGGATTTCGTACAGCGCGTTCGGGTCCATCGCGAAGTAGTTCGGGCCGCCGTACGCGTCTTGCAGCGGGATGTAGTTGGCGATCAGCGTCGTGAATTCGCTGCGGCCCGTCTGGTAGCTACGGAACATGTAGAAGTCGGTGGCGTCGACCTTTGGCGCGCCCGTGATGAAGGGCGCCTCGCGGTGGCTCGAGGCCATGGCCGCCGGCGCGAACACGCAAGCGAGCAGGTTGCCTGCAAGAACGGCGCCGATGGTGGCCCGCAGTTTCATCTGTTTCATAGTCTCTCTCCTGAAATGGGTTGTACACGTCTGTGCACAGTGGGAAATACAGGGGGTTATACGGGCTCATGCGTGCGCCGGATTCAGATTTGTAAAAATTTATTTCAGGTGCCCCTGCGGCGGATCGGGCGGCGGTATACACTGCTGCCCATGAACTCAATCGACGAACCATTCAACGCACCATTCAAGGCCGGGCATCTGATCAAAGAGATCGGGCGCGGCAAAAAAGGGGCGCGCAGCATGTCGCGCGCCGACGCGCGCGAACTGTACGCGGCCATGCTCGATGGCCGCGTGTCGGACCTCGAACTGGGCGCCATCGTGCTGGCGCTGCGCATCAAGGGCGAGTCGGTCGACGAGATCGCCGGCTTCCTCGATGCCGGCGAGGCCTCGTTCGCGCCGTTGCCCGCGCCCGCCGGTGAATACGCACCGGTGCTCATCCCCAGTTACAACGGCGCGCGCAAGCTTGCCAACCTGACCCCCCTGCTCGCGCTGCTGCTCGCGCGCGAGGGCGTGCCGGTGCTGGTCCACGGCGTCACCGACGACCCTGGCCGGGTGACCACGGCGCGCATCTTCGAGGCCATGGGGCTGGCGCCGGCGGCCTCGCCGGCGGCGGTGCGGGCCGCGTTCGCGCGCGGCGAGCCGGGCTTTATCCCGGTCGAGGTGCTCGCGCCCAAGATGGCGCGCCTGCTGGCGCTGCGCGGCATCCTCAACGTGCGCAACTCGACCCACACGCTGGTCAAGATCATGCAGCCGTTCGCGGGGCCGGCGCTGCGGCTGGTGTCGTACACCCACCCCGAATACCTAGAGATGCTCGGCGAATACTTCATGACGGCCGCCACCGCCGCCCGCGGCGACGCCTTCCTGATGCGCGGCACCGAGGGCGAGACCGTCGCCAACGCCAACCGCGCCAACCAGATCGACTGGTTCCACGGTGGTGAGCGCACCTTGTTGGTGCAAAAAGACGCGCCGACGGACGAATTGGCGCAGATGCCGCCCGCCCGTGATGCGGCCGTGACCGCCGCCTGGATCGCGCAGGCGCTGCGCGGCGAGGTGCCGGTCCCGGCCCCGATCGCCGAGCAAGTGGCACAGTGTTTGCTTGTATCGAAGTCATTACAGGCAAACGCGGGTGGTCATCATGGAGTGCAAAGCTAAGGTTTATCTGGTCGGCGCCGGTCCCGGCGATCCGGAGTTGCTGACCCTGAAGGCGGTCAAGGCGATCGCCGCGGCCGAGGTGCTGCTCGTCGACGACCTCGTCAATCCCGAAATCCTGTCCCATGCGCGGGCGGACGCGCGCATCGTCCACGTCGGCAAGCGCGGCGGCTGCCAGTCGACCCCGCAAGCCTTCATCGAGCGCCTGATGGTGTCCGAGGCCACGGCCGGCAGGTGCGTGGTGCGGCTCAAGGGCGGCGACCCGTTCATCTTCGGGCGCGGTGGTGAGGAGCGCGCCCACCTGATGGCGGCCGGCATCGAGGTGGTCGTCATCAACGGCATCAGCAGCGGTCTGGCCGCGCCGGCGGCGATCGGCGTGCCGCTGACCCACCGCGACTGGAGTTCGGGCGCGGTGTTCGTGACCGGGCACGACCGCAAGGACGAGGCCGGCAACGCGCGCAGCCCGGACTGGGCCCTGCTCGCGCAGACCGGGCTCACGCTGGTCATCTACATGGGGGTGGCGCGCTGCCGCCAGATCCAGGCCGGCCTGCTGGCAGGCGGCATGGCGGCGGACATGCCGGTGGCGGTGGTGCAGTCGGCCACGGGCGCGGCGCAGCAGCATCTGCTGACGACCTTGCGCAACCTGCCCGACGACCTGGCCCTGTCGCGCATCGGCAGCCCGAGCATCATCGTGGTCGGCGACGTGGTGCGCTGCGCCGACGCGGTGCAGGGGCTGGCGCGCAGCGCGGTGGCCTGATTCGCGGCGCGGCGGCCTAGTTTCAAGCTGGCCGGCCGGGCCGGGTCCGCGCGGTTTACAATCACGTCTTTTAGTGATTCGCGGAAATCGGCACAGCCATGGCAAAACAATATGATGTAGCAGTGATCGGGGCCGGCGCGGCCGGCATGATGTGCGCGGCCGCGGCCGGGCAGGGCGGCAAACGCGTGGTGTTGATCGATCACGGCGACAAGCTTGCCGAAAAGATCCGCATTTCCGGCGGCGGCCGCTGCAATTTCACCAACCTGAACGTCGGGCCCAACAATTTTTTGTCGGACAACCCGCACTTCTGTAAGAGCGCCTTGTCGCGCTACACCCCGCAGGACTTCATCGCGCTCGTCAAAAAGCACCGCATCTTGCATCATGAGAAACATCGCGGCCAGTTGTTCTGCAACGACTCGGCCGAGCAGATCATCCAGATGCTCAAGGCCGAGTGCGCCAGCGGCGACGTCACCTGGCGCATGCCGACCAAGGTCGAGTCGGTCGAGCGGATGGACGACGGCTTCCTGCTCGCCACCGACACCGGCGACATCCTCGCCGACAGCCTGGTCATCGCCACCGGTGGCTTGTCGATCCCCAAGATCGGCGCGACCGACTTCGCCTACAAGATCGCCGACGAGTTCGGGATCCGGATGGTGGCGCCGCGCCCGGGGCTGGTGCCGCTGACCTTCGACGGCCCGAGCTGGGCGCCGTTCGTGCCGCTGGCCGGCATCGCGCTCGAGGTCGACGTCGAGACGGGGTCGAACAAGGGCAAGGGCAGCAAGCGCGGCGTTTTCCGCGAAGACTTGCTGTTCACCCACCGTGGCCTGTCGGGTCCTGCCATTTTGCAAATTTCGAGCTACTGGCAGCCGGGCACCCCGATCGTGCTCAACCTGCTGCCCGAGATGGACGTGGCCGAGGCGCTGATCGAGGGCAAGGGCACGCTCAAAAAACAGGTCGGCAACGTGCTGTCGCAGTGGCTGCCGACGCGCCTGGCCGAGGGTTTGCTGCAAGCCAACGGTTTCTCGCCCGACCAGCGCCTCGCCGACATGACCGACGCCAGCCTTCGCATGATCGGCGCGGCGGTCAACCGCTGGTCGATCGTGCCGACCGGCTCGGAGGGCTACCGCAAGGCCGAGGTGACGCTGGGCGGCATCGACACGCGCGAGCTGTCGCAGCAGACGATGATGGTGAGCAAGGTGCCGGACCTGTATTTCATCGGCGAGGCGGTCGACGTGACGGGCTGGCTCGGCGGATATAATTTCCAATGGGCATGGGCATCGGCGATGGCGGCCGGGCTCGCGCTGGCCGCGGGCGCGCAGCAAGAGAATAAATAGGACGGCAAGAAAACGACGTCCGAAAACGGCGCGGCCATAGGGGGAGCTTGCCCTTTGGATCCCTGTTTTGGCGTGTCCGGGAGGGAACAAGTCCGGGAAAAGTCTTCCCATCGGCCGCAAACGATGCTACTATCTCGTTCTTCCCCTAATCTAACGGTTTGATTTTTACATGACCACTATTCGCCTTAAAGAAAACGAGCCGTTCGAAGTCGCAATGCGTCGCTTCAAGCGCACTATCGAAAAAACTGGTCTGCTGACCGAACTGCGCGCACGCGAGTTTTACGAAAAGCCAACGGCTGAGCGCAAGCGCAAGCTGGCAGCTGCTGTAAAGCGCCACTACAAGCGCATCCGCAGCCAGCAATTGCCTAAGAAATTATTCTAAGACTGTCCAGTCAAGACTGATCCGGTCACGGCAGCTGCCTGTCCGGATTGCGTTTTGATTCGTTCTGGATGCATTTATTCAGACTGAGTCGCAGACCCGCTCCGGTTTACCGCAGCGGGTTTTGCCATTTATACCCATCGAAAGCGAGTTTCCCATGAGCTTAAAAGAACAAATCACCGAAGACATGAAAAACGCCATGCGCGCGCGCGAGGCCGGCAAGCTGGGCACGATCCGCCTGATCCTGGCCGAGATCAAGCGCCAGGAAGTCGACGATCAAATCGTGCTCGACGACAAGCAGACGCTCGAGATCATCGTCAGGATGATCAAGCAGCGCAAGGATTCGATCAGCCAGTTCGAGGCGGGCAGCCGCGCCGACCTGGCCGACATCGAAAAAGCCGAACTCGTCGTGCTTGACGCCTACATGCCCGCGGGCCTGTCCGACACCGAGATCGCCGCCATCGTGGCCGGGGCCATCGCCGAATCGGGCGCGACCGGTCCGCAAGACATGGGCAAGGTCGTCGCGATCGTCAAGCCGAAGGTATTCGGACTGGCCGACATGGGCGCGGTGTCCGCGCTGATCAAGAAGGCGCTGGCCGGCGCCTAAATGCCGCGCATTGTCGCAGATCAACCTGCGGCCCTGCGCGGCGGTATAGTCTGACTTGAGACAAAGACTGTTCATTCATCGTGATTCCACAATCCTTCATCACCGATCTGCTCAACCGCGTTGACATCGTCGACGTGGTCGGCAAATACGTCCAGCTCAAAAAGGGCGGGGCCAATTTCATGGGCCTGTGCCCGTTCCACAACGAAAAATCCCCGAGCTTCACGGTCAGCCCGACCAAGCAGTTCTACCACTGCTTCGGCTGCGGCGCGCACGGCACCTCGATCGGCTTCCTGATCGAATACTCGGGCATGGGCTTCATCGACGCCGTCAAGGACCTCGCGCAAAACGTCGGCATGGTCGTGCCCGACGCCGACGACAAGATTCCGCCGGCCCAGCGCGCGGCCCACGCGGCCCAGTCGCTGGCCCTGACCGAGGCCATGACGCTGGCCTGCGACTTCTACCGCGGCCAGTTGCGCGGCGCCGCCAACGCGATCGCCTACCTCAAAAACCGCGGCCTGACCGGCGAGGTCGCGGCCCGCTTCGGCATGGGCTACGCGCCGGCCGGCTGGGACAACCTGCGCTCGGTGTTCCCCGACTACGAGGCGCTCGCGCTGGTCGAGTCGGGCCTGGTCATCGACAAGGTCGACGAGGACGGCGGCAACAAAAAACGCTACGACCGCTTCCGCGAACGCATCATGTTCCCGATCCGCAACACCAAAGGGCAGGTGATCGGTTTCGGCGGGCGCGTGCTCGACAGCGGCGAACCCAAATACCTGAACTCGCCCGAGACCCCCTTGTTCCAGAAGGGCTTCGAGCTGTACGGCCTGTTTGAGGCGCGCCAGGCGATCCGCGACGCCGGCTACGTGCTCGTGACCGAAGGCTATATGGATGTTGTCGCATTGGCGCAACTGGGCTTCCCGCAGGCGGTCGCCACATTGGGCACGGCGTGCACCGCGACCCACGTGCAAAAATTGTTGCGCCAAACCGACACCGTGGTCTTCAGTTTCGACGGCGACAAGGCCGGCCGCCGCGCCGCCCGGCGCGCGCTCGAAGCCTGCCTGCCGCTCATCACCGACAATAAAACCGTCAAATTCCTGTTCCTGCCTACCGAGCACGACCCCGACAGCTTCGTGCGCGAGCGCGGCTTCGAGGCCTTCGAGCTCGAGATCCACGAGGCCATGCCGCTGTCGCAGTTTCTGCTGCGCGAGGTGACCGCCGAGCACGACCTTTCCGAGCCCGAGGGGCGCGCGCGCGCCCAGTTCGATGCCAAGCCGCTGCTGCAGTCGATGCTGCCGTCGTCGCTGCGGCTGCAGATCGTGCGCGGCCTGGCCGGCCTGACTGAATCGACCCCGGCCGAAATCGAGGGCCTGTTCGAGCTGGCCAAGCCGGTCTCGGTGGTGCGCAGGGCGCCGCCGCGCCAGGGCCGGCCGCAGCCGATCGGGCTCGAACTGCAGATTTTGCGCATGCTCGTCGCGCACCCGCCGCTGTGCTTCGGCCTCGACGCCGCCGCGCTCGAGGCGTTCAACTCCTTCGGCCCCGAGTCGGCCGAGCGGCTCGCGCAACTGGTCGGCGACGGCCAGGCCTTGGGACCGAACGGCAGCTTCGCCGCGTTGTCACAGCATCTGAAGAGTGTGAGCCCCGAATACGACGCCCTGATTGCCGAAATCGCATCGGAACCGGAGTCCGACCCCGAGGCGGGTAAGTTGTGGCTGTCGGGAGCTGTGCGCGAGATCAAACTCGATGCATTAAAGCAGGAACTTAACCAGTTGTTTTCCTCCGGACTGACCTCAGATCAGATAGGAGTGCGCTTCCGCGAAATCACCGCCTTGCAGGACCAATTGCGGCGCGAGGCGGCCGACGCGGCGCCGCAGCGCTAGGGTAAAAGCAGCGTGGACCAGCATGTAAAAAGAGTGGAAAAACAGGGGCCGCGGGGGCGTCCCGGACGACTGGAAAAAGTTTTTGTGCGTGCTATAATAAAACGATAAGTGTTGTTTTCTTTGAAATAATTCTTTATTGCGGACGTTACTATTTCGTCTAGTGAGTTAGGCTCTTGATCGGCGCAAGAAGCTCGCGTCGGCGGCCAGGGCCAGCTTTGGTTGAGGCGTCGCACGATGTGCGCCGCAGGCAGCGAACATTCGGTCGCTCCCAACCACGCGAGGTTCTCGCCCCCAACCGCGGTCATTTTGCAGTACAATTTTTGCCAAAAATGTGGCCCGCGCAGCGACGCCGCGCTGCAACGGCAAACAACGCAATTGGTACGCGCTGACCGTATGTTGTTTTAGCAAGGTGATGTGAAGGTGTAAAAAGTGCAGTATTGCCAGACCGGTCCCAAAAGGCGGGTCAGGAGACGTAGGGGCCGAAGAAGCCCGGCAACAAACTTTAAGCTTATCCACCGTAAAGCAAGTCGTTGAGACATCGAAAGCGCCTGTGCCAATCAAGAAACCCGAATCCCCAGCGGCTGTGAAGCCAACCGCGATGTCCGCCAAGGTGGACAATCCGCAAGACAGGGCTGAAACCAAGGCTGAAACCAAGGCTGAAACCAAGGCTGAAACCCGCAGCACGACCAACGTCGTGAGCCAGACGACCGACGCGGCCACACTGGCCGCGATCGACACGTCGGGCTACGTGCTGCCGTCGGTCAAGGTTCCGGGCCGGCGCGGCCGCAAACCAAAAGAATTCCAGCCCGAGAACGACGAAGTGGCCGCGCTCAACGCCGTCGAACGCGCCGAGCTCAAGGCCGTCGACAAGGCCAAGGCCAAAGACCGCAAGGCCAAAGAAAAGGCCCTGCTCAAAGACGCGTTCTCGTCCGACACCGAGGCCAGCGAAGAAGAGCTCGAGCGGCGCCGCCAGAAGCTCAAGACCCTGATCAAGCTGGGCAAGGAGCGCGGTTTCCTGACCTACGCCGAAATCAACGACCACCTGCCCGAAAACATCGTCGATCCCGAAGCGATCGAAGGCATCATCGGCACTTTCAACGACATGGGGATCGCGGTCTACGAGCACGCTCCCGATGCCGAGACCCTGCTGCTGTCCGACAACGTCGCCACGGTCACCAGCGACGACGAGGCCGAGGCCGCCGCCGAGGCCGCGCTGTCGACGGTCGACTCCGACTTCGGCCGCACCACCGACCCGGTCCGCATGTACATGCGCGAAATGGGTTCGGTCGAACTGCTCACGCGCGAGGGCGAGATCGAAATCGCCAAGCGCATCGAGGACGGCCTCAAAGACATGATCCAGGCCATTTCTGCCTGCCCCGTGACGATCGCCGAAATCATCTCGGCGGCGATGCGCATCCAGAACGACGAGACCAAGATCGACGAGATCGTCGACGGCCTGGTCGACCCCGAAGACACGGCCGAGCCGGTCGCAGCGCCCGCCGCCGCCGCCGAGGACGACGAAGAGGAGGAGGAGGGCGACGAGGAAGAAGTCGAGGAAGAGGAAGAAAACGTCTCGGGCGCCGCCGGGTTCTCGGCCGAGCAGCTCGAAGCGCTCAAGCGCCAGGCGCTCGAGAAATTCGACACCATCTCGCTCCAGTTCGACCGCATGCGCAAGGCGTTCGAAAAAGACGGCTACAACTCGAAAGCCTACGTCAAGGCGCAAGAGGCGATCTCCAACGAATTGCTCGGCATCCGCTTCACCGCGAAGGTCGTCGAAAAGCTGTGCGACACGCTGCGCGGCCAGGTCGACGAGGTGCGCCACATCGAGAAGCAGATCCTCGACGTCGCCGTGAACAAGTGCGGCATGCCGCGCGCCCACTTCATCAAGGTGTTCCCGGGCAACGAGACCAACCTGAACTGGGTCGATGGCGAAGTCAACGCGGGCCACGCGTACAGCACCATCCTCGGACGTAACATTCCGACCGTCAAAGAACTGCAGCAGCGCCTGATCGACCTGCAGGCGCGCGTGGTGCTGCCGCTGCCGGATCTGCGCAACATCAACCGCCAGATGGCCGCCGGCGAAATGAAGGCGCGCAAGGCCAAGCGCGAAATGACCGAGGCCAACCTGCGTCTGGTTATTTCGATCGCCAAGAAATACACCAACCGCGGGCTGCAGTTCCTCGACCTGATCCAGGAAGGCAACATCGGCCTCATGAAGGCGGTCGACAAGTTTGAATACCGCCGCGGCTACAAGTTCTCGACCTACGCGACATGGTGGATCCGCCAGGCGATCACGCGTTCGATCGCCGACCAGGCGCGCACGATCCGGATCCCGGTGCACATGATCGAGACGATCAACAAGATGAACCGCATCTCGCGCCAGATCCTGCAAGAGACGGGCGCCGAGCCGGATCCGGCCACGCTCGCGATCAAGATGGAAATGCCGGAAGATAAAATTCGCAAGATCATGAAGATCGCGAAAGAGCCGATCTCGATGGAAACGCCGATCGGTGACGACGACGACTCCCATCTGGGCGACTTCATCGAAGACAACAACACGCTGGCGCCGTCCGACGCGGCCCTGCACGCCTCGATGCGCGGCGTCGTCAAAGACGTGCTCGACTCCCTGACGCCGCGCGAGGCGAAGGTGCTGCGCATGCGCTTTGGCATCGAGATGTCGACCGACCACACGCTTGAGGAAGTGGGCAAGCAGTTCGACGTCACGCGCGAGCGCATACGCCAGATCGAGGCCAAGGCCTTGCGCAAGCTGCGCCATCCATCGCGTTCCGACAAGCTCAAGAGCTTCCTGGAAGGAAACTAAGGCTTGACGGGAATGCACTAAACGCAATATCCTCTCGCCACTTCGTTTTGGACGGTGCATGCCGTCCCTGGGTGGCGGGCTAGTCTCCACCGCAACGATTTTGGGCCTCTAGCTCATGCTTGGTTAGAGCAGCGGACTCATAATCCGTTGGTGCCGTGTTCGACTCACGGGAGGCCCACCATTAAAATCAATGACTTAGGCTGTATATTATGTCCTTGGCTGTCTAGTAGGTGGAATACGTTTTCCACGTTTTACACACTTTTGTTATTGCCAGATAAAAAGCCCCGGTGGAAAACATCGGGGCTTTGTGCATTCTGAGGCGCTTTGGCCAGCAGGCTACGTGATTACGAAACCCTCGAGCCAACCACAAGACGTTATCAATCAACACGGCCGGCTCGGAGCGCCTTGAGCGGTGTCGCCTGCAGGTTCGTGCGTCGACTCGCGAAGAAATGGTATTGCGACTCAGGC
Source organism: Massilia glaciei (assembly GCF_003011895.2). Lineage (GTDB taxonomy): Bacteria > Pseudomonadota > Gammaproteobacteria > Burkholderiales > Burkholderiaceae_D > Telluria_A > Telluria_A glaciei. The sequence continues at coordinate 276 of NZ_PXWF02000009.1, read as the reverse complement.
GGCAGGTCTTTCATTTCCTGGGCGACGGCCTCGAGCGCTGCCTGGTCTATCGTGCGTCGGCGTAAAACGCGGGATAGTATTCCGTGCCATCCGTCGCGACCAGGACGAACAGCCAATTGGCCACAACGGCATCATTTATCTCAGCCTGGGAGATTCCGAAGGCGTACTGCAGCTCACCTGCCGACAAAAATTACTCGTTCTCAATCCGCTGCTGCGCCAATGCTTCGGCGGCACGCACACGTGGCCTGTGCACCCAATCCACCGGACTTAAGCGCA
>NZ_PXWF02000089.1 GCF_003011895.2 Massilia glaciei | reverse complement strand
TGGCGGCCGCTCCCGCGCCGGCACCTGCCGCGGCACCGGCAGCGGCAGCGCCGGCGGCGGGCGCGCTCGCGGCATCGAACTCGAAGGCGCACGCCTCGCCGTCGATCCGCAAGTTCGCGCGCGAACTCGGCGTCGATCTGTCGCGCGTTCCGGGCAGCGGTCCCAAAGGCCGCATCACCCAGGAAGACGTGCAAAACTTCGTCAAGGGCGTGATGGCGGCCCCCGCCGCCAGCGCCAAGCCGGCCGCCGGCGGCAGCGGCGTCGGCCTCGACCTGCTGCCGTGGCCGTCGCTCGACTTCAGCAAGTTCGGCCCGACCGAGTTGCTGCCACTGTCGCGCATCAAGAAGATCAGCGGCCCGAACCTGCACCGCAACTGGGTCATGATCCCGCACGTGACGCAGTTCGACGAGTCCGACGTGACCGACCTCGAACAGTTCCGCGTCGATTCGAACGCGGCGCTGGCCAAGTCGAAGTCGACCGTCAAGCTGACCATGCTCGCGTTCGTGATCAAGGCCAGCGTCGCCGCGCTCAAGAAATACCCGGCGTTCAACGCCTCGATCGACGAGACCGGCGCCAACCTGATCCTCAAGCAGTACTACAGCATCGGTTTCGCGGCCGACACCCCGAACGGCCTGATGGTCCCGGTCATCAAGGACGCCGACAAGAAGTCGATCTCGCAGATCGCCGTCGAAATGGGCGAGTTGTCGGGCCAGGCGCGCGACGGCAAGCTCAAGCCGACCGACATGCAGGGCGCGACGTTCACGATCTCTTCGCTCGGCGGCATCGGCGGCACCGCCTTCACCCCGATCATCAACGCCCCCGAAGTGGCCATCCTCGGCCTGTCGAAGTCGTCGATGAAGCCGGTGTGGGACGGCGCCGCATTCCAGCCGCGCCTGATGCTGCCGCTGTCGCTGTCGTACGACCACCGCGTCATCGACGGCGCCATGGCCGCCCGTTTCACCGCGTATTTGGCCGAAGTCATGGCCGACCTGCGCAAGACCTTGCTGTGATTGGATAAGCGATGAGCATAATTGAAGTGAAAGTGCCGAACATCGGCGACTTTAAAGAAGTCGAAGTGATCGAACTGATGGTCAAGGTGGGCGACACGATCAAGGTCGACCAGTCCCTGATCACGGTCGAATCCGACAAGGCGAGCATGGAGATCCCGTCGAGCAGCGCCGGCGTGGTCAGGGAGATCCTGGTCAAGGTCGGCGACAAGGTGGCCGAAGGTTCGCCGCTGCTGATGATCGACGAGGCCGCCGGCGCCGCCGCGCCGGCGCTTGATGCCGCCCCAGCGGCGCAGGCGCCGGCCGTCGCCCCGGCGTCGGCCGCCAACGCCGACGCGCCTTCGGCCGCTCCGGCGCCGGTGGGCGTGAGCTACGCCGGCAAGGTCGACATCGAATGCGACATGATGGTGCTCGGCGCCGGCCCCGGCGGCTATTCGGCCGCCTTCCGCTCGGCCGACCTGGGCATGAACACGGTGCTCGTCGAGCGCTTCGCCACGCTCGGCGGTGTGTGCCTCAACGTCGGCTGCATCCCGTCCAAGGCGCTGCTGCACGTGGCCGCCGTGATCGACGAGACGGCCTCGATGTCGAAGCACGGCATCGCCTTCGCCAAGCCCGAGATCGACATCGACCAGCTGCGCGGCTGGAAAGAAAAGGTCATCGGCAAAATGACCACCGGCCTGACCGGCATGGCCAAGATGCGCAAGGTGAACGTGGTGCGCGGCGTGGGCCAGTTCCTGGGCCCGAACCACATCGAGGTCACCGGCATCGACGGCGGCAAGCAGGTGGTGGCGTTCAAAAAGGCGATCATCGCGGCCGGCTCGTCCGTGGTCAAGCTGCCGTTCGTGCCGGACGATCCGCGCATCGTCGACTCGACCGGCGCGCTCGAACTGCGCGCGATCCCGAAGAAGATGCTGGTCATCGGCGGCGGCATCATCGGCCTCGAGATGGCGCACGTGTATTCGACCCTGGGCGCGCGCATCGACGTCGTCGAGATGCTCGACGGCCTGATGCAGGGCGCCGACCGCGACATGGTCAAGGTCTGGCAGAAGTACAACGAGAAGCGCTTCGACAAGATCATGACCAAGACCAAGACCGTCGCCGTGGAAGCGCTGCCGGAGGGTATCAAGGTCACGTTCGAGTCGGCCGAGCCGGGCGTCGCCGCGCCCGACGCGCAACTGTACGACATGGTGCTGGTGGCGGTTGGACGCAGCCCGAACGGCGGCAAGCTCGGCGCCGAAAAGGCGGGCGTGAGCGTCACCGAGCGCGGCTTCATCAATGTCGACGCCCAGATGCGCACCAACGTGCCGAACATCTTCGCCATCGGCGACCTGGTCGGCCAACCGATGCTCGCGCACAAGGCGGTGCACGAGGCGCACGTCGCGGCCGAGGCGGCGCACGGCGAGAAGGCGTTCTTCGACGCCAAGGTGATTCCGTCGGTCGCGTACACCGATCCCGAGGTGGCATGGGTCGGCATCACCGAGGACGAGGCCAAGGCCAAGGGCATCAAGCTCGAGAAGGGGCACTTCCCGTGGGCCGCGAGCGGGCGCGCGGTGGCCAACGGCCGTGACGAAGGCTTCACCAAGCTGCTGTTCGACGCCGAGACCCACCGCATCGTCGGCGGCGGCATCGTCGGCACCCATGCCGGCGACATGATCGGCGAGATCGCGCTGGCGATCGAGATGGGGTGCGACGGCGCCGACATCGGCAAGACGATCCATCCGCATCCGACGCTGGGCGAATCGATCGGCATGGCGGCCGAGATCTACGAGGGTGTCTGCACCGACCTGCCGCCGGTGCGCAAGCGGTGAAGCGGGCAATTGGGGCGGCAAGCCGCGCCCCTGCGTGACGGGCCGGCCTTGCAAGGCCGGCCTGCGTTATAAAGCTGCGCATCAAATGAAAAACCGGAGACGGGCCTGACGGCGTGTCCCCGGTTTTTTTACGTCCCGAATGCAGTATTGGTATGCAGGTTTACTGCGGCGCGCCAAGAAAGGCGGGCTAGGTCCGCGGCGCGGATGTCAGTTCTGCTTAATCGTAGCTGGTCCAGGTGGTGGGGATGTCGATGTTGCCGGTACGGGCGGCATCGGCGTAAGCGCGCATTTCTGCGACCACCGCTTCCATTTGTTCAGTGCCCGGGTTTGCTAAAAAACCCTTCAAACGTTCGTTGAGTAGGACTTGTTGATCGCGCCATTCGTGCCGGGCCGCGTTGCTCATGGTGCCTCCTTGCGGCGTTGTGCCTGCTTGTCATTCTTTGTCGTCATAAACGCCTCCTGTAAAGAAGGAAGGATGCACGAAAGCGGACGGGGGCTCGGTGCGATAACGCACATCCTTTGCGGAAAGCGGCGTGATGGCCGGCGCGGCGCGCCGGCAACGGGCGCGCCGAAAGGTTTGCACGGCGCGGCGGAATGAAGGATTACAATGCACCCGTTGAAACTTCTCTCTCAAAAGGACCCATGAAGAACCTCCTCGTTCCCTGCATCTGGCTACTCGCCGCTGGTGCTGCAAGTGCGGCCCCGGCCAGCCCCGCCGTCGCGCCCGTCCCGAGCGTCGCCAGCGCGGCGCAATTGAACCAGATGGCGCAGCGCTTCGCGCCGGTCAGCCTGCGCGCCGACACCTCGAAGCTGTCGGCCGGCGACAAGGCGGCGATCGTCAAGCTGATCGAGGCGGCCAAGATCATCGACACCTTGCAGCTGCGCCAGCGCTGGTCGGGCAACGAGGCGCTCTGGTCCGCGCTCAAGAAGGACGCGACGCCGCTCGGCAAGGCGCGCCTGAATTATTTCTGGCTCAACAAGGGGCCGTGGTCCATCATCGACGGCAACAACTCCTTCATGCCGGCCGACTACGCGGGCATCGAGATCCCGGGCCAGAAACCGGCGGGCGCCAACTTCTACCCGGCCGGCGCGACCAAGGCGACGCTCGAGTCGTGGATGGGCACGCTGCCGGCCAAGGACAAGGAGGCGGCGCAATGGTTCTTCACGACGATCCGCACCGGCGCCGACGGCAAGATGAAGGTGGTCAAGTATTCGGACGAATACCGGGCCGAACTGGTTAAGTTGTCGGCGCTGCTCAACGAGGCGGCGGCCATGACGGACAACGCATCGCTCAAAAAATTCCTGACCTTGCGCGCCGAAGCGTTTTTGTCGAACGACTACCTGCCGTCGGACTTCGCGTGGATGGACCTCGATTCGCCGGTCGACATCACGATCGGACCGTACGAGACCTACAACGACGAGCTGTTCGGCTACAAGGCCGCGTTCGAGGCCTACGTCAGCATCCGCGACCAGAAGGAGACGAGCAAGCTCGACTTCTTCAGCAAGCACATGCAGGAGCTCGAGGACAACCTGCCGCTCGACAAGCAGTACCGCAACCCGAAGGTGGGCGCGCTGGCGCCGATGGTGGTGGTCAACCAGGTGTATTCGGCCGGCGACGGCAACATGGGGGTGCAGACGGCCGCGTACAACCTGCCCAACGACGAGCGCATCATCAGCGAGCGCGGCTCGAAGCGCGTGATGCTCAAGAACGTACAGGAGGCGAAGTTCAAATCGACGCTGACGCCGATCTCGAAGCTGGTGCTGCGGCCGGCCGACCAGAAGGACGTCGACTTCGACTCGTTCTTCACGCACATCCTGGCGCACGAGATCATGCACGGGCTGGGCCCGCACAAGACCACGGTCGACGGCGCGGCATCGACCCCGCGCCAGGACCTGAAGGAGACCTACTCGACGATCGAGGAGGCGAAGGCCGACATCACCGGTTTGTGGGCGCTCGCCTACATGATGGACAAGGGCCAGCTCAAGGACACGCTGGGGCAGGGCGCCGCGGCCGAGCGCAAGCTGTACAACACGTTCCTGGCGTCGGCGTTCCGCACGCTGCACTTCGGGCTGACCAGTTCGCACGCGCGCGGCATGGCGATCCAGGTCAACTACCTGCTCGACAAGGGTGGCTTCGTGGCGCACGGCGACGGCACCTTCGCGGTCGACTTCAAAAAGATCAAGCAGGCCGTGATGGACCTCGACCGCGAGTTCCTGACGATCGAGGCGACCGGCGACTACGAGCGCGCGAAAGGCATGATGACGAAGTACGTGCTGATCCGTCCGGAGGTCCAGAAGGCGCTCGACAGGATGAAGACGGTGCCGACCGACATCCGGCCGACCTTCACCACGGCCGCCGCGCTGCTGGCCGCCCCGGCCGCCAAGCCGGCGAAATAAGCGCAAAACAATCTGTTTGGGCAATCGGGGTCTGACCCAGTTGAGAAATATTCCTAAACTGGGGTCAGACCCCGGTTTGTCATCGCGGAAATTTTTTCACCCCTGCTGCTGGATTGCCTGGGCATCGAACCGAAGGAAGTGCCTGTAGGAATCAACTTTCGCGATCGGGGCCACCCGGGGTCAGACCCCGGTTTGTCGAGATGGAAATTGAACAAATTCCCTTGTTATCAAGCGGATATGGCGCTTTTGCAACAAAGAAATAAATAGCGGGAATGGGGAGGGGGACTGGATTAAAATTGCCGAGAGGCACTTTAGGATCGGGGAGGAACCTCTCCATGTTGAAGCACATTTTTATCGTATTGCTCTGTTTCGTCGCCAACGCTGCCAACGCGGACGGGCGGCTCACCGCGCTCGAAACGCGCTGGCTGAAGGCCGCCGCGCCCGTGCTGGCCTACTCGAAGGCGCTCAAGCTTCCGATCGACATCACCGTCCAGCCGCGCCCGCGCCCGGGCGACGTGCCGCTGGCGATGGGCTTCGATGGCGGCCGTTGCAAGCTGGTGTTGTCGCTGCGCGAAAACCCCGACGCAGAGGCCGTTTTGAAGGGCACGCCCGAGGACGATCGCGCGATGCTGATCGAGGCGATGGCCGCGCACGAAATCGGCCATTGCTGGCGCTATGTGCAAAACGCCTGGCATGCGCTGCCGGCCGGGTTCGTCGAGCCAAAGGACGAGCAGGTCGACGACGCGGCGCTGCTCGCGGCCCGCAAGGCGTTGCGCGAGACGCGCCGCGAGGAGGGCTTCGCCGACCTCGTCGCGCTGGCCTGGACCCAGCGCAACCATCCGCAACATTATGCGCGCGTGCATGCATGGTTCGCGTCGGTGCGCGCCGGCGGGAGGGCCGGCGGCCCGCACGACACGCGCGCCTGGATCGGCCTGGCGCAGGCCGGGGCCGTGTTCGATCCGCTCGCCGTGCCGTTCGAGGAGGCCGCCAGATTGTGGCGCGCCGGCTTGCAGGGCACCGAGTAGCCGATGAGCAACGGCAAGTTATTGCTGGGCCTCGCGCTCGGCCTGTGCCTCGCCAGCGGCGACCTGCACGGGGCCGAGGCCGGCGAGGCGCAGTGGATCGCCGCCGCCGGGCGCGTCGTGGCCTTCGGGCAGGCCGAGGGCCTGCCGGTCGTGCTGCATGTCGAGCGCGGCCCCGGCCTGCCGGGCCACACGCCGATCGGCCTGTGGACCGAGAACGGCCGCTGCAGGCTCGTGGTCTCGGCGCGCGACAATCCGAGCGCGCGCCGGCTCACCGAATTGGTCGATCCGGCATACCTCGAGCTGTTCCTGGAAGGCGCCGCCGTGCATGAACTCGGCCATTGCCACCGCCGTCTCAACGGTTATCCCGCCAACGAGAAATTGTTGCCCATCGCAAAGTCGATCGGCTTCATCCGCGATTGGTTCAACCGCCGCGTGCGCACCGAGGAGGCGTTTGCCGACATGACCGAAGTGGCCTGGCTGGCACGTTACCACCCTGAAAGTTTCGAGGCGATGATCGGGCAGATCACGCGCGTGCGCACGCGCTTTCTCGAACCCAAACACGACACCTTGCCCTGGCTGGCGGCCGCGCTGGCCGACGGTCCGGCCGACGCCGGCGGCGACCTGTTTGCGCTGGCAGCTGTGCGCTTGAATCGGCATCGCTAATATCCCTGCACCGTTCGTTCTCGCACAGAACAGCGCCGGCAAAAGGGCGTTAAATCGTGCTACGACAACACACCAGCAAGGGACCCCACCATGAAAAACATCGTTGCAACGATGCTGGCGATGGCCGCCGGCGCCAGTTTTGCAGCAGCGCCAACGGCAGCACTGAACCACGATCCGGCCACCTACCGCAACATCACACAAAAGGTCGAGGCCGACTATAAAGCGGCCGTCAGCACCTGCGCCGGCGCCGTTGGCAACGCGCGCGAGGTCTGCCTCGAGGAGGCCAAGGTGGCGCGCGTTCGCTCCGAGGCCGATGCGCTCGCGCAATACAACAACACGGCGAAAGGCCGCGAAAAAGCCCGCCGGAAAGTCGCCGACGCCCAGTACACGCTGGCCAAGGTGCGCTGCGCCGGCATGAGCGCGGCGGACCAACAAGGTTGCATGAGCCGGGCGCGCGCCGAGCACACCGCAGCCATCGCCGATGCCAGGGCCGGCCGCAACACGCTCGCCGCGAACGAAACGGCGCGCGAGGCGATGCTCAGGAGGTGCGCGCAGCAAACCGGACGCAAGGACGCGGCCTGCCTGCTCGAGAACGGGACGGTCGCCGGCGGCAACGTCGCCGACCGTGCCGAGAACGCGGCCGAGACGGTCGCCGACAAGACCGCCGACACCGCGCGCGGCGCGCTGCAAGCGACCAGGTCGGCCGCCGAAACGGCCGCCGAACGCACCCGCGACGCCGCCTCGACGGTGGCTCAAAAGACCGCGCGCGCGGCCGACACCGTCGTCGCCAAAACCCGCGACGCGGCCGCGAACGTCGCCCAGAGAACCGAGCGCGCGGCCGCCACCGCTGTCCCAAAAGCGGACCGCGCAACCGACGACCTGGCCGACACGGGCGACAAGGTCGCCACGCGCACCGGCAAGGTGGTGGCCGACGCCGTCATCACGACCAAGGTCAAGGCGAATATCATCAAACAGCTCGACGTGGGCGGGCTCGCGATCCACGTCAAGACCGAAAAGGGCACGGTCATGCTCAGCGGCTTCGTCGATTCGAAGACCGAGGCAGACACGGCCGTCCAGCTCGCGCGTACCGTCGAAGGCGTGAACAACGTGCGCAGTGCCATCGTCGTCAAGTAGGCGGGGCCATTGGACGGGGAGATCGCGCGCGGTCTTCCCGCTTCATTGGCTTTTCGACACATGCTGTGACGAGCGCGGCGGGCGACGCGCGTCAACGGCGGAGCCGCCCAGGGGCGGCCCGCTCAAGGGCGGCCCACTCAAGGGTGGCCCACTCAAGGGCGGCCCGCTCAAGGGTCAGACGTTCAAGGGTCTGCCGTTGCGCGGCCCGCAGCCCAGGGCCCGGCTCTCAGGGGGGCTGCTGAAGGGGCGGCTGCTCTGGTCTGCTGCTCACGGTCTGCTGCTCAAAGTCCGGCATCAAGGTCGGCTGCTCAGGCTTGGTGTCGCTTGGGCCGCCTCCCGCTCAAGCGCGTCCCCATCCGCGACGATACGTGCTGTAAATCCCAAGACGCCGGAGTATAATTTTTCCGTGAACCGACTAGAATCCTTTGGATACATTGCCGCCCAGGCCGCGCGGGGGGACATCACGTTTCCCACCAGCGTCAATGCGGCCTTGCGTTTGCAGCTTGCGCTCGACAACCCCGACTGCCATATCGAGGACGCGATCAAGTTGGTGCTGGGCGAGCCGCAACTGGCCGCGCGCACCGTGGCGCTGGCCAACTCGGCGGCCTTCAAACGCAGCGACGCCGCGCCGATCACCAATGTGCGCGCGGCCGTCATGCGGGTCGGTTACCGCAGCCTGCAGACGCTGGTCGCGAGCCTCGTGGTGCGCCAGTTCGGCGCGCGCATCGCCGACCCCGGCCTGCGCGCCAAGGCCGCCCAGTTGTGGGAGCACACGGCGCACGTGGCCGCGCTGTCTCACGTGATCGCGCGCCGCATCACCTTCGTCAATCCCGACACCGCCATGTTCGCCGCCATCGTGCACGAGGTCGGCGGCTTCTACCTGCTCTCGCGCGCCGACGAGTTTCCCGGGCTGCTAGACGACGACGTCGAGCACTGGGCCGAGCTGTGCGAAGAGGTGGTCAGCCGCGAGGTGATGAAAAAACTCATGATCCCGGCCGCCGTCAGCACGGCCATCGAAGGCTTGCGCGGCGGCTGGCTGAGCATGCCGCCGAGCACCTTGCTCGACACCCTTCTGCTGGCGAACCAGTTCGCGCCGGTGGCCTCGCCGCTGGCGCAGGAGGCGCCCGCCATGCCGCGGCATTCGGACTCGGTACTCGATTTTGTCATGGACGACGCCACCCTCGACAGCATCTTGCTCGAGTCGTCCGACGAAGTGCGCACCATGAGCGCCGCCCTGATGGCTTAGGCGCCCGCCGGCTTGTCGGGTCGCCGGCGCGGAACCAAAGGCCGGGCCGCGCTTCTAACCTTGGGTCGGGAAGCGAACTTCCCCGCTTGGGGGGATTGTGATGGCGCGGCAGTCACGTTCGGTACTGTGCTTGGTCGTCTGGGTTCTTGGCTCGCTGCTCGCCTTGGCGGCCGGCGCGCAGCAGGGTCCGGCCGCGCCGCAGGGCGCCGCGTCCGTCACCCGCCTCATCATCGACGGTCCGATCGGTCCGGCCAACGCCGACTACATCTCGCGCGGCATCGCGCGCGCCGCCACCGACGGCAGCGCGCTCGTGCTCATCCAGATGGACACCCCCGGCGGGTTCGACACCGCCATGCGCCAGATCATCCGCGCGATCCTCGCTTCGCCCGTGCCGGTGGCCACCTATGTCGCGCCGGGCGGCGCGCGCGCGGCGAGCGCCGGCGCCTTCATCCTGTACGCCAGCCATATCGCGGCGATGGCGCCGGGCACCAACGTCGGCGCGGCCACGCCGGTGCAGGTCGGCGGCCCCGGCATGCCGTCCGAAAAACCGGCGCCGCAGCCGCAGCCGCAGCCGCA
>NZ_PXWF02000088.1 GCF_003011895.2 Massilia glaciei | reverse complement strand
TGGAGCTAACTGGATACCCCTTATGCATTTACAGTGTTTGCGCGACCTTGCGGGGTGTGCGCGTCGCCAGAGTGAACCCACCCACCCGAAAAATCATCCATTGCGACTGCGACTGCTTTTACGCCGCCGTCGAAATGCGCGACAACCCGGCCCTGCGCTTGTCGCCGGTGGCGGTGGGCGGGCGCGCGGACCAGCGCGGCGTGATCGCGACCTGCAACTACGAGGCGCGCCGCTACGGCATCCACTCGGCCATGGCGACCGCGCAGGCGATGCAGCGCTGCCCGGACCTGGTGGTGTTGCCGCCCGCTATGGAGAAATACCGGATCGCCTCGCGCCAGATCCTGGCCATCTACAACGACTACACCGAGCTGGTCGAGCCGCTCTCGCTCGACGAGGCCTATCTCGACGTCACCGATTCGCCCCATTGCAAGGGCAGCGCGACCCTGATCGCGCAGGAGATCCGGGCGCGCATCTCCGAGACCGTGGGCATCACCGCCTCGGCCGGCGTGGCGCCGAACAAGTTCGTGGCCAAGATCGCGAGCGACTGGCACAAGCCCGACGGCCTGTTCCTGGTGCGCCCGAACGAGGTCGACGCCTTCGTCGCCGCCCTGCCCGTCAAGAAATTGTTCGGCGTCGGCAAGGTCACCGCGGCCAAGCTCAACAAGCTGGGCGCGGAAACCTGCGGCGACCTGCGCGGCTGGACCTTGCTGGAGCTCGAGCACCATTTCGGCCGCTTCGGGACCAGGTTGTTCGAGCTGTGCCGCGGCATCGACGTGCGCGCCGTGTCCAACTCGCAGGAGCGCAAGTCGGTCAGCGTCGAGGAGACCTACACCCCCGATGTGCCCGACCTGCCGGCCTGCCTCGCCCTGCTGCCCGAGCTGATGGACAACCTGCTCGCGCGCATCAAACGCTGCGGCGCCGAGAGGCACGTGCAGAAGCTGTTCGTCAAGATCCGCTTCAGCGATTTCACCACTACCACGGTCGAGTGCGCGGGCGCGGCGCCCCATCGCGGCCAGTTTGAAAAGCTCATGGAAACGGGCTTTGCACGTGGCAGGCGCGCGGTGCGCCTGCTGGGCGTGGGCGTGCGGCTGGGCGAGTCGGCCGCGCTGGCGCAGCTGAGCCTGTTCGACGAGGAGTGCGCAGTGAGCGCACACTGACGCGAACAACATTCTTCCCATCACGGCCATGAAGCGCTCTTGCGAGCGTGTAAAATGGCGTTCCTCTGGCAATACTGAAACAACCGGAAAGCAAATATGTGGTTCAAGAATCTTCAGATTTACCGTTTGCCCGCGCCGTGGGCATATACACCTGAGCAACTCGAAGCGGCGCTCGCGCCCCAGAGTTTTGTGCCCGCCACCAGCAACGAATTGCTGCGTCAAGGCTGGGATTCGCCGCGCGGCAACGGCATCCTGGTCCACGTGGTCAACAAACAGATGTTGATCCTGCTGGGAACCGAAAAGAAACTGCTGCCGACCTCTGTGATCAACCAGGTCGCCAAGGCCAAGGCCGCCGAGCTCGAAGAAGCCCAGGGTTTCGCGCCGGGCAAGAAGGCGATGAAGGAACTCAAGGAGCGCGTGGCCGACGAACTGTTGCCGCGCGCGTTCAGCATCCGCAGCAATGTGTGGACCTGGATCGACCCGGTCAACGGTTGGCTGGTGGTGGACGCGGCCAGCCCGGCCAAGGCCGACGAAGTGATCAAGCTGCTGCTCAAGGCGGTCGACAAATTGCCGCTTGAAAGCCTGCGCGTGCAACAGTCGCCGGTCGGCGTGATGACCGCCTGGCTCGAGACCGACGAGGCGCCGGTGGGCTTCACGGTCGACCAGGACACGGAATTGCGCGCCACGGGCGAGAGCAAGGCAGCCGTGCGCTACGTCAAGCACGCGCTCGAAGTCGACGACATCCGCCGCCACATCGCCGCCGGCAAGCAGTGCACGCGCCTGGCGATGACGTGGGATGACAAGATTTCGTTCGTGCTCACCGAGTCGCTCGCGGTCAAGAGCATCAAGCCGCTCGACGTGATCAAGGAAAACGACACCAGCACCAAGAACGACGAAGAGCGTTTCGACAACGACATGATGCTGATGACGGGCGAATTGTCGAAGTTGATGACCGATCTGGTCGAGGCGCTGGGTGGCGAGGCGAAGGCGTAAGGCTCAAACCATGCTGAGCCCGCAAAGACGCGGAGATTGATTCCACGTCATGCACGGGCTCGGCCCCCCTTCGCGGAACCCCTTCTGCGCCCGCAGAGACGCGGGTCTCCGCCGTCATTCCCGCAAAAGTGCAAACGCATGCGTTTGCCCCATGCTGAACCCGCAGAGAGGCGGAGATCGAATTTTTTGGGTACTTTAAATGCCCGCCCAAACTTATCGAAGACGTATGGTTGCATACACAGTAAGGGTCGCCGCATCCGCGAGGACGACGTAGTTGCGGTTGCCTCGCACCATCACAACGGCTGAAACACGCCCGCTGCCCGATTCTTCGTCACGTTATCCCAAGCAAACACTTGGCCGTTCATGGCCACATAGACCCCCGCCGGCAAGGTCTGCGCGACACCGCTGGCAAACCCGAGATTGAACAAGGCATCCGAATTGGCGATTTCGTAGGGAATCATCGCGCCCGTGAGCACGATGGTCTTGCCCAGCGCGACCTCGCCGAGCACGGCCGCCGTCTCCTTCATGGTGTCGGTGCCATGCACGATGACGATCGCCTTCTCTGGCGCGGCGCGGCAGCTGGCCAGCACGCGCGCGCGGTCGGCATCGTGCATGTCGAGCGAATCGAGCAGCGGCAGCAGCTCGAGCTCGACCTTGATGGTCATGCGCGTGCGCGCCAGCACGGCCGGCATATGGCTGTCCGAAAAGCCCAATTTACCCGTGAGCTCGTCGTAATGTTTGTCGAAGGTACCGCCGGTGGCAATGATGCGCAAGCTCATAATGATCTGGAGTTTCAAAGAAAAAAGGTGCCTAATGATAACGTGATCCACGCTGGCTGTCGAAATGCCAAGCGCGCGTATGCCACTTTGCGACTGCGCTAGAATCCCATGCTTCCGTAGTAGACCGTCACCAATTTAGCCCGATCAAACCATGCAAGCGCTCGCACCCGGAACCGTCATTTTTCACCGCCATCGCGGCTATGGCGTCATCACGCACGTCAATCTGCTGACCGGCTGGATCAGCGCCCGCTTCGGCAGCGAGGCGCGCACGCTCGACCTGAACCTGTCGACCGACGCCGTGCAGCACGCCGACGGCGAGGCGATCCTGTTCCGCCGCACCCCGCCCGACCGCATGCCGCACGCGCGCCTGATGGAGATGGTGCGCGCCTTGCACCGCGCCGGCTACCAGAAGCTGTATCTGTACTCCTGGCCCAAACCGTCGGGCCTGCATTGGCGCTGGCATTTGTTCACCGGCCAGCGCGACTGGATGCAGCGCCCGTGGCGCGAGGGCTGGTACGGCTCGGGCGCCGAGTACAACAACAACCCGGTCATGGGCTGGGGCGACGCGCCCGGCGCCACGGCCGAGGAATTGGTCCACGCGCTGGCCAAATTCGATCCGCAGGGGCTGGCGCAGGCGCTCGGGCGCGACGAGGACCATGCGGCGTGGTTCGAGGATGTCTGCGCGGCGCTGCTGCCCGGCTACATGTACAGCCTCGACATGGAGCGCGCCGGCCGCGACGGCTTGCGCGAAACGCCGCCCGTGCCGGTCGTCGCCGTGCGCGCCGGGCTGGCGCCCTACAGCGGCCCCGCGTTGGGCTGGCCGCCGGGCTGGGCCGGCCTGTGGAGGCGCACCCACGTGATGCCGGCGCCACCGATCCGGATCAGCGGCGAACCAGAGCTCGGCTAACGGCGGTCGGTTAACGGCGATCGAGCGCGCCCGGGTTGCGGATATTGCTTGGCGTGCCGGCGGCAAAATTGACGATGTTCTCGAACGCGGCCCAAAAATACATCTCATAGCTGTCTTTTTCGACGTAGCCCAGATGCGGCGTCGCCAGCACCGTCGGCATGCGCAGCAAGGGCGCGTCGGCGGCCAGCGGCTCGCTGGTGAAGACGTCGAGCGCGGCGCGTCCCGGCCGGCCCTGCAGCAAGGCGGCCTCGAGCGCGCCCTCGGCGATGAGCTCGGCCCGGCTTGTGTTGACCAGCAGGGCGCCCGGCTTCATGCGCGCCAGATCGTGCGCCCCGACCACCCCGCGCGTGGCGTCGGTCAGCCGCAGGTGCAGGCTGAGCACATCGGCCTCTTCGAACAATCGCTCGCGTGAAGGCGCGGCCTCGCAGCCGTCGGCCTCGGCCGCCGCACGGCTGGCCTCGCTTCCCCAGACCAGCACCCGCATGCCGAAGGCCCTGCCATAGCCGGCCACGAGGCGGCCGATCCTGCCATACCCCCAGATCGCCAGCGTGCTGCCCCGGAGCGCGAGGCCGAGGCCGTTCAAGGCCGGATTGATCGAGGCCGTCTGCCACAGGCCGTCCTTCAGGTTGTTGGCGTACGGGACGATCTTGCGCTGCGCGGCCATCAGCAGGGCCCAGGTCAGCTCGGCCGGCGCGACGGGCGAGCCGGCGCCCTCCGCGATCGCGATCCCGAGCTCGGTCGCGGCATCGGTGTCGATGTGCGGACCGGCCGCCCCCGTCTGGGAAATGAGCCTCAGATTGGGCAGGCGCGCGAGCAGGGCGCGCGGCAGGGCGGTGCGCTCGCGGTTCAGCACGAGCGCCTCGAACGGGGCCAGCCTGATCACCAACTGGCCCAGTCCGCGGCTCGAATTGGTGAATATTTTGACATCGTGGCCCGTCAAAATTTTGAAACAGTCGAGCTGCCTCACAGAATCTTGGTAATCATCCAAAATAGCTATTTTCATCGTAGATCGCAGAAGTTAGGCAAATATTGGTAAGTAAATGACAGAATCCGTATGAATTCGAATAGCCCACTACATTAGTCAACTATTATCCCTACATTTTTGAGCCAGTGGTGATAAAAACGGCAGTTGGCGGGTGTACAATCGCCCCCTAATTTTGGGATTTGACCCTGTCGGATCCCCGCAGCATAGTTCCACAAGGCTCGCAAATTTTGACGAGTTTCGACATGACCGACGTAGCGCCGAACCATCCTCAGGACAGCGTTCCCGAGCGCAGGCCCAGAGCCGACGACGATCCTGCCGTGCCGGGACAGACAAGAATTTTAATTGGCATTGGAGGTACTTATGAATCAGCCCGTCATGGGAGGCGTTGCAGCACTTAACGTCCCAAGTTACATCAAACATCAAAAGCTCATCAACTGGGTGTCGGAAATCGCGGCCCTGACCAAGCCGGCCAGCATCTACTGGTGCGACGGCACTCAAGAAGAGTATGATCGCCTGTGCGCCCAAATGGTTGCCGCCGGCACCATGACCAAGCTCAACACGGAAAAGCGTCCGAACTCCTTCCTCGCCTGCTCCGACCCGACCGACGTGGCCCGCGTCGAAGACCGCACCTACATCTGCTCGGCCACCAAAGAGCAGGCCGGCCCGACCAACAACTGGATGGCCCCGGGCGAAATGCGCAACACGCTGCACGGCTTGTTCGATGGCTGCATGGCTGGCCGCACGCTGTACGTGGTGCCGTTCTCGATGGGCCCATTGGGCTCGCCGATTGCCCACATTGGCGTCGAATTGTCGGACTCGCCTTATGTCGCCGTCAACATGCGCATCATGACACGCATGGGCAAAGCGGTCTACGACGTGCTCGGCACAGACGGCGAATTCGTTCCCTGCGTGCACAGCGTTGGCGCCCCGCTGGCGGCCGGCCAAAAAGACGTGGCCTGGCCATGCAACGCCACGAAATACATCGTGCACTACCCCGAGACGCGCGAGATCTGGTCCTTCGGATCGGGCTACGGCGGCAACGCGCTGCTCGGCAAAAAATGCTTCGCGCTGCGCATCGCCTCCAACATGGGCCACCAAGAGGCGCAAGCGGGTGGCACTGGCTGGCTCGCCGAGCACATGCTGATCCTCGGCGTCGAATCGCCGGAAGGCAAAAAGCACTACGTCGCCGCCGCCTTCCCCTCGGCCTGCGGCAAGACCAACTTCGCGATGCTGATCCCGCCGGCCAGCTTCAACGGTTGGAAAGTGACCACCATCGGCGACGACATCGCCTGGATCAAACCGGGCGCCGACGGCCGCCTGTACGCGATCAACCCCGAGGCGGGCTACTTTGGCGTCGCCCCTGGCACCAACACGCGCACCAACTCGAACTGCATGGCATCGATGAACGAGAACACCATCTTCACCAACGTCGCGCTGACCGACGACGGCGACGTCTGGTGGGAAGGCCTGACCAAAGAGGCGCCGGCGCACCTGATCGACTGGCAGGGCAAGGACTGGACTCCGGGCAACGGCGCCAAGGCGGCCCACCCGAACGCGCGCTTCACGGTCGCCGCGACCCAAAACCCGGTGATCGACTCGGCCTGGGACGATCCAGCCGGTGTGCCGATCTCCGCCTTCATCTTCGGCGGCCGCCGTTCGACCACGGTGCCGCTGGTGACCGAGGCGCGCAACTGGGTCGAGGGCGTGTACATGGCCGCGACCATGGGCTCCGAGACCACCGCCGCCGCCGCCGGCCAGATGGGCGTTGTGCGGCGCGACCCGTTCGCGATGCTGCCTTTCATGGGCTACAACATGAGCGACTACTTCCAGCACTGGCTCAACATGGGCGAAAAAATCGGCGCGATCAATCCCGCGGCACTGCCAAAGATCTACTGCGTCAACTGGTTCCGCACCGACGCCGAGGGCAAGTTCGTCTGGCCCGGTTTTGGCGACAACATGCGCGTCCTCAAATGGATGCTCGAGCGCATCGAAGGCAAGGCCGGCGGCGTCGAGAACGTGTTCGGCACCACGCCGACCTTTGGCGACATCAACTGGGACGGCATCGATTTCACGCAGGAGCAGTTCGACACGATCACCTCGATCGACAAAGGCGCCTGGCTTGAAGAACTCAAGTTGCACAGCGAGCTGTTCGAAAAGCTCGCTTACCATCTTCCGGAACAACTGGTGGAGACCAAGGCGGCTCTTGAAAAGCGCCTGGCAATGTAAGAAGATGAGCGCCCGTTAAATGCGGGCTTTATCTGAAAGGCGGGGTCTTCCTACAAGGAGGCCCCGCCTTTTTTAATTCCCGACTGAAATTGCCTTGTAACCGGGGGTGGAGCAGGGATTTGGCGTGGCATCGCCACGCCCTTGCGCAACGGGCCCGCAGTGCACGGCGGGCCTCCCTCTGGCCCCACTTACGAAATGTTTCGTAACTGGGGTCAGACCCCGGTTAAAAAGGCGGCAATACGAGCGGTTAAAAACTGTGTTGGGTGAGCAAAGTGGCCGAGCATTTGCCCGTCACGCCTGCGGGGTTTCTTGCCGCTTCCTGTAACCGGGGTCAGACCCCGGTTACAAAACGCTGCTCCGGTTGGTTAAAATCCGGTTTAGGTGAGCAAGGGGCCGAGGTATTTGCCCGTCACGCTTTCGGGGTTTTTCGCCACTTCCTCCGGCGTGCCGCTGGCGATGATGCGGCCGCCACCTGCGCCGCCTTCGGGCCCCAGGTCGACGATCCAGTCGGCCGTCTTGATCACGTCGAGGTTGTGCTCGATGATCACCAGCGTGTTGCCCTGGTCGCGTAGGCGGTGGATCACCTTGAGCAGCAGGTCGATGTCGTGGAAATGCAGGCCCGTGGTCGGCTCGTCGAGGATGTACAGCGTGCGTCCCGTGTCGCGCTTGGACAGCTCGAGCGACAGTTTGACGCGCTGCGCCTCGCCGCCCGACAGCGTCGTCGCGCTCTGCCCCAGCCTGATGTAGCCAAGGCCCACGTCGAGCAAGGTCTGCAGCTTGCGCGCGATGACCGGCACCGGCTTGAAGAACACGTGCGCCTCTTCCACCGTCATCGCCAGCACCTCGGTGATGTTCTTGCCCTTGTATTGCACCTCGAGCGTCTCGCGGTTGTAGCGCTTGCCGTGGCAGACATCGCACGGCACGTACACGTCCGGCAGAAAGTGCATCTCGACCTTGATCACGCCGTCGCCCTGGCAGGCCTCGCAGCGCCCGCCCTTGACGTTGAACGAGAACCGGCCCGCGCTGTAACCACGCTCCTTGGCCGCCGGCACCGTCGAAAACAGATCGCGGATCGGCGTGAACAGGCCCGTGTAAGTCGCCGGGTTCGAACGCGGGGTGCGCCCGATCGGGGCCTGGTCGACCGAGATCACCTTGTCGAAGTGCTCAAGCCCGCTGATCGATTCGTGCGGCGCCGGCTCGGTCTGCGAGCCGTACAAATGGCGCGACAGCGCCGGATACAGCGTGTCGTTGACGAGCGACGACTTGCCCGAGCCCGAAACCCCAGTCACGCAAGTGAGCAAGCCGACCGGCAGATTCAAAGACACTTTTTTGAGGTTATTGCCGGTCGCGCCGGTGATCACCAGCTGGCGATCCGGATTGGCGACGTGGCGCTTCTTCGGCACCGCGATCTTGAGCGAGCCGTTGAGGTATTTCGCGGTCAGCGATTTTTTGCTCTTCAAAATATCGGCCAGCATGCCCTGGGCGATGATCTCGCCGCCGTGCACCCCCGCGCCCAGGCCCATGTCGACGACGTAGTCGGCGGTGCGGATCGCGTCCTCGTCGTGCTCTACCACGAGCACGCTGTTGCCGATGTCGCGCAGGTGCTTGAGCGTTTCGATCAGGCGGTCGTTGTCGCGCTGGTGCAGGCCGATCGACGGTTCGTCGAGCACGTACATGACGCCCGTCAGCCCCGAGCCGATCTGCGAGGCGAGCCGGATGCGCTGCGCCTCGCCGCCCGACAGGGTGTCGGCGCTGCGGTCGAGCGAGAGGTATTCGAGGCCGACGTTGTTGAGGAACTTGAGGCGCGAGATGATCTCCTTGACCACGCGGTCGGCGATCTCCTTCTTCGAGCCCTTGAGGGTGAGCTTTTCGAAAAAATCGAGGCACTCGCGCAGCGGCTTGCGCGCGACTTCATAAATGGCGCGCTGCTGCTTGCCGGTGCCGACCTTGACGTAGCGCGCCTCCACGCGCAGGCGCGCGCCGGCGCACGAGGGACACTCCTTCTCGTTGATGAACTTGGCCAGCTCCTCCTTGACCGCCATCGAATCGGTCTCGCGGTAGCGCCGCGACAAATTCGTGACCACGCCCTCGAAGGTGTGCTCGCGGATCACCGTGCGGCCGCGCTCATTGACATACGTGAACGGGATCTGGACCTTACCCGAGCCGTACAACACGGCCTGCTGGGCCGCCAGCGCCAGCTGCTCGAATGGCATGTCGATGTCGAACTCGTAGAACGCGGCCAGGTTCGACAGCATCTGGAAGTAGAACTGGTTGCGCCGGTCCCAGCCCTTGACGGCGCCCGAGGCCAGCGACAAATTGGGGAAGGCGACGATGCGCTTGGGGTCGAAGAACTCGATATGGCCAAGGCCATCGCATTCGGGGCAGGCGCCCATCGGGTTATTGAACGAGAACAGGCGCGGCTCGAGCTCCTGCAGCGAGTAGCCGCAGGCGTTGCAGGCGAATTTGCTCGAGTAGACATGCTCGCCGGCGCCGCCTTCGGCGGCCCGGTCCATCTCGAGCACCACGGCGCGCCCGTCCGCCAGCCGCAGCGCCGTCTCGAAGCTTTCGGCCACGCGCTGCTTGATCTCGGGGTTGACCTTGACGCGGTCGATGACCACGTCGATCGTATGCTTTTCGGTTTTCTTCAGCTTGGGCAGGTCGTCGATCTCGTAGATCTTGCCCTCGCCCGTGCCGCTCTGGACGCGGAAGCGCACGAAGCCCTGCGCCTGCATCGACGCGAACAGGTCGGCGTGCTCGCCCTTGCGGTTGGCCACAACCGGCGCCAAAATCATGAGCTTGGTCTCGGGCGGCATCGCCAGCACGGCGTCGACCATCTGCGAGACTGTCTGCGCGGCCAGCGGCGCGTCGGGATGGTCCGGGCAGTACGGCGTGCCCACCCGCGCGTACAGCAGGCGCAGGTAGTCGTGGATCTCGGTGACGGTGCCGACGGTCGAGCGCGGATTGTGCGAGGTCGCCTTTTGCTCGATCGAAATGGCCGGGGACAGGCCTTCGATCAGGTCGACATCGGGCTTTTCCATCAGCTGCAGGAACTGGCGCGCGTAGGCCGAGAGCGACTCGACATAGCGGCGCTGGCCTTCGGCGTACAGGGTGTCGAACGCGAGCGAGGACTTGCCCGAGCCGGACAGCCCGGTGATGACGACTAACTTGTTACGCGGCAAATCAAGGTTGATGTTCTTGAGATTGTGCGTGCGTGCGCCGCGGATACGGATTTGTTCCATGTCTTGCCTTGCTTTCGAATGATGGTGCGAGAGGCCGGCGTGCGCGGATAAATACGCGCTAACGGGCGGCCAAAACGGGACATCCTATCACTATAGCCGGGTTTTGAAGCGCGTGCCCCGGGCTGCCAAGGCCGCGCGACCATGGAACTGCGATGTCCGCATTGAGATGGCGCAAGGTGAAGGTGATACTGTATATAATAAAGGGGTATCCATTTAGCTCCAGTG
>NZ_PXWF02000087.1 GCF_003011895.2 Massilia glaciei | reverse complement strand
ACCGTTGCTTACACAAGCGGCAGGGCAGTGATCGCCTGTCGCCAGGGAAAATTATGATTCCGCCGCCGTAATCGCCGCGAAAAGCCACAATTTATGAAAAACCGCTCGATAGAAGCGGCGGGAAAATCGCAAAATTTAACCCATTTTGAGTTTTGCAAGAGGCTCATGGCTGCGCATTCGGATCAGGTAGCTACGGTGACGTTGCCACAGCCATCGCGTACCTCGGCCGCAAACCAGGCGCGCTCGATGCCCGCGACAATTTTCCGCCACTCGAACAAACCTTCTGGCTTCAACTTCCCCGGCGAGTAAGTCAAGTTCAATAACGCAAAAAATGTGAAAAATGGATACATCTTAGAAGGAAATATCAGTTACACTTGGCCAATAAACAATATCCCCTAACCCAGCTTGAAAAATGGGTGAATGAGTCACCTGGATCATAGCAATGAAGTTTTTTTACGCCTTCTGGGCATGGCTGACAACATCACCTAAAAGAAGATTGGACGCCGGAAACCCGGACATCCATCCAATCGATATCAAGGCACTAGCGGCTGACCTGAATTTACGTGCGGAGGCAAAACGCCTCGGGCTAGCAGGCCTTCCCCACCCCAATACCCAAGAGCTGACTGGCCCTGAGGCAGCAATTGTCCAGGTCGTAGAAAGGGCGCGAAGTCAATATGTGGCTTGGGCCGCCCGTCGGCTTGGAATTCTCAATGAATCCATCAGTCGCCGTGATGTAACCTCGTCAGTGAAGCGTGCACTCAATGCAGACGAATCATTTGGTATCGAAGCCCGTGACAAGTATGCCGAAGAAAAAAGCGGGCTAGAAGCAGGCAAAGAATCTGCTGTAATTTGTCAGCGGGAGCTGCAGGAATTTCGCACTTGTCATGCGCTGTCCCGGGACGCCGTTTATCCCAGTTCGTCAAAATCGGTTTTTCTACTAACGCTTCTCGTTTTATGTATTCTCATCGAAGCCTTCGTCAATGGATTCTCGTTCGCGGAGGGAAATAGCAGTGGCATCCTGGGCGGGATCGTACAAGCATCAATTTTTGCGGCGCTAAACGTACTAACGGCCTACTGCATCGGTCGCGTTGGCGTACGTCAGCTCTATCATCGGCAGCTAACGCGGCGGTTAGTGGGGATGCTCTCGACGTTGGCATTCTGCGGAACCTCGATATTTATCGCATTATTGATCACACATCTGAGAAATGCGTTTGCTTCGGGCATGCCGGATCCCGGAGGGACAGCAATGCAGACGCTGCTCCTCTCTCCATTTTCACTCGGCGGCGTCCAGTCCATAGTACTTTTTTTCGTCAGTATCGGGTTTGCCTGCTTCGCGATGTGGGATGGCTTAGCCGCAGATGACAAGTACCCTGGATATGGCGATGTACAACGCGCGGCAATAAAATCTCGTCAGGAATTCGACAGCGACGTGCAAGCGATGCGCGAAGAATTGGTTGATCTCCGGCAGCAACATCTCGACAGTTTTGAAAAGCAAATAAAAAACTGCCAAAGCGGTCTTGCTTTGTTGGCGAAAGAACTTGACAACAAGGATGCAACAGCTGCGCGCCTCAACCAGGCAGTGCTCGATGTCGCCAATTCTATGGAAGCATTATTAAAGGAATTTCGTACCGAGAACGAAATGCATCGTGGTGCACTACCCGCTCCAGCCTACTTTGGAAAAAAACAGATACTCACGCCACTTGCCTTTCCTTCGCTTAGCACAGCTGACAATCGGAGGTCACTCGAAGAGCAGGAATTGCTGGTCAAGTTGCTGATCACCAATGAGCAAGCCATCAGGCTACGGATTCAGCAGGTTTTCGAAGATCAGATCGTACCGATCGAAACCTTTGAATTTACGTTTAAGGATAGGGGAGCATGATGAGTCGAGCTAAGGAGCGTGAACGAAGGCGCAACAATTTAAACCACATGAAAGCAGCAGTAGTTTTTGCAGCCACTGTTGCAATCATCGGCGGAGTATTTTATTGGATAAATAAATCAAAACAAGATAGCCTCAATTCAATCACAATGTGTCCGGTCTTAGGACCAAAAGGCCACATCGTTCTGCTAATCGACACAACCGATCCGTTCACTTTTACACAAAAAGAAGCATTCCTCTCGCTGATGCGCGACGTAATCCAACGCCGGACGCCAGAAGGTTACTTGCTTTCCATATTTGTGTTAGGTGCCGACTATAAGGAACACGCAAAGCCTATCGCTGAACTTTGTAATCCTGGAACAGGCCTGGGCAAGAGTGAATGGACAGCAGACCTCAAGAATTTGCGATCGCAATATGAGAATAAGTTTGTCGCCCCAATAACAAAGCAGGCCGAACTCTTGATTGGCACACAACCGGCGAAGGCATCTCCAATTTTTGAGATGGTGCAGCTAGTAGGCATCAACGCTTTTGAACTTCACGCGATAAACGGTGACCGGCGGCTCATAATCGTTTCCGACATGCTGCACAACACAACGGAATACAGCATGTACGCTGGACAACCTGATTTCCCCACATTCTCATCAAGCAACTACGGCAGAAGGTCGCAATCCACACTCAATGGTATTGACGTTGAACTGCACTATCTGATGAACTCCCCAAGGCTTCAAGAGCGACCCAACGTTCTTTTTTGGGAAGCGTATTTCGATAAGGCCAAGGCTCGACTCGTGGCGGTGAATCCACTTGCAGGTTAAATATGAATAAAATTTTTGATATTCGGATTCAAGCTCTTTTTCTGATCACACTCACTTTGAAAGTAGTTTCCTCAGCAATTGGCTGGCACTTTCAGCGGCCAATTCTTTTCGGATTTATAATCCCTATAGCTCTAATGCTGGTATATATTTTTGTTGGCGTGCGTCGTAACGATACCACTGTCACAGATGAGAAATTCGCGGATACGTGCTATTACTTAGGTTTCATCTTCACCATTACCTCCATTATCTTCAGCCTTTTCGATTTGCCCAACATTGGGACGAAGATCCAGGAAATCGCCGTGCGATTCGGCGCGGCCATGGTCAGTACGGTGCTGGGATTAGGAGTTCGCGTCTACTTGGTCAGCTTCAAAGAGGAAGTCACTGAAGCGCTTATTGCCGCAGAAGACGCTGCATTGGAAGCCACTAGGCGACTCAGTGAGCAAATGGGAATGTCGCTCGAGTCGCTCAAGGACTTCGAATATCAGGTCCATGCCGCAACCAAGGCAAGCGTGGAGCGCGTTAGCATGGAAGTAGAAAACCTTACAAAAAACCAAGCAGAAAAACTCAATGAGTTTTTCGTCCAATTATCGGATCGAAACCAAGAGGCATGCACGCTCACCTTGGCAGAGGTCAGAAATGTGAGCCGCAAGCTTTCCGATTCGGTCGATGCTTATGCTGGCGGTATGCAGAAGAACCTAGCAAGCATTGAGACGAAAGTGGGCGCCTTTACCGACGCAGTAACCACTCGCCTACAAAACACGACTTTCCCAGACGACTATTTCGCACAGCATCTGCAAGGGCCGATGGCCTCGCTGAAGCAAAGTGCCCAACAACTAGCGGGGGGCGTCAGGCAAACTTCCGACGAAGTTAGCGATTCAGCCCTCGTTTTGACGAACGCATTGAACATGCTCCGCCAGAAAGCCGGCGCCGTGGAGGCTTCGCTCGATTCCATCGGCAAGCTTACCGAACAACAACAGGCTGTTTTGGATAGCGCGTCAAACCACATGGAAACGCTTGCTGGCCTTACAAACGTATTAGTGAAGGTCGAGGTAGCGCTCAGCGGAACCGTCGGTACAATTCGGGAAAACAGCTTGGCTGCTTCTCATTTGGTACTTGGTGTCACAGAAGTGGTTGCGGAAGGCGCTGCCTCCCGCAAGAGTCTTGAGCTTTCACTAGGAGATGTAATTGGCAAACTCGGCACACAGGCTAACGCTACGATGCACGTCGCCAAAACCTTGCACGCAAATGCGACTGCCTCCATAGCAGCCGCTACCACTTTCGGAGAATCGCTGCGCGAAGAGGCCGCAGCAGCAAGAGCTGCCGCTGGTCACGTTGCGAGCCAACTTGCGGAAAGCACACAAGCGTCAAGAACGACCACTGCTAGGCTCGACGCAGCAATTGAAAAATCTTCGTTACTAGCGACGAGACTGGATGCCATCGGCACAATCGAATCACGCGAGGCAAATTTATTGCACGAATTGACACATCAAGCCGAATTGGCGTCCAAGAATGGTGCACTGACTGTGGAGCATCTTGAGGTCATGACACAGCAGCTCAAAGCAGTTGAGTCAACGTTACATTCGCAAGGTGCCGATCTCAAATTGGTGTCGACAAGCATTAATCAAGACCAAGTGAAGGCGGGTCACTCCGTACACAAATCACAGAAAGACCCGAACGCAGAAGAATCGATTACTCAGCCTGGCATTAACATTACTACCGTGATGCCTGCGGATAAGAACATTGAGCTTCGTGCCCCGCGCTCATAGGTGCATATAAAGTGGCACAACAAAAAGATCAAGTTTTTCAGCTGTCCCTGACGGAGATCGCTTTTATCATCACGTTTCTCCTACTTTTGCTACTTGGATACGTAATCTTCAAGGAAGAGACCGATCGTAAAGCCGCTCAGGCCGAGCTTGCGACAATACAATCGACACAGCAAGCCACTGGCGCATTGAGCTCCGCGAAAAGGGAACTTACAAAAGCACTCGAAGATGCCGGTGCTAAAAATCCAAGTGAAATTATCACTAAATTGGTTGCGGTTGAAAGCGTACGAAATGAACGGGATCGCTTAAAACAAAAGGTGGATGACCTCAACACGAAGCTCACGGCATTAGTTGAACTGGAAGAGCGTCTGCAGAAGGTTGGGAATTCGCAACGTTCTGACATGATAAAGAACGAAATTGTATCTGCATTGGCGCTGAGAGATCAAATCGCGAAGGCGCTCGCGACAGCACAAAATAACGAACATGTAGAGATTAAATTTGACAAGAACGCTGCCAAAAAAAATTCGTCCGCCGGCTTGGGAATTCAAGCTGCTTCGATGTCTGATGCTCGTCCTTTACGCGCCAATCGCGACCTCCTTCCCCTCGTTAAAAATGCGATCATGATCAGTGAAGTCCTCAAAGCTCAGCTTCGGACGAATATGTCGAAGGAGCTGACGCCTGGTCGTGAAGATCAGGAAATCCAAGATGTAGTAAGCGCAGCAAGGGACTTTGCCAAGTTGTCCTCCAACGGATCGTCTCCCGGGATTTTAGCAAAAGAAAATTCCGACCTAAGGGGCCAGGTTGCTTTCTTGAAGCACCGTTTGGATGCAAGGGGCGGTCGAGATTTTCCGCCTTGTTGGGCTGACGAAACAGGCAAAGTAGAATTCTTGTTCGCCTTAGAAACAAAATCGGGCTCAGTCACCATCTCTCCCGCTTGGCCAGAGCGGCGAGAAGCGTCGGCGCGAGCACTACCGGGAATAAATGAAGCACTGGGAGGGCCTCATGCGCACCAAGACTTCCCCAGTCAAGTAAGAGCGCTCTTCAACTGGAGCAAGGCCCAAAGTCCCGAGTGCCGCCACTACGTGCAGCTGAAGAGTTCAATCGCAGACGCAATTCAGTCAGACAGGGCGCGCCTGATGATCGAGAATTTCTTTTACAAGGTTGAAGTCCGCCGCTAATATCCAAACTGCAGCTTTTTAGCGTCAACTGGCAGTGAACTATAAGAAATCTATTTCGGCTTTACGGCCCATCCGCTTATCGTTCGCATATCGTCGCATACAGCGCCACTTAAGGTTTTCCCACGCCTTGGCTTGTGACTTACCAACTGCTGGGTAGACTAGGTTCTTCTCGTATGTTGCATGAATACATTCGATAACTTTAAAAGAGCAAGTATATGACTAGTGTCTGTAGAAGTGCGGTAATGGCGATAGTTCTATGGATAGGGTCCGGCGTGCAAAACGCCTTCGCGACTGAACCAGCAATTTGCGAACTCCGAGCAGCGCTTCTGGGATCTGCCGCCCAAGAGCGCGATAAGGGTGTAAATCGCTCTAAGGTTAAGCGACAACTTGGTAAGAAACTTGCTGCAATGTCCGGTTGGATAGATCTCGTTTACGACCAAATGAAAGACATGTCACCAAATGAAGTGGCTGAGTTCACAAAATTTGCGTGCGCAAATGAACACTGACGTAAGTCGGCACGGGTGGATCTCAACTTGTAGAAGGGGGCTGCATTTTGCTGACTGCCTCAGAGCATTGAGATTATGCTGCTGCTCCACACAGCGCGATTTAATAACTCTGAAACGTACTCGCACTGGTCGAGGCTTGGCAGCCTCAATTCCATTCACACAAGACCGAAGGCGAGTCATGAATTTGGTACACGCTGAGAACTGGCTGAACTTAGACCGCACGTTTAGTGTGACAGAGAAGGCACGAGTATCCTATAAGGTTGAGGGTGCGTATAGTGTCGTCTAGTCTCTCGCGCCTGCAGAGCCCATCGGCGGTTCAATGTGCTCTCGCAGAGTTTTCGTCACTCGGCCGAACTGCCTTTCTTGCCCGCTACGGCTTTGGTAAGTCCCGCGATTTCTTGGTTCGGAACCCAGCAAACGGTGAGTTATGTGACTCGAAGGCCATCGTCGGTTCAGCCTATGGATTCCAGTACCCCGGCGAAGGTCCGTTGAACTCATCAGATTTCTCAGGTGGCGAGGCCACAGTCGTGCCCAAACTGCAAAGCCTCGGATTCGAGGTCGTCCGAATCGGCGAGGACTGGTCACAACAAGAGGTGGACGCAACCGTTGCAGCCTACTTCGAAATGTTGCTCTTGGAAGCAAAACAGGAAAAATTCTACAAGTCAGAACGCAATGAGGCCCTGCGTCAGATTCTAACGGCGCGCAGCAAGGCCTCGGTCGAACTCAAACACCAGAACATCAGTGCGGTGCTGCACGGCATGGACCTGCCGTTCATCTCCGGCTACAAGCCGCGAGGGAACAGCCAACTCCTACTTCGCAAGGTCGTACAGAAATTCATTCTCGATAATGGCGACCTGGTCGGGCACGTAGTCGACGCACTTGAGGAAGTGAAAGCACCAGGCGAGAAGCAGTTCCGGGCTGTGCTCGTGGACGCTCCTGCAATTGAACTCGTCATGCAAGTCCAATCGGGGGCACCACGCATACGGCTGCCACGTAAAATCGACTTCGCTGCAAAGGATCGAGCCAATCGTCAACTCGGCCGCATCGGCGAACAGTGGGTGCTTGGCTACGAGCAGCAGCGGTTGCAGGACGCGGGCCTGGCAGACCTGTTTCAAAGGGTGGACTGGGTATCAGACCGTCTCGGTGACGGCGCCGGCTATGACATACTTTCCTACGACTCCGCGGAAAAACCGCGCTACATTGAGGTAAAGACTACAAACGGTGCTCACACGTCAGCGTTCATCATTAGCCGGAACGAGCTTGAATTCTCACAGGAGAGTGGCGACGCCTTTCATCTTTACCGCGTATTTCAATTCCGCGCGGCACCAAAGCTCTACATGCTGCACGGGGACGTTTCAAAACAGCTGCACTTAGAACCAATCGACTACCGCGCATCATTTCGGAGAGTCGCAGCATGACTGACAGCATTACCGTCACCAAAAACTTGGAAAATCCATGTCCGTTTTGCACCCTTCCTGCAGGGCGTGTAGTCGAAGAAAACGAGCTCGCCCTCTTGATTCTGGATGGCTATCCGGTTTCCCCTGGTCACAGTCTCATCATTCCAAAACGCCACTTTGGGTCATTCTTCTCTGCGACTGCCCCTGAACGTTCGGCGCTTCTTTCCCTTCTCGACAAAGCGAAGGAGCTGGCCGAAATAGACAACAAGCCAGCAGGATATAATATCGGCATTAACGATGGGGCGGCAGCCGGACAAACGGTTCCGCACCTCCACATCCACCTAATACCGAGGTACGAAGGTGATCAGGATGACCCGCGCGGCGGCGTGCGCTGGGTGATTCCGAACAAGGCCAACTACTGGTCCCAAAGGTAGCCCGCCTATGCCGCAGCTGCCATCCCCATCGGCCGAGGAGCAACTTCGTTTCCTCTCAAATATTCAACGTGTATTCGCCGAAGGCGATTTCACAGCAACGTACAAATATGCGCTCCTCATTGCCTTCGCTGATTTAGCGGTAGAACTTGGCGGCGACGATGGCCGAGAGCTCGCGCTTTCAACCCGTCAGATTGGTGAGCGGTTCATTCAGATGTACTGGCGCCAAGCACTGCCCTATGGCAAGGGGTTGCTAGACTCATCACTTGGAGTTTTGGTGCAAAACAATGGCGTTCAGGCTGCCGTAATTTCCGCCATCGCTGCGTTCCGAGCCACGCAATGCGGCGGAACATACCATTTTGCTCGCAACCTCCCCGAGTTCCAGATCCTTCTGGCCAAGGTAGCGCAGACAGTGTCCGCGCAACCGCTGAACTACCTGCAGAATTTTGGTGGAACGACGAATGATTTTCTCTACGAACGGGTAGGCCCCGGCAAAGTGAGACTCAAACCTGGGGTCGCATACTGCCTGAGACGCTTCCACCCGCTCGTGCAGCAATTGGCTCGTTCGCATTGGATCGGCCACATCAAAGCAAATCCCAGAAACCATATCATTCTTGGGGAAGCGGACGACCTTGAAAATTTCCTCTTTGCGACCTCGCGCCAGTCGCTACTGATGATGGCCGACGGGCTGAGAAAACTCGATGGGCCAAGTTGCTTTTACTGTGCCGCTAGGTTGACGGCTGGCGACGTCGACCACTTCGTCCCCTTCTCTCAATATCCGCGTGACCTAGCGCACAATTTCGTGCTCGCTCACCCGTCCTGCAACAGAAGCAAGTCGGCAACCTTGGCCGCGCGTCCGCATCTCGAGCGCTGGTTGGAGCGGTTGGAGCTACGTCGTGACGCCATCGGCGAAATCGGTCAGTTCGCCGGCTTGGTTGTTGATGCTCAAGTGAGCCGCCAAATAGCGGCCTGGGGATACACAAGCGCCAAAGCAAGTGGCGGCAGTGCTTGGCTTGCAGCTGCTAGATATGAACCAGTCGATGAAGGTTACAGCGCGTGCTTCGCAACGTAACTAGTGTAGTGCGTCACAAATAACATTGCTTATAATAAGTTTGCGTATATCCTGTCATGAGGAGGAAAAAATCATGCGGGTAGCGATGAAAATTGAGTTGTCCGAAGCGCAGCGCGGCGAGCTGGAATCACGAGCGAATGGTAGAACGACACCGGTTCGCGTGGCCGAAAGATCGAAGATGATCTTGCGAGCTGCAGATGGCGCGACGGACAAAGAAATTAGCGCCGAACTGGACGTCGTCCGTGCCACTGTGGCCCGTTGGCGTGGTCGGTATATCGAAGACGGCCTGCTTGGAATTGAGCAGGACGGAACTAGGCCGGGACGCAAGCCGCAGATTTCTGACCGCAAGGTTAAGGCGATTGTGAAAATGACGACCCAGCAAACGCCGGACAATGCAACGCATTGGAGCACACGAACGATGGCAGTTGCGGCGGGTATCAGCGAAGCGAGCGTGCGGCGCATCTGGCATGCACACGGACTTAAGCCCCATCTGGTGTCGACCTTCAAGGTATCGAACGACAAGCACTTCGTGGAGAAGCTCGACGATATTGTTGGGCTGTATATGAACCCGCCGGAAAACGCTTTGGTTTTCTGTTGCGACGAGAAGTCCCAGATTCAAGCACTGGACCGTACGCAACCGGGATTGCCACTCAAAAAGGGGCGCTGCCAAACGATGACGCACGACTACAAGCGCAACGGCGTGACGACTCTGTTTGCGGCGATGAATACACTCGACGGCAGTGTCATCGGTCAGTGCCAAACCAAGCATCGCCATCAGGAATGGCTTCGATTCCTTCGACAAATCGATGGCAGCGTCATGAAAGGCAAGGAGATCCATTTGATCGCCGATAACTACGCAACCCATAAGCACCCCAATGTGAAAGCGTGGCTAGCGAAACATCCGCGCTTTCACATGCACTTCACGCCGACCAGCGCGTCCTGGCTCAACATGGTCGAGCGGTTCTTCCTCGATTTGTCGGAAACCCAGTTGCGACGGGCGACGTTCAAATCAATCCCCGACCTGATCGGCTCGATCGAACAGTTCATCGTAAAGCATAATGAGGCGCCGAAACCATACATCTGGACCGCGAAAGCGACCGACATTCTGGCCAAAGTCACTCGCGCCCGAGCCAAGCTGAATAAGCTTCAATTTGTTTGACGCAGTACACTAGGCATCATTTCAGTGGCCACCACGGCGCCACATTCACCGCGACCGCGCATGGCGCGGTCGCCATGCGACACAAGGTGACGCACCTGCCGGGATGATGTAGTTCCAGAGCAGGAAGACTCGTGCCATGGCACGGCCACACCGGACTGGTGCAGAGCCCGACGCCCCCCCCGGTCCAGGCATACCGGGTGACAAAGGGAGACTATTCCCGCAGCATGCACTTGTAAAATATAATGGGCCCGCCGTGCGCCGCTCCCCTCCCGGAGCCACACTTGACATGCTTTGCATCCTCAATGCGTATTTCGGCGAACGTGACCG
>NZ_PXWF02000086.1 GCF_003011895.2 Massilia glaciei | reverse complement strand
CGGCGATGACGGCGCCGTACAATTTTGGGATGCCGCGCATGTGCAGCAGCAGTCCCACGATTTGCGCCAGCATGAGGCCGGCGCCGATGACCGCCAGCGGCGACAGCAGCAGCGATTGCAGTGCGGACATTTCATCGATCATAGTCGGTCTCCCAGATGGTCGCCAGGCCGGTCAGTTCGCGGTCGATGGTTTCGATGCTTTTCTCTAGCGCGGCCGGGACCGGCTTGCCCGCCGTGGCGGGCGCGTCGGCCACGATCCGGGCGCGCACGATCACGCCGTTGGTCTTGGTCGGAATCCAGAGTTGGCCCTTGACCAGCTTGTCCTCGAGCCAGATCGCCTCGTATTTGGCGCCGGCGCCCTTGTCCGCGTCCTTTGCGCGCAGCAG
>NZ_PXWF02000085.1 GCF_003011895.2 Massilia glaciei | reverse complement strand
GGCGCCCTTGTCCGCGTCCTTTGCGCGCAGCAGGCGGAACGGCATCAGCCAGGTGGCCTTGGGAAACCGGCGCGCCAGTTGCACCTGCATCGCCGCGCGCTGCTCGTGCCGCACTTCGTCGCGCGAATACGGCAGGTGCAACTGGGCCTGGCTCAGTCCGACCGTCTCCATGCGCAGGCACGTGCCATTGCTTTCCCAGCGCCAGGCATCGGGCAGCACTTCGCCGGCGCGGCCCTTGAGGTTCTTTTCCCATGCCTCGCGCAGGGCGAGCGTCTCGGGCCCGCCCACATTGCGCGGCGGGGCGCGCAGTTGTCCGGCGGCGTCGGCCAGCAGTTTCCAGCGGCCGGCCTGCCACTTGCGGGTCGCCGCGCGCAGCGAAGGCGTCCAGGTCCATTCGGTGGCGATCCATCTGCCGTCGCTCGCCTGCCGGATTACCGCGATGCGCTGCAATGCGCTGGCCGAGGTGGCGGCGCTTTGGGCGCGCCATCCGCGGTCCCACACCGGGGCGGCCATGGGCGCGGCGATGCCGTGGCGCGCCAGTTGCCAGCGCCACCACACCGCCTGGTGGGTCAGGCAACGGTCCGGGTGGGATTGGGACGGCACCCACTGACGCATCTGCAGGCGGTTCTGCCACGCGCATTGCGCCGTTTTGGCCTGCCAATCGGGCGCCGCCTGCACCGGCTCGCCTTTCGCGCAGCGCCACGGCCGTTGTTGCGCCAACAGGCGGAAAGTGGCGATGACGGCTGCGGCCTTGGCATCGCGCGACTTGGATTGCTTGGTGGCGGCGAAGCTTTCACGCGCGGCGGGCAGGATGATCAGCGCCACCAGCAGGCCGGCCAGCGGCGCCCGGCCGGCGAGGCTGGAAAAGGCGCCGGATAAGGCGCCGGAGAAGGCGCCGGATAAAACGCTGGAAGTGGTTCTGTTCATTGTTTTTTTCATCCCCTGTGTCTTTCGGCCGATTCTTTCGGCCGATTCTTTCGGACAATGCCGGCGAACGGCCATGGCATTTTGTCTTGCGCGTATCTAGAAGGAATACACCAGCGTCAACGCCGTTTGGGTATCCGTGTTCTTTTTCTTTGCCGGGACATTGGTGTCCTTGCGCGCCACGAAGGAGGCCTTCATCCGCATCGTGTCGTTGATTTTTGTGCTCAATCCGAATTCGGCGACCGAGTGGGTATTCGAGGCGCCACGCTCGACGCTAAGCGTCTGCGAGAAGACCGCCGCCGGTCCCAGCTTCCATTTGAGCGCCGCCGCGCCGCGCAGCGTGAACCCGCTCTCGGCCTGGCCGTTCGCATTGACACCGCTGAAATAGCCGGGACCGAGTTCGACATCGAGCGACCTGTCGGCCGATGCGTGCAATTGGACGCTGTGGCCGACGCCGACGCTCGAATACGTCGAGTAGGCGGCGAATTTGTCGTCGACATGCGAGGCGAGAACGAAAAGCTTTTTGCCCTTCTGCATCAATTTGAACGCGGCCTTCGCCGAGAACGAATAGCGTTCCGCAGAGCGCTTGCGCAGTCGCCCGCCCTGCCCGTCGGCGGCCTCATCCTCCTTGAAATAGCCGCCCATGACATAGTGGTTGCTCCATCCCGCCAACTCATGGCGGGCCTCGATCTTGCCGGTGACGGACGTGCCGACCGTGTTGCCCGAGGTAATGATGGCGCCCAACTCGGCCGACGTCGTCCAGCCCGGCCTCTCCACTTCGACGGCGAGGGCGGCGCCGCAGGCCGCAACGCCGAGGACCAAGGTCAACAAAAACTTTTCTACCATCGCAGTCGCGGCGCCGATTCCTGATCGTTGTTCATCATGTTTGTCTCCCGGCAAGCAGGACTTGTCATGAATATAGACAGGCAGACTTAGCCAATACTTAGTGGCAGCCAACTGGCTGGAAGACAGGTATTGGGGGTTTGAGGTGCGGTGGAACGGTTATGCAAAGCTTTCCATAACCGTTCTTATGAAAAGCAGATGCTTATGGAAAGCTGCCGTCTAAAACGCCGCACGTAGCAGGGCGGCAAGCTAATTTTGCTTTCCATAATATTTCACTGGCGCCGCCCCGGCGCCATCGGCAGCGTCAGCAACTTGGGGATGACCGGTTACGCCCCGAAGCGGACCCTCAAAATGACGGTTCGTACTGGGCGTTGATGGTGCTAGGAGCCTGTCGGACTTAGGATCGTCGGCTGCAAAAAGCGCTGGATGGTACATATTTCGCCGCTTTCTCGGCCAATAGCTCGCTATTGGCACTGCGAAATCGTCAAAATCTGTCCTCGTCCAGCACTTTTTTCGCTTCGACTCCCTAAGTCCGACAGGCTCCTAGCAACCCAATCGCGTCTTAGTCAGCCTGTTCCAGCGAGAACCAGTTGAGCTTCCAGCCTAGGTCGATGGCCCGGATGCGCAGAACGTGGCGGCCGGCCTCCAGTCGGATCGGGCCAGGCGCGGCCACGGTTTTCCAGACCTTGAAGCCACCGGTTACAGGTACGGCCTGCTCCAGCACGGGCTGTCCATCCACGCTCAAGGCCAGGCCCTTGCTACCGGCCTTGCTGGCCACGCGGAAGCTAAACCGGTAGTTGCCAGCGCGCTGGACGTCAACGCTGTATTCTGTCCAACCGTCCTTGGCCATACCGCCGGCTCCAGTCAAGTTCGAGCCTGCTTGGCCACCATCTTCCATATCCTCTTGGGGCACCACTTTGCCGACTTCGGCATTGTCCATCCGGTTAAAGTCTTCCGCCTGGATCCGAGCCGGCACCGCATGCACTTGGTCGGCGGTAAACACCGGTGCACTGAACTCACTGAAACGATCGCGGTTGACGGCCACCACCGAATAGCGGTGTTTGCGTGCAGGAGCAGCCTCGTCCACATAGCGCTGCGTCTTGACGTCTGAGGCAATCCGCACAAAGTCGCCGCCAACGCTGTCACTGCGGTAGACGTGATAGCCGAGCACCTTGGGGTCGGGGGTGGCCATCCAGCTCAGCTGAACCGCTGAGGTTCCCTGCGTCAGCTGCAAACCCTGTGGCGGCGGCGGGAAAGGCTGCAAATTCTTGCGGCGAGCGCGCTCCACGGCTTGCGCCTGCGCCAGCGCTTTATCAAAGGCCTGGGAGGTCGGTGCCGAGCGCTTGTCGGCCGGGCTCGCCAGACCCTGGGCCAGGCGGAAGCCCTCAATCGCGCCGATCCAATCGAGCTCTACCGCACCGCGCTGGGTGGCCGAGTTGCCACGCCAATGCCAGGCGCCGCCGCGGCTGGCGCGCATCTTGCAGTTGCCGTCCAGCCGCGCGCTGCCGTCTGCCGGCGCACCTTGGTAGTTCTCGCTCCAGCAATCTTGCAAATACTCCGCTACATTGCCGATCAGGTCATGGAGGCCCAGGGGGTTGGGCTTGTACATGCCAACGATGCTGGCAAACCCTGCACCATCATCGCAGGGAGAGATGCCGCCCATAAAGCCAGTATAGGTGGCTCCAAAACGTTGCATGCCTGCATGCTCGGCCGATTGATCGGACACATTGGCGTACCCGCAGATGCGCTTTTGGTCGATGTCGTCACCGAAGGGAAAGCCGGGCTTGCCTCTGCCCGCGCTGGCAGCGTACTCCCACTCGGCTTCGCTGGCCAGGCGGTAGCTCTTACCGGTTTGCTGTGACAACCATTTGGCATAGGCGTCAGCGCCGGCCCAGCCTATGCAGACGACCGGTTGGAACTCGCTGTTGGTGAGCTCGTTCTTATCCCATGCGCCGGGCGTGGCCCCTGCGCCGAACCAGCCCTGACCGGGCTGATGCACGCATTTGTCCGGTGCTTTGTAACCGGTCGCTTCAATAAAACGCCGGAATTCGGCCA
This sequence comes from Massilia glaciei, assembly GCF_003011895.2. GTDB lineage: Bacteria > Pseudomonadota > Gammaproteobacteria > Burkholderiales > Burkholderiaceae_D > Telluria_A > Telluria_A glaciei. Next base: position 6,417 of record NZ_PXWF02000085.1, on the reverse strand, counting down.
CGGTCACTTCGTACTTGCCCAGCTTAAAGGCGTTGATCTTGACCTGATGGATCGGCAGGGTGCGGGGGTCTTGCGCGGCTCCCCCCGAGCGATGGGGTTTGCCGCCACCCATTTGGAATTCGCCGCCGGGCACTGTTACCATCGGGGGTTCTATGTAGACCGCGCCCCCTTTTTTTGTGTCCGTGGAGGTCTGAGTCAACGAATCGGTGGCCGCCAGCAGCGGGGCGCTCAACACAAGCATAGACAGCAGCGAGAAAAGCTTTTTCATTACAGGGTCCTTGGAAAGAGGGATCGACACCCACGAAGGTGTAACGATGCCACGCGGCCCCGCACACAACACAGTAGCATGCGACGAATCGACAGCAGAACTGACGAATAGACGGTCGCCTACATTGCCCGGAACAAGGGGACACCGGCGCGACGGACCGCTTCTCGCGGACGTGCCCCTCCATACGCAGGAATGGACGGCTGTTTTCGTTATGTGGAGCGATTTTGCACTCGATGGCAAGCCGGGCCGGGCTGGGGAGCCGCATCACCGCCGGCTCTTTCCATAACAATATGCTTTCCATAAGAGCGGAAATCCGGGTTAAGCCGCTGGTGCCAGTCTCAGGTATTGATAAAGGGTCTCGCGACCGATGAGTAGAGTGGCCAGCCGGATGCGGCCAGAGCGGCGACCATTCGACAGTTAGGGCGCCGCCTCGACAGGCGGGGCCGTGGTCAATTCTTCTGGAAACCGCTACTGCCAGGACGATTGGTTCTTTGGGAGATCGTTGTGCGGATCGTAAACACTGATGGCATCTGCACCAGTGAGCGCGTCAGTGTAGATGACAAGATTTGCGCCGCAGGTAATCGCGCTATTGAACAAGATTCCCTTCGCGCCAGGCGCGAGGACTTGGTCGCCGATGACCCAAGATGGGGGTTCAATGCCTTGGTGGAAGTGCATGTTCCGCCAGTCACAGTAAAAAGCCTGCCAGAGCGCGTCCCAGTCGCTCGTGAAGTCCCCACGGAAGTCTACGATGGCGTCGAGGCTTACGTTATAGCCGACCATGAGCCCTGGCGGCAGGAGCGCATCGAGCTGCTGGTACTCGGCTAGGGCGGTCTCCAGCTCCAGTGACAGGTAGGGCGCATTGACACCAGGCCGGTTGGCGCGCCCGCCATGGGCGCCGGCACCAGCTCCCGAGGTCGGCGCAAATGACCATTTCGGCTGATGGACCCGGTAGGCAGCAGCGTTGAGCGTGGTGAGAATCACCCGGTGTATCCAGCCTAGAGCGACTGGATGTACTTGATGAGGGCTTCCGTGCGTTTTTCTGAGACAAGATCCTGCGGCGTCTTGTAGTCGAAAGTCGGCAGCGGATGATTCTTGAACCAATAGATCGCTTTTTCGATACTGTCGGAAATATCGGCGGCAGCGCGGATCACCCGCACCGATTCACGCAGGTACGACTGGATGGTCTCGGTGTCCGGTGCCAGCCTGACGGTATTCCTGTGAACGTGTGCATGCGCCGCGAGGGTTTGCATATCCAGCCGAAAAACAAGTCCGAATCGTTTTGGGGAAATCGACGGGCTCGCCTTGGCACTGAGGAAACTCATGAACCCGTCAAAGTTTCGATCGAATACGGGAACTGCCTCGCCGGCTGGAACGGCCTTTTCTGCGATTGGCATTTCTGCGGCAGCCATGTTTGCCCCTCGATGCACGTTGTATGCACCATTATTGCACTATTTTTTGAGGTGTTCAACGTGGCACCATCAGCCCCCAGCCGGCAACTTGGCCATCGCTAAGTGTTAGCTAATGTTTGGCCACTAAGCTGGCCGGGCGGCGTCTGGAGGTGAGGACGGCGCGGCCGCCGGCGGCCAATTGCGCATCTTCAGCGCCCGCGGAAAACAAGGCAGGGAACGCCCGCGTTCCTTGCGTTGCGCGGTCCCGGGATCCGAATCGCGCACCGATAATGCGGTTCTCCCACGCTGCGGCGCCGGCTTGCCTACCGCCCCGGCCCGCATGCCGGAACGCGAAAAATACAACGCCCACACTTGCGCCACCCGCGAGCGAAGCGACCACCGCACGACCAAACGAAGGAAAAAACGCCATGGATGCACTAGAGAGCCAATGGAACGCCACGCCCGACCCGAGCAAGCTGATCCTTGCCACCGACCTCGACGGAACACTGCTGGCCGGCCCGCACGAGGCGCGGCGCCGGATCCGCGAGCTGTTCAGCGGGGAGCTCGCCGGCGCCAGGATCGTCTACGTCACCGGACGCAGCCTTGAATCGATCATGCCGCTGCTGAGCGACCCGACGCTGCCGCAGCCGCACTACATCATCGCCGACGTCGGCGCCACCATCGTGCACGGCGACCTGCGCCCGGTCGAGCCGCTCCAGCACGACATCGCCGCGCGCTGGCCCGGTTCGCAGGCGGTGCTGCGCGCGCTGGCGCGCTTTCCGCTGCAGCGCCAGAGCGTGCCCCAGGAGCGGCGCTGCTCGTTCCTGTCGAGCATGGGCGAGGTCACCCCGGGCCTGCGCGCCGCCATCGACGAGCTCGGCTGCGACCTGCTGTTCTCGGCCGGCCGCTACCTCGACGTCCTGCCGCGCGGCGTGGGCAAGGGCAGCGCCCTGCTCGGGCTGGCCGCGGCCGAGGGCATCAACCCCGGCGACATCATCGTCGCCGGCGACACCCTCAACGACCTGTCGATGCTGCAGGCGGGCTTTCGTGGCATCGTCGTCGGCGGCGCCGAGCCGGCGCTGGTCGAACGGGTGCGCAGGCTGCGCAAGGTCCACATCGCGCGCGCCGAGGGCTGCGGCGGCATCCTGCAGGGCCTGACCCACCACGGCATCCTGGTCGAGCCGAGCATGGCCACCAGGCTCGAGACCGACAAGCGCGGCGACGCCGACCTCGTCATCGTCTACCACCGCCTGCCGTTCGACGAGGTGCTCGAGGACGGCGTCACGATCCAGCGCAGGCCCAAGAGCCCGAACGGCATCATCCCCACCCTGCTGCGCCTGTTCGCCGGCGCGCGCAAGGGCGCATGGGTGGCCTGGTCGCAGCAGGAGAGCCGCGAGCCGGAGGACTTCGTCGACGCCGTCGCGGTCGACGGCCAGCGCTACCGCAACCTGCACGCGGCGCGCATCGCGCTCACCGGCGACGACGTCGACCTGTTCTACAAGAAGTTTTCGAAGGAGGCCTTCTGGCCGATCATCTTCTCCTTCCCCGACAAGGCCGAATTCAAGCAGGCGCACTGGGAGCGCTTCCTCGAGGTCAACCGATTGTTCGCCGAACGCACCGCGCGCGAGGCGGCCGAGGGCGCGCTCGCCTGGATCCACGACTACAACCTGTGGATGGTGCCGGCCTTCCTGCGCCCGCTGCGCCCGGACCTGCGCATCGCGTTCTTCCACCACACCACCTTCCCCTCGAGCGACATCTTCAACATCCTGCCATGGCGCCGCGACATCATCGGCAGCCTGCTGCAGTGCGACTACGTCGGCTTCCAGATCCCGCGCTACGTCGAGAACTTCGTCGACGCCACGCGCTCGTTCGCGCCGCTCGAGGTGGTCGACAGCGTGCCGTGCGCGCCGCGCTTCCTGACCTACGGCTGCGCGCTCGGGGTCGACACCATGACCACCCGGATCGAGGTCGGCGGGCGGCGCATCGGCCTCGGCGCCCATCCGGTCGGCACCGACACCGCCCTGATCGCGCAGCTGGCGGCCACGCCCGAGGTGCAGGCCAAGACCCAGAACATCACCGACTACCTCAACGGCGTCACCAGCGTGATCTCGATCGAGCGGCTCGACTACGTCAAGGGCTCGCTGCAAAAGCTCGAGGCCTTCGAGCGCCTGCTCGACGAACATCCCGAGTACGTCGGCAAGGTGACCCTGATTAACATCATCACGCCGGCGGCGGTGGGCATGGAGATCTACGAGACCTTGCGCCTCGAGGTCGACCGCATCGTCGGGCGCATCAACGGGCGCTTCTCGACCCTCGAGTGGGTGCCGGTGCGCTACTTCTACCGCGCGCTCTCGTTCGACGACGTGGTGGCCCACTACGCCGCCTGCGACATCGCCTGGATCACGCCGCTGCGCGACGGCCTCAACCTGGTGGCCAAGGAATTCATCGCCGCCAAGAAGGCCGTCGGCAAGTCCGGCGTGCTGATCCTGTCGGAGTTCGCCGGCGTCTCGGTCGACCTGCACGGCGCCCTGCTGACCAATCCGTACGACGCGCGCTCCATGATCGCGACGCTGCACCGGGCGCTGACCATGGGCGAGGACGAACGCGCCTACCGCACCGCGCGCATGGCCGCCATCGTCACCGAGCACGACGTGGCGCGCTGGGCCGACGACTTCCAGCACGCCGCCGGCCACACCCATCCCGATCCGGCGCTGGGCGAGGCCGGATGAGCGAACTGCTCGTGGCCGGCATGGCCTATCTCGATGTCTCGGTGCCGCGGGTGGCGCCGCCGGCGCCCGGCGAGGAGCGATTCGTCGACGCCATCGGCCTGCGCTTCGGCGGCGCCGCCAACAGCGCCAGCGTGGGCGCCGCGCTCGGCCTGCGGGTGACCATGTGCGTGCCGGTCGGCGCGGGCATCGCCGACCAGGCGCTGGCCGCGCTGGCGGCGCGGCTGGGCATCGCGCTCACGCCGTGGCCCGCGCGTGACGACCCGGCCGTCTCGCTGGTGCTGGCCGACGAGCACGACCGCGCCTTCGTCAGCGCCGCCGATTTCGGCGCGCTCGACCGGGTTACCCATCTGCCGCCGGCAAAATGGATCCATGTGCCCGGCCTCGAGGAGGCCGCACGGCTGGCCGCGCCGCTCGCGCGCGCCCGCGCCGAGGGGGCGAAGGTGGCCGTCAGCGGCAGCTGGGCCCCGCACCGGCTCGCCGCGCTCGCGGCGCAGGGCGGGCGCCCCTGGGACCTGCTGATCCTCAACGAGAAGGAGGCCGTGGCCACCTGCGGCGACGCCGCCGCCGCCCCGGGCCGCCTGGCCGACGCCGCCACCTCGGTGGTGGTCACGCTGGGGCCGGCCGGCGCCTTCGGCATGCTCGACGGCGAAACCGTGGTCGCCGCCGCCGTCCCGGTGGCGGTGTGCGACCCCACCGGCGCCGGCGACGCCTTTTGCGCCGGCATGCTGGCGGCCCTGATCCGCGGCCTGGCGCCCTCGGCCGCGCTGCGCTTCGGCTCGCGCGCCGCCGCCCACATCCTGCAACAACGCGGCGGCGTGCTGCAGGAACCGACCCGCATGGCCGCCCTGGCCGAGGAGATCACATGGAAATTCTGACCGTGCTTGGCGGCGGCAGCGCCTATACGCCCGGATTGCTGCAGTCCCTGATCAGGCGCGCCGGCCAGCTGCCGCTGCGCGAGGTGCGCCTGTACGACACCGACCCGGCCCGCCTCGACGTGGTCGCGCGCCTGTGCGCGGGCATGGCGCGCGGCGCCGGCGCGCCGTTCGTGGTGCGCCCCGCGGCCACCCTGCCGGACGCCGTGCGCGGCGCGGCCCTGGTGCTCAATTCGACCCGCCCCGGCGGGCTGGCGGCGCGCCGCATCGACGAGACGCTGCCGCTCGAGTTCGACATCCCGGGCCAGGAGACGGTCGGCCCGGGCGGATTTTTCTACGCCCTGCGTTCGGTGCCCGAGGCGTTGCGCGTGGCCGAGGCGATGGCCGCGCTCGCGCCCGGGGCGGTCCTGCTCAACTACACCAACCCGAGCAACATCGTGACCCAGGCGCTGGCCGACCAGGGCCGGGTGCGGGTGATCGGCATGTGCGACCAGTCCGACGAGGACCTCGCCGCGCTGGCGCAGGCGATGGGCCAGTCCGGCCATCCGGGCGGGCGCTGCATCGGCCTGAACCACGCCACCTGGTACAGCGAACTGAGCGTCGACGACGCCCCGCTCGGCCCGTGGCCCGACACCCTGGCCGCGCCGGCCGGGTTCGACGACGAGCACCAGTTGCGCTTCGCCTACAGCCTGGCCATGGCGCGCGAACAGGCCGACGGACTCTGGCCCAACTCCTACCTGCCCTACTACCTGTATCCGCGGGCGTTCGTGGCGCAGGCGCGGGTTGCCGGGCCGCGCAGCGACGCCGTGGCCGCCGCGATGCCGCGCTACTACGCGCACTTCGCCGAGCAGGCCGCGCTGCCCGAGCCGCGTTTGAAGCTCTACCGCGGCGCGGCCGGCTTCGGCGACATGGCGGTCGAGGTGATCGCCGCGCTCGCGTCCGACAAACCGCGCGCGCTCGTGCTCAACCTGCCCAACCGCGGCGCCAGCGGCGCCTTCGCCGACGACACGGTGATCGAAACCCATGTGCGGCTCTCGCGCCATGGCGCCGAGACCATGCCCGCGCCGGCCTTGCCGCCCTCGTTCGCCGCGCTCGCCGGCGCCCTCGAGCGCTACCAGCGGCTCGCCGCGCGCGCCGCCGCCGGCACCTCGCCGGCGCTG
>NZ_PXWF02000084.1 GCF_003011895.2 Massilia glaciei | reverse complement strand
CGCTCAGGCTGAACAGTCACGAGCAATCTTGGCGCCGAAAGTAAATTTATCGGGGCGTGGGGGACCGCTGTCACGTCAGCCCAAGGTAAAGGCGAGTGTAGCCCCAACAGGAGCGGTTTGCGAGTAACGGGGGGCGGTCCTCAGCCAGAACTGTCCGAAATTACTTGACCACCACAAAAACGCCGAATCACAATAGGGTGGTTGAAAAGAAAATTGGGGAGCTATGCGAACGAGTCGTATTATTCCAGCTTTGACGGCGTAGGGGTGTCCTTAAATTCTGCCCCCAGTTGCCCCCCTCAGACGCGGTATCGATTCCCGCCGCCTGTTGATACAGACGAAAAAAAACCGTCCAGTGGACGGTTTTTTAGGATGCTATGGTGGAGGCGGCGGGAATCGAACCCGCGTCCGCAAGCACTCTACAGACAGTTCTACATACTTAGCACTGCCATTTAATTTAACCGGTACAACGCGGACGTGCACGCTGTGTACAAGCGAGTTACCTATTATTTAGTCCAATACTAAGTAACCCAGTATCGGACGAGTCCCTGTAAATGACTCTAGAGCTTTTGACGGCCCACCCCAGGGACGAGGTGTTCTAGAGCTAGCAGCAATTAAGCTGCGAGTGCGTACGAGTTATCGTTTGCAGTTAAGTTTTTCAGGTTGTATTTACGAGGTGACCCGCCCTCGGTATGCCCTGCGCTGCTTTGCAACCCACGTCGAAACCAGGTCACCCCCACAGAACTGTCATTGTAACGCAATCCCTTACCGTGCGCAGATTCGATGCGAAGCGGGTCAGCGTTGCTGCTGGGCTGCGGCGTTTTCCTTGCTGCGGTTCTGGATCTCGTTGCCGATCATGCCGCCGCCGATCATGCCCGCCACAGTCGCCAGCTTCTTGCCGT
>NZ_PXWF02000083.1 GCF_003011895.2 Massilia glaciei | reverse complement strand
CATGCCCGCCACAGTCGCCAGCTTCTTGCCGTTGCCGCCGCCGACCTGGTTGCCCAGCAGGCCTCCGATCACAGCGCCCGCGCCGATGCCCAGGTAGTTGGGCTTGGCGGCCACAGGCTGCGGGGCCGGCTGGCGGTAGCTCGGCTCCTGATAGCGCGTTTGCGCATAGTTGCGTTCACGGTAGTCCGAACGGCTGTCGTTGCGCGCCACGCGGGTGCGCTGTGGTTGCGGCTTGGCGCGCGGCGCCTTCGCTTGCACGGCTTTTTTGACCACCGGCGCCGGTGCCACAACCGCGGGCACTTCGGCCTCGACCAATTTGAGTGGGGGCAGCGTGTTGACCGGGGCGGCTACCGCGGCCACCGGGACGGTCGCGGGGGCGACGCTCGCACCGGCGGCGCGTGTGCTCGGCAGCAGGCCAGTCAAGGCGGCCGTGCCGGCGATGCTGACGATGACGACCGATGTTGCTGCGGCAGCCATCAGGGGGTGAAGTCGTGGTGCGGTGCGTGTGGTTTCCATTTGTGTCTCCGTGCGGTTGTTTTGCTTGGAGTCAGATTAATGGAGCGAGCCGGGCGGGGATAGACAGCGGGCTGTATCAAACGTAAGGATGTGTAAGTGAAAGGCGGGAAGGGCGGTCGTGCGTCGGTATCGCAATCTACGTCATTCCCGCGTAGGCGGGAACCCATCATGAGCACGCAGTTATGCGGCGTCTAAAAATCTACCGCACGGTCCCGGGCCTGATGGTTCTGGCTTCTCGCATAGGCAAGCTCATGATGGTACAAACGCTGCGTTTGCACCATCATGAGCATGTAGTTACGCGCTTTCGCTTAGACGCGTAGTTCCCTGGCCTGAGAGTTCGGACTACGCGTATTGGCAAGCTAAGTATGGGTCCCCGCATTCGCGGGGATGACGTTGATTTTGATTTGCTCGCGGGGATGACGTTGATTTCAATTTGGCCGCGCGGCGACGTGCTTTCAGCCGATCGCCCCGTCATGCGCCATCACCTCGCGCAGGGTGTCGAGCAGGTCGGTCGGGTCGTCGAGCAGGTAGTCGGCGCCCCAGCTGGCCGGTTCCACCGCGCCGCAATAGCCCCAGGCGCAGGCCACCGTGACCATGCCGGCGGCGCGGCCCGCCTCGATGTCGCGCAGGTCGTCGCCCACGTACCAGCATTGCTCAGGCGCCAGCCCGAGCCGGCGCGCCGCCTCGAACAGCGGGGCGGGGTGCGGCTTGGCGTGCGCCGTCGTGTCGCCCGATATGATGCAGCCCGCGTGCGCCAGGCCGATCTGCGGAATCAAGGGGTCGGTGAAGCGCGCCGGCTTGTTCGTCACGATGCCCCAGGCCATGCCGGCGCCGGCTATCCCGTCCAGCAATTCTGGCACGCCGACGAACAGGGTGCTGTGCACCGCCATGGCCGCCTGGTAGTTGTCGAACCATTGCAGGCGCAACTCCTCGTAGCCCGCGTCCAGCGGTGTCAGGCCGAAGGCCGCCCCGATCATGCCGCGCGCGCCGGCCGAGGCGGTCGGGCGCAGCACGTCGTACGGGGTCGGGTCCATGCCGCGCACCGTGCGCAGCAGGTTCACGGCCGCGGCCAGGTCGGGCGCGGTGTCGGCCAGCGTGCCGTCGAGGTCGAACAGGATCGCGCGCGGCGCTTGCGGATGGAGGGGGCGGTTCATCGTGGCGTCTTGCATGGCGGGCAGGTTCACAAAGGGCGGCTGCAGGCAACCATGTAATTGACGGAGGTGTCCTGGTTGAGCGCGTAAATTTGCGTCAGCGGGTTGTAGCCCAGCCCCTTGAGGCCGTCCACCTGCAGCCCGGCGTTGCGCACGAACTGCGACAGCTCGGCCGGCGTGATGAACTTGTCGTAGTCGTGTGTGCCTTTGGGCAGCATGCGCAGCAGGTACTCCGCGCCCACCACCGCGTACAAATACGCCTTCGGATTGCGGTTGAGCGTCGAGAAGAACACGTGCCCGCCCGGCTTGACGAGGCCGGCGGCGGCCTTGACGATCGAGGCCGGGTCCGGCACATGCTCGAGCATTTCCATGCACGTCACGACGTCGTACCGGCCGGCTTCGCGCTCGGCCATCGCTTCGGCGGCGATCAGCTCGTAGCGCACCGTCACGCCCGAATCGAGGCTGTGCAGGTCGGCGACCTTGAGCGCCTTTTCGGACAGGTCGATGCCGGTCACGTCGGCGCCTTTCTTGGCCATCGACTCGCTCAATATGCCGCCGCCGCAGCCGATGTCGATGACCCTCTTGCCGGCCAGGGCAACGCGGGCGTTGATCCATTCGAGGCGCAGCGGGTTGATCTCGTGCAGGGGACGGAACTCGGACGTGGGGTCCCACCAGCGGTGGGCGAGCTCGCTAAACTTTTGGATTTCGTGTGGGTCAGCATTCATAGGCGAAATAATAGCGGGAATTGGCGGAACGCGACGGACGTGAGCGTAAAAAAACCCCGCCGCGGCGGGGTTCTCGGTCAGGCACCCGGGGGCGCCTGACGTTTAGTTGCTGCGCGTGCCGACGACCTCGATCTCGACGCGGCGATTCTTGGCGCGGCCTTCTGCGGTCTTGTTGTCGGCGACCGGCTGCTTCTCACCCTTGCCTTCGGTGTAGATGCGCGCGCCGTCGATGCCCTTGCCGACCAGGTAGGCCTTGACCGACTCGGAGCGGCGCATCGCCAGTTTCTCGTTGTACGCGTCCGAACCGATCGAGTCGGTGTGGCCGGTCGCGATGATGACCTCGAGGTCCATGCCCTGCAGCTTCGAGCTCAGGTCGTCGAGCTGCTCTTTGCCTTCAGGCTTGAGCGTCGATTTGTCGAAGTCGAAGAAGGCGTCGGCCGAGTAGCTCACCTTTTCGGCGGTGACCACGGGGGCCACGACCGGCGGCGGCGTCACCACCGGCGGCGGCGTCGGCGCGATCATTTCCGGCGGCGCAGGCGGGGTGCACTTGCCGTCGACCAGCGTTTCCGGCTCGACGCACAGCGGGATGTCGCAGCCCGGGACCGCGTCTTCCTTGGTCCAGTAGCCGGTGCGCCAGCACAGGCCGTACGGGTCGCGCGCGATCACGCCGCGCGCGTCTTGCACGTAGGCGCTGTGGGGTTTCTTGGCTTGGATGTCCGTCGTCAGCGGTGCGTTTTGGGCGACCGCGGTGCCCGCGATCGCGGCCGAGGCTGCGAGCATGAGCGTAACTAATTTGTACATTTTTAAGTCCTTTCGGGGGGATATCCGCAGCGAAAACTGCGCAACTTTTGTGCTCGGGCCAGGGCCCGGCGGTCCTGTCCTCACTGCTAGCGTCCGCTTGTGAAACTTGCAATTGAACCTCGATTCATTCTGCCACACGGCTCGGAATAGCACGACCGTGATTAAATCAAGAGCAACAATAATTGCAATCACGTTGTATTCGTGCAACATGGTGTTCCGCACCGGCGCCGCCGGTTGACAAGATTGGCACCTCCACCATTTTCCGTCCCGGCCGCCCGCAACAGCAATTGCGCAGTCCGCATGGGCCGCATGGTAAAATCACGCGCTTGTCTGCCGGGAAGTTCCGTCATCGCGCGCCATCCGCGCGCCAAAGCGGCCCGGCGGAATTCGCATGCAGCGTTTGCGACCAGTTTGCGCACATTAATATAACCACAGCAACCTCAGCCTGAGAGCAGTCGACCCGCCAATGGATCAATTCGCAAAAGAAACAATCCCCATTTCCCTCGAAGAAGAGATGCGCAAGAGCTACCTCGATTACGCCATGAGCGTGATCGTGGGCCGCGCCTTGCCGGACGTGCGCGACGGCCTCAAGCCGGTGCACCGGCGCGTGCTGTTCGCCATGCACGAGATGAACAACGTGCACAACCGGCCGTACGTCAAGTGCGCCCGCGTGGTCGGCGAGACCATGGGTAAATACCACCCGCACGGCGACGCCTCGATCTACGACACGCTCGTGCGCATGGCCCAGGACTTCTCGCTGCGCTACACGCTCGTCGATGGCCAGGGCAACTTCGGCTCGGTCGACGGCGACAGCGCCGCTGCGATGCGTTACACCGAGTGCCGCCTCGACAAGATCGCCAGCGAGATCCTGGCCGACATCGACAAGGACACGGTCGACTTCCAGCCCAACTACGACGGCAAGGAAAGAGAGCCGACGGTGCTGCCGACGCGCATCCCGAACCTGCTCATCAACGGCTCGTCCGGCATCGCGGTCGGCATGGCGACCAACATCCCGCCGCACAACATCACCGAGGTCATCAACGGCGCGCTGCACGTGCTGCGCAACCCGGACTGCTCCATCGACGAGCTGATCGAGATCATCCCGGCGCCGGACTTCCCGACCGCTGGCATCATCTACGGCGTCTCGGGCGTGCGCGACGGCTACCGCACCGGGCGCGGCCGCGTGGTCATGCGCGCCAAGACCCACTTCGAGGAATACGGCAAGGACGGCGGGCGCATCGCGATCATCGTCGACGAGCTGCCCTACCAGGTCAACAAGAAGTCGCTGCTCGAGCGCATCGCCGAGAACGTGCGCGACAAGAAGCTCGAGGGCATCTCCGACATCCGCGACGAGTCCGACAAGTCGGGCATGCGCGTGGTCATCGAACTCAAACGCAACGAAGTGCCCGAGGTGGTCCTCAACAACCTGTACAAGCAGACCCAGTTGCAGGACACCTTCGGCATGAACATGGTGGCGCTGGTCAACGGCCAGCCGAAGCTGCTCAACCTCAAGCAGATGCTGCAGTGCTTCCTGTCGCACCGGCGCGAGGTGGTCACGCGGCGCACCGTGTTCGAGCTGCGCAAGGCGCGCGAACGCGGCCACATGCTCGAGGGCCTGGCCGTGGCGCTGGCCAACATCGACGACTTCATCGCCATCATCAAGGCCGCGCCGACCCCGCCGATCGCCAAGGTCGAGCTGATGGCGCGCGCCTGGGACTCGTCCATGGTGCGCGAAATGCTGCTGCGCACCGGCGAGGGCAACACCATCGGCGGCATCGAGGCGTTCCGCCCCGAGCACCTGCCGAAGCACTATGGCATGCAGCCCGACGGCTTGTACAAGCTGTCCGAAGAGCAATCGCAGGAAATCTTGCAGATGCGTCTGCAACGCTTGACCGGCCTCGAGCAGGATAAGATCGTCAACGAGTACAAAGAGGTCATGGCGCACATCGCCGATCTGCTCGACATCCTGTCCAAGCCCGAGCGCGTCACCGTCATCATCACCGACGAGATGACCCTGGTCATGAACGAATACGGCGCCGGCGCGAAGGACGTGCGCCGCTCGACCATCGAGATGAACCCGACCGACATGGAGACCGAGGACCTGATCACGCCGCAGGACATGGTCGTGACGCTGTCGCACACCGGCTACATGAAGGCCCAGCCGATCTCCGAGTACCGCGCGCAAAAACGCGGCGGGCGCGGCAAGCAGGCCATGGCCACCAAGGAAGAGGACTGGATCGACCAGCTGTTCATCGCCAACACGCACGACTACATCCTGTGCTTCTCGGACCGCGGCCGCCTGTACTGGCTCAAGGTGTGGGAGGTGCCGCAGGGCTCGCGCAACTCGCGCGGCAAGCCGATCGTCAACATGTTCCCGCTGCAGGACAACGAGAAGATCACGGTCATCCTGCCGATCTCGGGCGGGAACCGCAGCTTCCCCGAGGACCATTACGTGTTCATGTCGACCAGCCTGGGCACCGTCAAGAAGACGCCGTTGTCTGACTTCCGCAATCCGCGCAAGGCCGGCATCATCGCGGTCGACCTCGACGAGGGCGACTTCCTGATCGGCGCCGCGCTCACCGACGGCCAGCACGACGTGATGCTGTTCTCGGATTCGGGCAAGGCGGTGCGCTTCGACGAGAACGACGTGCGTCCGATGGGCCGCACCGCGCGCGGCGTGCGCGGCATGAACCTCGAGGAGGGCCAGAACGTGATCGCCCTGCTGGTGGCCGAGAACGAGCAGCAGTCGGTGCTCACGGCGACCGAGAACGGCTACGGCAAGCGCACCCCGATCACCGAGTACACGCGCCACGGCCGCGGCACCAAGGGCATGATCGCGATCCAGACCAGCGAGCGCAACGGCAAGGTCGTGGCCGCCACGCTGGTCGAGGCGAGCGACGAGATCATGCTCATCACCACCGGCGGCGTGCTGATCCGCACGCGCGTGTCCGAGATCCGCGAGATGGGCCGCGCCACCCAGGGCGTCACGCTCATCGCGGTCGAGGACGGCACCAAGCTGTCGGGCCTGCAGCGGGTGGTCGAAACCGACCTCGAAGACGTCGACCTCGAGCCGGCACCGGAGTGAAAACGGCAGGGGCGGTATCGGTTTCGCGGCTTTATGCGAAAATGATACCGCCCCTGATGCATTTATTTCTCTCAAGAATATCGTACCCATGAAAAAACTCCTCGCCCTCCTGCTCGCCTCCCTGTCCCTGGCCGGCGCCCCGGCCGTCTCCGGCGCGGCCGGACCGGTCGTCAACACGATCGTAGAACCCGCCGCGCCGGTCGACCCCAAGGTCGAGAAGGCCGTCAAGGAGCTGCTCGTGGCGATGAAGTTCCGCGAGACGATGGGCGCCAATTTCCAGATGATGCTCAAGCGCATGCCCGCGATGATCCTGCAAAACGCGACCGCCGGCATCAACGCCAACACCAAGCTCACGCCCGAGGAGAAAAAGGCGGCGCTGGCCAAGGCCGCCGTGGACATCCCGAAGGCGATCAAGGGGATGGAGGCGACCTTCACCGACCCGACCCTGCTCGACGAGCTCAACTCGGCCATGGTGCCGCTGTACGCGCGCCACTTCAGCGCCGCCGAGCTCGGCGAGCTGGCCAAGTTCTACGGCACGCCGATCGGCCAGAAGATGCTCAAGACCATGCCGCAGATCCTGGGCGAGTCGATGCAGGTGAGCCAGCAGGTGATGGGCCCGCGCATCCAGAAGCAGATCGAACAAGTGGTCAAATGAGCCCGAGGGTGGGCGCGCCGTCCCCTGTGTCCATCCAATCCCCCTTTTAAGGACCCCATCCAGTGACGCACATTTTCAACTTCTCGGCCGGCCCGGCTGTGCTGCCGAAGGAAGTGCTCGAACAAGCCGCTGCCGAGATGCTCGACTGGCATGGCAGCGGAATGTCCGTGATGGAAATGAGTCACCGCGGTCCCGAATTCATCTCGATCTACCAGGACGCGGTGCGCGACCTGCGCGCGCTGCTCGCCATCCCCGCCAACTACAAGATCCTGTTCCTGCAGGGCGGCGGGCTGGCCGAGAACGCGATCGTCCCGATGAACCTGGTCGGGCGTAGGGCGCAGCCGGCCACGGTCGACTTCGTGCACACCGGCTCGTGGTCGGGCAAGTCGATCGCCGAGGCGGCGCGCTACGCCAGTGTCAACGTGGCGGCGTCGTCCGAGTCGGACAAATTCACCAGCATCCCGGCGCCCGAGTCGTGGCGCCTGACGCCCGGCGCGGCCTACCTGCACCTGTGCACCAACGAGACCATCGACGGCGTCGAGTTCAACTTCACCCCCGAGCTGTCCGACGACACCCCGATCGTAGCCGACATGTCGTCGCACATCCTGTCGCGCGTGGTCGACGTCTCCAAATACGGGGTCATTTTCGGCGGCGCCCAAAAGAACATCGGCCCGGCCGGATTGACGTTGGTGATCGTGCGCGAGGACCTGCTCGGCAGCGCGCTGCCGATCTGCCCGTCGGCGTTCGACTGGGCCACGGTCGCCAAGCACGACTCGATGTACAACACGCCGCCGACCTACGGCATCTACATCGCCGGCCTGGTGTTCGCGCATTTGCTGCGCGCGGGCGGCGTGCCGGCGATGGAGCGGCGCAACATCGCCAAGGCGCGGCTGCTCTACGACGCGCTCGACGCCGACGATTTTTACCAGAACCGGGTGGCGCCGGACTGCCGCTCGCGCATGAACGTGCCGTTCTACCTGCGCGACGAATCACTGAACGAGAAATTCCTGGCCGGCGCGAAAACGCGCGGCCTGCTGCAACTGAAGGGCCACAAGTCCGTCGGCGGTATGCGTGCATCGATCTACAACGCGATGCCGATCGAGGGCGTGCAAGCCCTGGTCGATTATTTGAACGAGTTCGCCGGCCGGTAAAGTTAATGAGACGTTCGCCTACCTACTGGCAACGTCATCCCCGCGAAAGCGGGGACCCATGCTGAGCTTGCTTATACGCGGAGTGTAAACCTTCAGGCCCGGGACTGTGCGTCTAAACTTTTGGAAGGTGCGTAACTGCATGCTCATCATGGGTCCCCGCTTTTGCGGGGATGACGTAAAGGCACGACAAATTTTAAGCAGACGATGACAGACAAACTGACCCCATTGCGCGTGCAGATCGATTCGATCGACGCCCAGATCCTCGACCTGCTGAGCCGGCGCGCGCGCCTGGCGCAAGAGGTCGGCCACGTCAAGGCCGAGACCCACGCGCCGGTGTTCCGCCCCGAGCGCGAGGCGCAGGTGCTGCGCGGCGTGGCCGAGCGCAATCCCGGCCCGCTGCCGGCGCGCGAGGTGCAGACCATCTTCCGCGAGATCATGTCGGCCTGCCGCGCGCTCGAAAAGCGCGTCACGGTCGCCTTCCTCGGCCCGTCCGGCACCTTCAGCGAGCAGGCCGTGTTCCAGCAGTTCGGCAGCGCCGTCGAATGCCTGCCGTGCGTCTCGATCGACGAGGTGTTCCGCGCGACCGAGGCCGGCACCGCCGATTTCGGCGTGGTCCCGGTCGAAAACTCGTCCGAGGGCGCGGTCAACCGCACGCTCGACCTGATGCTCGCCACCACCACCATCATCAGCGGCGAGGTCGCCATCGCGGTCCACCACAGCCTCATGACGCGCACCGGCAACATGGACGGCGTGACCGTGGTCGCGGCCCACTCGCAGGCGCTGGCGCAGTGCCAGGTCTGGCTCAACCAGCATTACCCGCAGCTCGAGCGGCGCGCGGTGGCCTCCAACGCCGAGGCGGCCGTGATGGCCAGCAACGACGCCAGCGTGGCCGCGATCGCCAGCGAGATGGCTGGCGAGCAGTACAAGCTCGGCGTGGTGCAGGCGCACATCCAGGACGACCCGCACAACCGCACCCGTTTCGCCGTCATCGGCCACCTGCAGACCAACCCGTCGGGTTCGGACCAGACCTCGCTGGTGCTGGCCGTGCCCAACAAGGCCGGCGCGGTCTACAACCTGCTCGCGCCGCTGGCCAGGCACGGCGTCTCGATGACCCGCTTCGAATCGCGCCCGGCCCGCATCGGCACCTGGGAGTACTATTTTTACGTCGACATCGAAGGCCACGTGCACCAGGCCGCGGTCGCCAGCGCGCTGGCCGAACTGAAGGACAACGCCGCCTTTTTCAAAGTGCTGGGATCGTACCCGCTCAGCCTCTAACCCCGCTTTTATTTGAGAGTCAACATGCCCAACCAATTCGGTCCAGAGTACGTCCGCGCAATCGCCCCCTACCAAGCCGGCAAGCCGATCGCCGAGGTCGCGCGCGAGTTCGGACTCGACGAGGCGAACATCGTCAAGCTGGCCTCGAACGAGAACCCGTTCGGGGTGCCCGAGTCGAGCCGCCACGCGATGGCGATGGCGGTGTCGGAACTGGGCCGCTATCCCGACGCCAACGGCTTCGAGCTCAAGGCCGCGCTGGCCGAGCGCTACGAGGTGCCGGCCGAGTGGATCACGCTCGGCAACGGCAGCAACGACATCCTCGAGATCGCCGCCCACGCCTTTGTGCAGGCCGGCCAGTCGGTGGTCTATTCGCAGTATTCGTTCGCCGTGTACGCGCTCGCCACCCA
This sequence comes from Massilia glaciei, assembly GCF_003011895.2. GTDB lineage: Bacteria > Pseudomonadota > Gammaproteobacteria > Burkholderiales > Burkholderiaceae_D > Telluria_A > Telluria_A glaciei. Next base: position 65,765 of record NZ_PXWF02000083.1, on the reverse strand, counting down.
GGGCGTGGGCGCGCGCGCGATCGTGGTGCCGGCCAGGGAGTACGGCCACGACCTCGAGGCGATGGCCAAGGCGATCACCACCGACACGCGGCTGGTGTTCATCGCCAACCCGAACAACCCGACCGGCACCTTCATCGCGCCGGCCGAAATCGAGGCCTTCCTCGACCTCGTGCCGAGCAGTGTGGTGGTGGTGCTCGACGAGGCCTACAACGAATTCCTCTCGCCGGAACTGCAGTTCGAGTCGGCGCAGTGGGTGCGCAAGTACCCGAACCTGCTGGTCTCGCGCACCTTCTCGAAGGCCTACGGCCTGGCCGGCCTGCGGGTCGGCTTCGCAATCGCGCAGCCGGCGCTCACTGATTTGATGAATCGCATCCGCCAGCCGTTCAACGTCAACTCGATGGCGCAGGCGGCCGCCATCGCCGCCCTCAACGACAAGGCCTTCCTGGACAAGGGCGCGGCCAACAACGCGGCCGGCTACTGCCAGTTCGTCGAGGCGTTCGAGGAGATGGGGCTCGAGTACGTGCCGTCTTTCGGCAATTTCGTGCTGGTGCGGGTCGGCGACGACGACGGCGCCGGCGCGCGCGTGAACCTGGCGCTGCTCAAGCAGGGCGTGATCGTGCGCCCGGTCGGCAACTACGACCTGCCGCGGTGGCTGCGCATCTCGATCGGGCTGGCGCGCGAGAACGCGGTGTGCATCGGCGCGCTCAAAAAGGCGCTGTCCTGAGGTGTTCGATAAACTCGTCATCTTCGGTGCGGGGCTGATCGGCGGCTCGTTCGCGCTGGCCATCAAGCACGCGGGCGCGGCGCGCAGCGTGGTCGGCGTGGGCCGCTCGCCCGAGGCGATGGCGCGCTCGCTCGAACTGGGCATCGTCGACGCCGTGGCCGACTCGGTCGCCGGCGCGATGCGCGGCGCCGACTTGGTGCTGATCGCCGCGCCGGTGGCGCAGACCGGGCGCATTCTGGCCTCGCTGCTGCCGTTTTTGGAGGTTGGCACCGTGCTCACCGACGCCGGCAGCACCAAGTCGGACGTGGTCGCGGCGGCGCGCGCGGCGCTCGGCGACAAGGTCGGGCAGTTCGTGCCGGGCCACCCGATCGCGGGGCGCGAGTCGAACGGTCCCGATGCCGCCATCGTCGACCTGTACCGCGGCAAGAAGGTGGTACTCACGCCGCTGGCCGAAAACGCCACGCACGATGTCGAGCGCGTGGCCGCCGCCTGGCGCGCCTGCGGGGCGGTCATCCACATGCTCACGCCGCGGGAGCACGACAAGGTGTTCGCGGCGGTCAGCCACCTGCCGCATCTGCTCGCGTACGCGCTGGTCGACGACATCGCCAACAAGCCGCACGCGGGGCTGCTGTTCCAGTACGCGGCCAGCGGGTTTCGGGATTTCACGCGCATCGCCGGCTCGTCGCCCGAGATGTGGCGCGATATCAGCCTGGCCAACCAGGGGGCGCTGCTCGAAGAGCTTGACGGCTACATCGCGCAGTTGAACGCGCTGCGCGCGATGCTGGCGCAGGCGGACGGGCAGGGGATCGAGGCGGTGTACGCCAACGCCCGGCACGCGCGCGAAAAATGGATCAACGCGATCGAGCTCGCCGAGGCGCCGGCGCCGGACAGCGCCGAATAGGCGAATCACCGATGGGTCCCCCCTCAGCGGGGATCCATACTGACTAAGCAATAACGAGTATCAGACTACTTTAGGATCAAGAGCATGCCGCATCAAAAGCCAAAGCACTACCCGCACCATCTCGACCTTCAACCGGTCATGCACGTCGAAGGCACGGTGCGCCTGCCCGGCTCCAAGAGCATCTCGAACCGCACCTTGCTGCTCGCGGCGCTGGCCGGCGGGACCACCACCATCCGCGGCCTGCTGGCCTCGGACGACACGCTGGTGATGCTAGGCGCGCTGCGCTCGCTCGGCGTCAAGTGGGACCAGCTCGACGAGCACACCCACCTGGTGCACGGCGTCGACGGCGTCCTGCCGGTCCACGCCGCCGACCTCTTCATGGGCAACGCCGGCACCGCGATCCGCCCCCTGACCGCGGCGCTGGCCGTGATCGGCGGCGACTACACCCTGCACGGGGTCTCGCGCATGCACGAGCGCCCGATCGGCGACCTGGTCGACGCCCTCAACGCGATCGGCGCCCAGATCGAGTACACGGGCGAGCCGGGCTTTCCGCCGCTGCGCATCCGCCGCGGCCACATCCACGCCGAGCGCATGTCGGTGCGCGGCAACGTCTCTAGCCAGTTCCTGACCGCCGTGCTGATGGCCGCGCCGCTGATGGCCAAGACCCACCCGGTCAGCATCGACGTCGTCGGCGAACTCATCTCCAAGCCCTACATCGAGATCACCCTGAACCTGATGCGCCGCTTCGGGGTGCGGGTCGAGCAGGACGGCTGGACCTCGTTCACTGTGCAGCCGGGCCAGCACTACGCGAGCCCGGGCGAGATCTACGTCGAGGGCGACGCCTCCTCGGCCTCGTACTTTCTGGCCGCCGGCGCCATCGCGGGCGGGCCGGTGCGGGTCGAGGGCGTGGGCCGCGACAGCATCCAGGGCGACGTGCGCTTTGCCGAGGCGCTCGAGCAAATGGGCGCGACCATCACCCGCGGCGACAACTGGATCGAGGCGCGCTCGAACGGCGTGCTCAAGGCGATCGACGCCGATTTCAACCACATCCCCGACGCCGCCATGACGATCGCCGTGGCCGCGCTCTACGCCGACGGCACGAGCACGCTGCGCAACATCGCCAGCTGGCGCGTGAAGGAGACCGACCGCCTCTCGGCCATGGCCACCGAGCTGCGCAAACTGGGCGCGCTGGTCGAGGAGGGGCCCGATTTCATCCGCATCACGCCGCCCGAGATCATCGCCGCCGCCACCATCGACACCTACGACGACCACCGCATGGCGATGTGCTTCTCGCTCGCCTCGCTCGACGGCCGGGCCCTGCGCGGCAACCAGATGCGCATCAACGACCCGAAATGCGTGGCCAAGACCTTCCCCGAGTATTTCGAGGCATTTGCATCAATCGCCCGCGAAGAGTTATTCTGACTGCTTTGCCGCATAAACACATGCGGCCATCGGGAACCCGAAACACCCCCCCCCGTCATTCCCGCGTAGGCGGGAAGTCATTTCTGGCAATGGCAGGAATGATAGTGGTGGGTGCGCTAACCAATAACAAGCACATATGCCCCATTCCCAGATCCCAGTCATCACCATCGACGGACCGACCGCCTCCGGCAAGGGCACCGTCGCCCATCGCGTGGCCGACCGCCTCAAGTTCCACTACCTCGACTCGGGCGCCCTGTACCGGCTCACGGCCTTGTCGGCGATCCAGCACGCCACGCCCCTGAACGACGAGCACGCCTTGGCCAAGCTGGCCGAGCACCTGCCGGTCAAGTTCGAGAATGGCGAAATCTTCCTCAACAATAAAAACGTCTCGAACGCGATCCGGGCCGAGGAGGTCGGCACGCTCGCATCGAAAATCGCCTCGCTGCCGGCCCTGCGCCAAGCCCTGTTCGCCCTGCAACTGGGGTTCCGCAAGGGGCCTGGCCTGGTGGCCGACGGGCGCGACATGGGAACGGTCATTTTCCCCAACGCCCAGCTCAAGGTGTTCCTCACGGCAAGCGCCGAGGCGCGGGCGCAACGCAGATATAAGCAATTGATTGACAAGGGCTTTTCTGCTAGTATGGAAGACCTGTTGTGTGATCTGAAGGCGCGCGACGACCGCGATACCCACCGCGCGATCGCCCCGCTGGTCCCCGCAGAAGGTGCCCATATCCTCGATACGTCCAATATGACGGCTGACGAAGCCGTCGAACAGGTGTTGAAATGGTATGCGCACCCGAAAGGCTGAAGCCGCTCGCGGCTTCGCCAGGTGTCTGCCGCGGCAATGTTGCCGTTGCGGGCGTTGGATTAACTTAACCCAGTTTAAAGTCGCATAACGCGATCTCTGCTGGCTAACTCGTGTAAAAACCTATGTCTACAGTCACAGCTACCGAATCAACCGGTATGGAAAGCTTTGCCGCGCTCTTCGAAGAGTCCTTGTCGCGTCAAGATATGCGCTCCGGCGAAGTCATTTCCGCTGAAGTCGTGCGCCTCGACCACAATTTCGTGATCGTCAACGCCGGCCTCAAATCTGAAGCGTTCATTCCCATCGAAGAATTCAAGAACGACCAGGGCGAACTGGAAGTTCAAGTCGGCGACTTCGTTTCCGTAGCGATCGAATCGCTGGAAAACGGCTTCGGCGACACCATCTTGTCGCGTGACAAGGCCAAGCGCCTCGCATCGTGGCTGGCGCTGGAAAAAGCAATGGAGTCGGGCGAGATCGTCATCGGCACCGTCAACGGCAAAGTCAAGGGCGGCTTGACCGTTCTGACCAACGGCATCCGCGCGTTCCTGCCCGGTTCGCTGGTCGACACCCGTCCGGTCAAGGACACCACCCCGTTCGAAGGCAAGACGCTCGAATTCAAGGTCATCAAGCTCGACCGCAAGCGCAACAACGTGGTGCTGTCGCGCCGCGCCGTCATCGAAGCATCGATGGGCGAAGAGCGCCAGAAGCTGATGGAAACCCTGAAAGAAGGCACCGTCGTCACCGGTATCGTCAAGAACATCACCGACTATGGCGCCTTCGTGGACCTGGGCGGCATCGACGGCCTGCTGCACATCACCGACCTCGCATGGCGCCGCGTGCGTCATCCGTCGGAAGTGCTGACGGTTGGCCAGGAAATCACCGCCAAAGTCCTGAAATACGATCAAGAAAAGAATCGCGTTTCGCTGGGCGTGAAGCAACTGGGCGACGATCCTTGGACCGGTCTGTCCCGTCGTTACCCACAAAGCACCCGTTTGTTCGGCAAAGTAACGAACCTGACCGACTACGGCGCGTTCGTGGAAGTCGAGCAGGGCATCGAAGGTCTGGTCCACGTTTCCGAAATGGATTGGACCAACAAGAACGTCGCTCCAAACAAGGTTGTCCAACTGGGCGACGAAGTGGAAGTGATGGTTCTCGAGATCGACGAAGAGCGCCGCCGCATTTCGCTGGGCATGAAGCAGTGCAAAGCAAATCCATGGGATGACTTTGGCGTCACCCACAAGAAGGGCGACAAAGTGCGCGGCGCGATCAAGTCGATCACCGACTTCGGCGTGTTCATCGGCCTGGCCGGCAACATCGACGGCCTGGTGCACCTGTCCGACCTGTCGTGGACCGAAACCGGCGAAGAGGCGGTGCGCCGCTTCAAGAAGGGCGACGAGCTCGAAGCCATCGTGCTGGCCATCGACGTCGAGCGCGAGCGCGTTTCCCTGGGTGTCAAGCAACTCGAAGGCGACCCGTTCAACAACTTCGCGGCAATGAACGACAAAGGCTCCTTGGTAACGGGCACGGTCAAGTCGGTCGAGCCTAAGGGCGCCGTCATCGGACTGTCCGAAGAAGTCGAAGGCTATCTGCGTGCTTCCGAAATCTCGCGCGACCGCGTCGAAGATGCCGGCACCCACCTGAAAGTCGGCGATTCGGTCGAAGCCCTGGTAATCAACATCGATCGCAAAGCGCGCAGCATCCAGCTGTCGATCAAAGCGAAAGACAATGTCGAGACCCAGGAAGCCATGCAGAAGATGGCAACTTCGTCGGACAACAACGCGGCTTCAGGCACCACCAGCCTGGGCGCGCTGTTGAAAGCCAAGTTCGATAACAAGAACTAAGTTTTCGGACCAGTCCAGATGACGAAGTCCGAGTTAATCAACCGCCTCGCTGAGCGTTATTCTCAGCTGGTGGCCAAGGATGCGGAGTACGCCGTCAAGACCATCCTCGATGCAATGACCAACGCCCTGGCGACCGGTCAGCGCATCGAGATCCGCGGTTTTGGCAGTTTTGCGCTCAACAGCCGGCCGCCACGCATCGGACGCAACCCGAAGTCCGGCGACAAGGTGATGGTGCCCGAGAAACGGGTGCCCCACTTCAAGCCGGGCAAGCAGTTGCGCGAGCGGGTCGACGCGATGGTCGGGCAACCGATCATCGAAGACTGAGTCGTTTGGACAGCGGGTATGCTTGGCGTACCCGCTAGCCCGAACACAACAACGGCGTCCATGGATGCCGTTTTTTTTCGCCGTCGCCGTTTCGCCCCCGGCCCTTTTTTGTCCCGGCCCTCGTGTTTGCGCTTCTCCTGCCGTTTGCGTTTATCCTGCCGTTTGCGTTTATCCTGCCGTTTGCGTTTATCATTGCAACACTTTGAATCTCTTCGAATCTCTTTGAATATTTATACTGGACGCGACTGATGAAAATAGTCTCCACCCTCATTGGCTTTGTTCTATTCATCCTGTTCTTCGGCTTCGCGCTGAAAAACACGCAGGAAGTCGACCTGCACCTGTTCCTCAACTACGAATTGCGCGGCCCGCTGGTGCTGATGCTGCTGGCGTTCTTTGTCGCCGGCGCCGCCCTCGGCATCCTCGCCGTCACGCCGGCTGTGTTCCGCCACCGCCGCGAATCGACCAAACACAAAGACACCATCCACGCGCTGCAAAGCGTGGCGCGCACCGTGCCGACCCAGCCGCAGCCGGACAGCGTGAACACCCAGCAATAAGCGCCGCGGTTAGGCCCGACGCTCAGATCAACAACAAAGTATAAGAATCGAACAATCGCATGGATTTTGAACTCTGGTGGCTGCTCGGCATCCCCGTCTTTTTCGGCCTCGGCTGGGTTGCCGCGCGCGTGGACATCAAGCAACTCGTGTCCGAGTCGCGCACCCTGCCGAGCGGCTATTTCAAGGGCCTGAATTTTTTGCTCAACGAGCAGCCCGACAAGGCGATCGACGCCTTCATCGAGATCGTCAAGCTCGACTCCGAATCGGCCGATATGCACTTCGCGCTGGGCAACCTGTTCCGCCGCCGCGGCGAGATCGAGCGTGCGATCCGGGTCCACCAGAACCTGCTGGCGCGCCCCGACCTGCCGCAAGAGCAACAAATGCAGGCGCAATACGAACTGGGCATGGATTACCTCAAGGCCGGCCTGCTCGACCGCGCCGAGGAAACCTTCAACCAGCTCGTCGAGACCCCGTACGCGGTGCAGGCCCGGCGCTCGCTGCTCGAAATCTTCCAGCGCGAAAAGGAATGGACGCGTGCGATCGAGGCGGCGGTCGGGCTGCAGGAATCGGGCGCCGGCGAGCGCCAAAAGGAGATCGCGCAGTTCTATTGCGAATTGGCGCAGGACGCGCTGGTGCACCTGCAGGTGGCCGAGGCCATGGCCCTGCTCGACAAGGCGCTGCACGCCGACCGCAAGAACGTGCGCGCGACCATGCTCACGGGCGACGCCCAACTCGCCCAGGGCGACATCGAGGGCGCGCTGCTGACCTGGCGCCGGGTCGAGCAGCAAAGCGTGCCGCACGTGGCGCTGGTCGCCGGGCGCCTGATGGACGGCTACCGCAAGGTCGGCCGGCCGCAGGAGGGCGTCAATCTATTGCGCGCCTACCTCGCAGAAGCGTCATCTATTGATCTGATCGAGGTTGTGTTCAAGGCGGTGCTCGAACTAGACGGCGTCGAAGCTGCCAAACAGTTAGTGGTGGAAGAGCTGCGCCGCACGCCGACCCTGCTGGGCCTCGACAAACTGCTCGAGGCCCGCATGATGGACGCGCCCGCCAACATCTTCGAAGAACTGTCGATGGTGAAAAACCTCGTCCACGGCTACACGCAAAAGCTGGCCCGCTACCAGTGCAGCCACTGCGGTTTCAAGGCGCGCCAGTTCTACTGGCAGTGCCCTGGATGTAGTCGTTGGGAAACTTATCCACCCCGCCGCACCGAAGAGCTCAATGTCATGAATTAAGTTTCACCCTAGTATCGAAGGCCAAAGGCAACGCGAAACCACCGCACCACCGTCATTCCCGCGAAAGCGGGAACCCATGCCGAGCGTTCAGACAAGCAAAGCATGCGGGTTCAGGCCACTTCAGCATGGGTACCCGCTAAGGGGGGCGCCGAGCCCGGGAAGTCATTTGCGCCAATGTCGAAAATGACGATGTTGGAGTTGGCCGCCAATGACGAAGTGGTGGGTGGGGCAATCGTTCATGTGGCGCGAACCGCTCATGTGGCGCGAACCGTTCATGTGGCGCGCTCGATTCGCATCCTTTTGGCCAACTTCGCGAAAGGACGACGAAATGAGGATCACGATCATCGGCACCGGTTATGTGGGCTTGGTCACGGGCGCCTGCCTGGCCGAGCAGGGCAACGACGTGTTTTGCCTCGACCTCGACGCCGCAAAAATAGCCCTGCTCAACGACGGCGGCATTCCGATCCACGAACCTGGCCTGGTCGACGTCGTCCTGCGCAACCGCAACGCCGGCCGGCTGGTCTTCTCGAGCGATATCGGGGCCGCCGTCGCCCATGGCGAGCTGCTGTTCATCGCTGTGGGCACCCCGCCCGACGAGGACGGCTCGGCCGACCTGACGCACGTGCTGTCGGCGGCCGAGAGCATCGGCCGCCACATGACTGGTTTCAAGGTCGTGGTCGACAAATCGACCGTGCCGGTCGGAACCGGCGACCGGGTCGGCGCGATCATCGGCGGCCATCTCGCGCTGCGCGGGGTCGACGCCACGTTCTCGGTGGTCTCCAATCCCGAATTTTTAAAAGAGGGTGCCGCGGTCGAAGACTTCATGCGGCCCGACCGCATCGTCATCGGCCATGCCAACGACAAAGAGGGCGAGCGCGCGCGGCTCCTCATGACGCAATTGTACCGGCCGTTCAACCGCCACCGCGAGCGCACCCACTGGATGGACGTGCGCTCGGCCGAGTTCACCAAATACGCCGCCAACGCCATGCTCGCGACCCGCATCTCGTTCATGAACGAGCTGGCCAACCTGGCCGACCAGGTCGGGGCCGACATCGAGGCGGTGCGCCGCGGCATCGGCTCGGACCCGCGCATCGGCCACGGCTTCCTGTACGCGGGCGCCGGCTACGGCGGCTCCTGCTTCCCGAAAGACGTGCGGGCGCTCTCGCACACGGCGTCCCAGCACGACCTCGAACTGCTGATCCTGCGCGCCGTCGAGACCGTCAACGAGCGCCAGAAACAGGTGCTGGGACGCAAAGTGATGCGCCGCTTCGGCAGAGACCTCGCCGGCAAGCGATTCGCCGTCTGGGGCCTGTCCTTCAAGCCCAACACCGACGACATGCGCGGCGCGCCGGCGCGCGTGCTGCTGCGCGAACTGATCGACAGCGGCGCCAGCGTGGCCGTGTTCGACCCGGTCGCCATGGACGAGGCGGCGCGCGTGTTCGCGCGCGACTTCACCGCCGACGAGCTGGCCCGCATCGACTTCGTGGCCGGCCCGATGGAGGCGCTCGACGGCGCCGAGGCGCTCGTCATCGTGACCGAATGGAAGGCCTTCCGCAGCCCCGATTTTGCCCAAATCAAGGCGCGCCTGAATTACCCGGTCATCTTCGACGGCCGCAATCTGTTTCAGCCGCAACTCATGGCAGAATACGGCATTGAATACCACGGCATCGGCCGTTCCGCCCTGACCCGAACCCATTGACCATGACCACAGCCAACAACATCATCACAAAAACAAGCATCAGCAGCGAAATCAGCGCCGACGCCATCCCGCGCGTGGCCGCCCCGGTCCTCGACACGGTCCGCATCCTCGTGGTCGGCGACGTCATGCTCGACCGCTACTGGTTCGGCGACGTCAGCCGCATCTCGCCCGAGGCCCCGGTGCCGGTGGTGCGCATCGAGCGGCGCGAGGAGCGCCTCGGCGGCGCCGCCAACGTGGCGCGCAACGCCGCCGCGCTGGGCGCCCACTGCGGCCTGCTCGGCGTGGTCGGTGCCGACGAGGCGGGCGCGCAGGTGGCGCAATTGCTCGTCGATTCAAGCATCCACAGCTACCTGCAGCGCGACGAGGCGATCTCGACCATCATCAAGCTGCGCGTCATCGGGCGCCAGCAGCAACTGCTGCGCATCGACTTCGAGGACGCGCCGACCGAGGTCGTGCTGCGCGACAAGCTCACCCAGTTCAACGCCTTGCTGCCGGAGTACGACGTCGTCATCCTGTCCGACTACAACAAGGGCAGCTTGGTCAACGTGGCCGCGATGATCAAATCGGCGCGCGCGGCCGGCAAGATCGTCATGGTCGACCCCAAGGGCGACGATTTCTCGCCGTACGCGGGCGCGACCATGCTCACGCCCAACAAGTCCGAACTCAAACGCATCGTCGGCAGCTGGAGCAGCGAGGACAAGCTGACCGAAAAGGCGCAGGCGCTGCGCGCCGAGCTCGGCCTCGACGCCCTGCTGCTGACGCGCTCGGAGGAGGGCATGAGCCTCTACACCGAACAGCAAGTGCTGCACATGCACGCGGCCGCGCGCGAGGTCTACGACGTCTCGGGCGCGGGCGACACGGTCATCGCGACCATGGCCGCGATGCTCGGCGCCGGCATGCCGATCGGCGACGCGCTGATCACCGCCAACCGCGCCGGCGGCATCGTCGTCGGCAAGCTCGGCACGGCGACGGTCACCCGCGCGGAGTTGTTTGGCTGAAGCGGTAAATAATTTCGATACTTTAATAAGGGCCTCCCACGCTTTCGCGAGGGAGGCTTTTTTTCGCCCTTCCGCGCGTAGATAAAAATGTAACGTCATCCCCGCGAAGGTGCAAACGCATGCGTTTTCCCCATGCAGGGCTTGCCTGCACGCGGAGTTTAAAACTTCAGGCTTGGGAATCCGTGCGGAATCGTTTCGGCCAATTGCAGGAACGACGAGGAATGTTCATACCCAAGTTCTGGCGAAACGATTTCCGACCCATTTGAGGACCGGATCGGGCCCCTGCCAGCATCCCCGTTTTCGCCCTTGATTGCCCTCAATCGAAGCGGTCAACTCGGCCATTGGCGCGGCGTTGAACAGGGCAGGAAAGGCATCCGCCATTTCGTGTTCTGAATCAATGGAGATATTCAACATGATCAAGAAATTGCTTTTTGGAGTAGCAGGGATGATCGCCGCGACCGGTTTCGCGTTCGCCCAGGTCGACGTCAACAAGGCCGACGCTGCAGCGCTCGACGGCATCAAGGGCGTGGGACCAAAGATGTCGAAAGCTATCCTCGACGAGCGCACCAAGGGCGGTGCCTTCAAGGACTGGGCCGACTTCCAGACGCGCGTGAAAGGCGTCGGCGAGAAGAGCGCGGTCAAGCTCTCGACCAACGGCCTGCAAGTCAATGGCAAGGCACTCAACGGCGCCGCCGGCCCCGCGCCGTCGGCCAAACCGGCCATGCAGCCCGTGACGGCCAAATCGACCGCGCCCGCGGCGGCCGCGAAGAAGTAAACACGCGCGTCCGCAGCGGCCGCGAAAGAGTAAACACACCCGCCCGCGCAGCATTCCAACCGACCCCGCCGGCACGCCGCCGCGGGGTTTTTTTACGCCTGTCAGTACACCAAATTGCTTGGCGACATGCGAAGATGGCGCGTGCGGCGACCCGGCCGCGTCTCCCAAGGATTCGACCCATGGCAACAATTCCACCTTCCTCCCTGCTGCTGGCAGGCTTGTTCACGCTCGCCTGCGGCGGCGTTGCGGCCGACGCCCGCGCGCATGCCCCAGCGCCGGCCGCCGCCCCCGACATGGCCCGCAGAAAGCCCCAGATCGCGCGCATCGTGGCCGACATCTCGCCCAAGCGCATCGAGGCGCACATCGCCAAACTGGTCTCCTTCAAGACGCGCCACACGATGTCCGAGACAGTCTCCGAGACGGTCGGCATCGGCGCGGCGCGGCGCTGGATCAAACGCGAGCTCGAGAGCTGCGGCGCCGGCGCCGGCGCCCGCCTGCAGGTCGCGTTCGACAGCCACATCACGCCCGTCTCGGCGCGCATCTCGCGCCCCACCGAGGTCGTCAACGTGGTCGCCACGCTGCCCGGCACCCAGGGCGCGTCGAAGGAGCGCATCTACGTCGTCAGCGGCCACTACGACTCGCGCAACACCGACATCATGGACGCCACCGGCGACGCCCCCGGCGCCAACGACGACGCCTCCGGCACCGCGGCCGTGATGGAGATGGCGTGCGTGATGGCGCGCCACAAGTTCGACGCCACGCTGGTCTTCATGGCGGTGGCGGCCGAGGAGCAGGGCCTGCTGGGCGCGACCCACTGGGCCGAACAGGCGCGCCTCAACAATCTCAACATCGGCGGCATGTTCACCAACGACATCATCGGCAGTTCGCGCGCAGACGACGGCCGCGTCGACAACGGCCAGGTGCGCCTGTTCTCCGAGAGCGTGCCGGCCGCCAAGGAAATGAGCGAGACCGTGCGCACGCTGCTTAACACCGGCGGCGAGAACGATTCGCTGTCGCGCCAGTTGGCGCGCCACGTTAAGGAGGTCGGCGAGCGCTACGTGCCCGGGTTCAAGGTCAACGTGATCCAGCGGCGCGACCGCTACCTGCGCGGCGGCGACCACATGCCCTTCCTCGCGCGTGGCTACGCCGCGCTGCGCTTCACCGAGCCCAACGAGGACTTCGCGCACCAGCACCAGAACCTGCGCACCGAGAACGGCAAGGTCTACGGCGACCTGGTCGAATTCAACGACGTCGACTACATCGCCAAGGTCGCGCGCGTCAACGCGGCCGCGCTCGCGTCGCTCGCGCTGGCCCCGGCCGCGCCGCAAAAAGTGCAGATGCGCACCGACATGCTCGAGAACGATTCGCGCCTCGTGTGGCAGCCCAACAGCGAGCCCGACCTGGCCGGCTACCGCGTGGTCTGGCGCGAGACCACCGCCGCCCAGTGGCAGGGCTCGGTGTTCGTCGGGAATGTGAGCGAGGCCACGCTCAAGCTGTCGAAGGATAATTATTTCTTCGGCGTGCAGGCGGTCGACCGCGACGGCAACGTCAGCGTCGCGACCTACCCGACCCCGCTTCGTTGAGCTTCAACACGCGCCGCGCCAACTCCGATTAGAATGGTCTTTTGTTCCATTGCAAGAGACCATCCATGTCCTACCTGACACTCGAAGACACCATCGGCAACACGCCGCTGGTGCGCCTGGCGCGCCTGCCCGGGGCCGACGCGGCCGCGCGCAACAACATCATCCTCGGCAAGATGGAGGGCGACAACCCGGCCGGCTCGGTCAAGGACCGCGCCGCCATGTATATGCTCAGGGGCGCCGAGGAGAGCGGCCGGATCAAACCGGGCGACACGCTGATCGAGGCCACCAGCGGCAACACCGGCATCGCGCTGGCGATGGCAGCCGCCATCCGCGGCTACAAGCTGCTGCTGCTCATGCCCGAGACCATGTCGATCGAGCGCCGCCAAAGCATGTCGGCCTACGGGGCCCAGATCATGCTCACGCCCCAGACCGGCGGCATGGAGTACGCGCGCGACATGGCCGACCAGCTGCAAAAGGATGGCCGGGGCATCATCCTCGACCAGTTCGGCAACCAGGACAACCCGCGCGCCCACTACGAGGGCACCGGCCCCGAGATCTGGCGCGACACCGGCGGCCGCGTGACCCACTTCGTCAGCGCGATGGGCACCACCGGCACCATCATGGGCGTCTCGCGCTACCTCAAGGAGCAGAACGGGGCGGTCCGCATCATCGGCGCGCAACCCGAGGAGGGCTCGCAGATTCCGGGCATCCGCAAATGGCCCGAAGCCTACCTGCCGAAAATTTTCGACAAATCGCGCGTCGACCAGGTCGAGAGCGTGAGCCAGGCTGCGGCCGAACAGATGGCGCGCCGGATGGCCGCCGAAGAGGGGATTTTTTGCGGCATCTCGGCCGCCGGCGCCTGCGAGATCGCGCTGCGCGTGTCGCAGACGGTCGAGAACGCGACCATCGTGTTCATCGTCTGCGACCGCGGCGACCGCTACCTGTCGACCGGCGTGTTCCCGGCCTGATCGGCTGGCGTCGGGCCGCACTCAAAATCGTCCCGCCGAAACTCAAATAGCGGAAACCCACATCGGCGAGGACGATGCCTTTTCGGCTTGGTTTCTTGCCGGTCTCGCCCCTGGCGGGCAAATCACACAAGCACAAACGACAACGTCCCCGGACGGGGCGCACGCGTTGCGCGCGACCCGTCCGGGGACGTCATTGAGGCGGCGGCCGCGCCAGGCGGGCCGCCGCTTTTTTTAACTTCGACAACAAGCGCGGGGGCGGCCGGGCCGCCCGCGCGTTACGCTTGCGGCTCGCCTTCTTTCGGCTTGAACTGCTTGTCGCTGATGCGGAACTTGTTGCGGCGGTCACCCATGAGGTAGCGCAGGTCGCGGATCGACAGGTCGCTCACCTCGTGCATGCGGATCAGCAGCGATGCGCCGACCGGCAGGCGGTGGTGGCGGATCTTCGAGATCACCGGTGGCGCCACCTCGAGCGCGCGCGAGAGCGCGGCATCGTTTTTGAGGCGGAGGTTTTCGATCAGAGTGTCGAGTAATCTGTTTGGATTGTATTGCAGCAGATCATCGCCATCCGAATCGCTGTTCATATCAATGCCGACTTGGTTTGTCATGATGGTTTGGTTCCTGGTTAAGATTTCGTGCTTCGTTAAACACCCGGAGTTCGCATTGCGGTCGCGGGTTAGGCAGTACTTACGCGTGACACCGGGGTAACACTTTTTAAAAAATATACACAATTGTACAACGCATTTCGATTCTAATACTCAAGAGCAATAAAATTAGGTTATTCAGTGGCAACTCTGTTGTCTTGTCGCAACATGGATGCAGTGCAATTCTCTCACATAACCACGGCGGGTTTCATTGATTTCTTGGAATAATTGATTGTAAAATAATCGGCCATGGGTTGCCGCACGGTACGACGGGTTGAGCGACGATGCCCAGCGTTGGCTGGGGTATGCCCGATTGTGCCCGCGTCCGCATAGCGCGGCGTGGCAGATTTCCGGGGGCTCGCCCGGGGGGATTGGTGCCGCAGAAACGCAAAACGCGGCCCGCGACGGGCGCCGCGCTTACATTCATTTACAAATTATCAAGCCGCTTCGCACTGCCGGTTTGAATCTCACCTCAATTATCACGGTTGCTGCGCGCGGCGCGGCCCAATTCGATGACCGACATCGCATAGAAGAAGCTGCGGTTGTAATGGGTGATCGCGTAAAAATTGTCGGTGCCCAGCCAGTATTCGGTCGCCTCCGGGCCGTTTTGCAGGTCCACGAGGCCGAACAGCATTCCAGGCGGCAGCGGCTGGCCGCTGGCGACGCCGGCCTCGCGCAGTTCCTGCTGGCCGTACTTGGCCGCCAATCCCTGCCCGATGAATTTCTCCCACGCCATGCTCGGCGCCACGTCGACCGGATACGCGAGCGGGCCGGCCTGCTCGCGCTTCCAGCCGTGCTGGACGAGGAAATTGGCGACGCTGCCGATCACGTCGGCGCGCGAGTTGTGCAGGTCGACGACGCCGTCGAGATCGAAGTCGACGCCCCAGGCCAGCACGCTGCTCGGCATGAACTGGGGCAGGCCCATGGCGCCCGCGAACGAGCCGAGCAGCGAGAGCGGGTCGACCCCGCGCTGGCGCGCGAGCAGCAGCGCGGCCTCGAGCTCGCCGCGGAAGAAGGCCATGCGCGCCTGCTTGTTCGGGGTCTCCGGATAGGCGAAGCCGAGCGTCGTGAGGGTGTCGAGCACGCGGAAGCGGCCGGTGTTGCGGCCATAGATGGTTTCGATCCCGACGATGCCGACGATGATTTCGGCCGGCACGCCGTAGGCCTTCTCGGCGCGCGCGAGCGTCTCCGCGTTCTCGTTCCAGAACGCGGTGCCGGCCTTGATCCGGATCGGCTCGACCATCAGCGCGCTGTAGGCCTGCCAGTTTTTCGGCTTGCCCGGCGGCGCCGGTTTGACCAGCTGCACCGCCGAGTCGACGAAATTGATTTGCCCGATCAATGCGCGCAGCGCTTCGCGCTCGAAGCCGTGGCGCTCGCTCATGAGGTCGGCGAATTCGCTGACCGCCTGCCACTCGCCGAAGTTGACGCGCTCGCCCTTGTAATTGACCGCCGCGGCCGTGGCCGCGGCGTTGCGCTTGGCGTTGGCGATGGCCCTGGCCTGGGCCTTGGTCTTCGGGGCCTTTTTGGCCTGCTTGACGGCCTTGGCGTGGCGTCCGGCCTTGGCGCCGCTTTTGGTGCTATTTTTGGTGCTATTTTTGGTGCTATTTTTGGTGCTATTTTTGGTGCTATTTTTGGTGCTGGCTTTGGTGCTGGTTTTGGTGCCGGTGCCTTCGGCGGCGATCGCGCCGTGCGCCACCGGTGCGGCAGCGACGGCGAGGGCGAGCAGGGCGGGGAGCAGGGCGGACGGCTTCAGGTGCTGCAGAAATTTCATCGTGGTTTTGTCTGTGGTGCGG
This sequence comes from Massilia glaciei, assembly GCF_003011895.2. Classification (GTDB taxonomy): domain Bacteria; phylum Pseudomonadota; class Gammaproteobacteria; order Burkholderiales; family Burkholderiaceae_D; genus Telluria_A; species Telluria_A glaciei. The sequence continues at coordinate 49,505 of NZ_PXWF02000083.1, read as the reverse complement.
CCGCCGCCGGCGACGGCCGCGACCTGTGATTAATTTGTGGCCTTGGCCGCGTTCAGCAGGCGCCGCAGCGTGCCGGCCAGCTTGGGCTGGGGCGCCCGCGGGCCGTATTTGTGGGCGCTGTACAGCGCGAGGAAGCGCGTGGCCGCGGCCTTGTTCGCGGGCGCCATTGCGTGCGCGCCGACCCGCGCCGCATACGCGCCCGGCCCCTCGTGGGGGGCGCGCGCGAGGCCGGCCTTGGCCAGCTGCTGGCACAGTTGCGAGTATAACGCATCGATCGGATCGGTTCGCGAGCGCAACTGTAACGTGCGCACGAGCACCGCCCCGGCGGCGATCGCCAGCAGCGCGAGCAGCACGTCCCAGTAGCCGAGCACGGCGCGCAGCGAACCGAGGAAGCTGCGCTGGCGCTCCGGCGTGTAGTTGAGCACCCACTGGTTCCAGCCGTTGTTGACGGCGCCGATGCGCAGGCGCAGCTCGGTGAGCCACGGGCTGGTGTGGGGATTGAGGTTGATCACCGCGCCCAGGCTTTCGATCCCGAACGGCGCCTCGCGCTGGCGCGCCCGCGCGCCGCTGCTCTGGATGCGCTCGGGCGAGACGGCGGCGGTGGGGTCGACCCGGGTCCAGCCGCTGCCCTCGAACCAGACCTCGGCCCAGGCGTGGGCGTCCATCTGGCGCACCGTAAAAAAGCCGTCGAAGGGATTCGCCTCGCCGCCCTGGTAGCCGGCCACCACGCGCGCCGGCACCCCGGCCGCGCGCATCAGGAACACGAACGAGCCGGCGTAATGCTCGCAGAAACCGGCCTTGGTCGTGTACATGAATTCGTCGACCGAATCGCGCCCGAGCAGGGGCGGTTCGAGCGTGTAGCTGAAGTTCTCGCGGTTGAAGCGCGCCAGCGCCGCCTGCACCCGCTGGCGCGGGTCGTCCAGTTTGCGCAGTTCGGCGCCGGCCTGCATGGTCAGCGGGTTGTAGCCGGGGGGCAGCTCAAGCCACGCCGCCATGTTTGCCGGATCCTGCTGCGCCTGCAGCGTGAACTGCGGATTCGACACGACCTCGTAGCGCACCCGCTGCTCGAGCGCGAAGTCGGCCCGCATTTCGAGCTCGCCCGTCACGCGCACCGGATTGCCGTCCATGTAGGGCGGCTTTACGGGCGCCTCGAGCGCGAACAGCCAATTGTTCTTGAACGGCTCGAGCGTGACCTGGTGCCGGATGCCCGGGCCGCGCAGGGTCAGCACGAGCGGATCCGCTTTTGCGGCCGGCGCGCCGAGCCGCTGCGGCATCCGGCTCCAGGTGCGCCCGTCGAACCGGCTCAGGACGATGCCGCGCCAGTACATCTGCGACTGCGGCGGCGCCGGGTCGATGAACTTGACGCGGAAGGCGGTCTCCTCCGACTGCGCCAGGCTCGACAAATTACCGGGCGACATGCTGTCGGACATGCCCGTGCGGCCGGACTTGGCGTCGCCCGGCATGCCCCACAGCGGCCCCTGGATGCGCGGGAAGAACACGAACAGCAGCACCGCCAGCGGCGCGGCCAGGCCGAGGATGGTGGCGCCGAGGCGCAATCGGCCCAGCAGCGGCGGGCGCTGACCAGTGTACTGGAACGAGAGCTGGGCGGTGAGCAGGGTGACGATGGCGACGACCATCAGCAGCGCGCTGCCGATCCCCTGCGCGTAAAAGAAATGGGTCAGCTGCAGGAAGAAGCACAGGAAGATCACCACGAACAGGTCGCGCTTGGCGTGCATCTCGAGCATCTTCATGGTCACCAGCAGCACCAGCATGGCGACCCCGGCCTCGCGCCCGAGCAGCGTGTGGTAGGTCCGGTAGACGCCGAACATGGCGCCCATCGCCACCGGCAGCAGCAGCGCCAGCGGCGGCATGCGGGTGCCGCGGAAGGTGATCAGGGCGCGCCACAGCAGCATCACCGCGCACAGCGCCGAGATCCACCCCGGCAGGTGGTCCGCGTGCGGCGCGATCACCAGCAGCGCGGCGGCCAGCAGCAGCAGGGTGTCGGCCTTGTCGCGCGCCAGTCCGAAGGCTAGGCGCGCGAGCGCTCCGCGCTGGGCCGGGGCGGCGGTCGCGCTCATGCGCGCTCCCCCGCCAGAGCGTGCAGCGCGAGCGCGCGCAGGCAGGCGGCCCGGTGCGCGTCGCCGAGCGCCGGCGCGAAGTCGTGGCGGCCGATGCGCAGCGCGTAGGGCAGGGCGCGCTGCTCGGCGTCGAGCACCCAGCGCGTCATGCGCGACAGGCGCAGCTCGAGGTCGAGCGTGCCCGGCAGCGCATTGAAGTCGAGCACCAGGTCCTCGCCGGCGCCGCCCTCGAAATGCTTGGTCACGAGCTGGCCGCCAAGTTCGAGGTCGAGCCGCGCGATCTGGCGCCACGCCAGGCGCCGCATCGGGTCGCCCTGCTGGAAGCTGCGGATGCCGGCGAAGTCGTCCTCGCCGGCGCGGCCATGGCCCTCGGCGCCGGTTCCGCTGAGCAGCGGCAGCGGCTCGCCCAGCTTTTCGGGGAAGGGGTAGACCAGCACCCGCAGGTCGGGCTGCCAGTAGCTCCAGGCGTTGAACAGGCCGAGCGGGAAGCGGGTCGCCAGCCGCACCCGCGGCGCGGCCAGCCAGCCGCGCCCGATGGTGGCGCAGCTCAGCGTGGTGGCGGCCTCGCCGCCGGCGCCCGCGTCGGCCACGTGGCGCGCCTCGCCGGCGCTCTGGAAGTCGATCCACAGGGCGTAGCGCGCGCGCGCCGTGCGGTTGATGATGTGCAGCTCGAACAGCGCCTCCTCGCCCGCGAACACGGGCTGGGCGCGGCCCGGGCGCAGGTGCAGCGCCACCAGGTTGCGGTGGGTGAGGTACATGTCGACGACGGCGCACAGGCCGACCCCGAAGGTGAGCGCGTAGCCGAGCCCGAGGTTGTAGTTGACCGAGCCGACCAGCAGCAGCAGCACCAGCCCGAAGAAGCCGACCCCGGCCCCGGTGGGCAGGATGAACACGCGCCGCTGGTTCAGGTAGACCTCGCCCGGCTCGGCCCCGCGCAGCTGGAACAGCCACTTGTCGGCCTTGCGCCGCACCAGCTTTTTGACGCTCGTGAACATGCGCGGCCGTTTAGACGGGGACCGATTTCTGCAGCTGCAGCACCAGGTCGCGGCTGGCCAGGGCGATGCCGTGGGCCGACTTGAGCGGGCGCAGGCGGTGCGCGCAGACCGGCACCAGCACCGCCTGCACGTCCTCGGGGACCACGTGGTCGCGCCCCTCGAGCGCGGCCCAGCCGCGCGCCGCGTGCAGCAGCGCGATCGCCGCGCGCGGCGACAGGCCCTCGGCGAACAGGCCGTCGCGGCGCGAGGCCTGGGCCAGCGCCTGCACGTAGTCGACCAGCGCGCTTGAGGTGTGGATCTGGCGCAGCGACTGCTGGGCCGCGAGCAGCTCGGCCGGCTGCATCGCCGCCTCCAGCGACTTGAGCATGCTGCGCCGGTCCTCGCCCATCAGCAGGGCGCGCTCGGCGGCGGCGTCGGGGTAGCCCAGCGACAGGCACATCAGAAAGCGGTCGAGCTGCGACTCGGGCAGCGGGAAGGTGCCGACCTGGTGCGCCGGGTTCTGGGTCGCGATCACGAAGAACGGCTCCGGCAGCGCGCGCGTGACGCCATCGGCGCTGACCTGGCGCTCCTCCATCGCCTCGAGCAGGCCGGACTGGGTCTTGGGGGTGGCGCGGTTGATCTCGTCGGCCAGCAGCACCTGGGTGAAGATCGGCCCCGGGTGGAACACGAAGCCGTTCTTCTCGCGCTCGTAGACCGAGATGCCGGCCACGTCGGCCGGCAGCAGGTCGCTGGTGAACTGGACCCGGTTGAACTTGAGCCCGAGCGAGATCGCCAGCGCGTGCGCCAGCGTGGTCTTGCCGACCCCGGGCACGTCCTCGATCAGCAGGTGGCCGCCGGCCAGCAGGCAGGTCAGCGCCTGGCGGACCTGCAAATCCTTGCCGACCACGATCTGGGTGACCTGGTTGGCGACAGCGTGCATTTTTTTTAACATGTGTTTGTCTTTGTGAGCCAGATTGAAGTCCGCGCCGGTATTTGGGCCCGCCGCATGGTAGATTACCGCCATCGGCGCCCCGGGTGCCGTCACCACGACCCGTCCCGGCAATTCTATGCGAGAACGGCGTTGCCGGTGCAACACATTTTATGCGGCGGCCCGCGCGCTCGCCACAGAAACGACGATATGAGCACTGCGATCTATTCCCATCCCGACTGCCTGCTGCACGAGATGGGCGAGTGGCACCCCGAATGCCCCGCGCGCCTGCAGGCCATCGACGACCAGCTGATCGCCTCGGGCGTGGCGGCGCTGGTCGAACGGCGCGAGGCGCCGCTGGCCGCGCTCGCCGCGATCGAGCGCAACCACAGCGCCAACGCGATCGCGCTGGTGCGCGAGAACTGCCCGGCCGCGGCCGGCTACTACCCGATCGACGGCGACACCTCGCTCAACGCGGCCAGCTGGCGCGCCGCGCTGCGCGCGGCCGGCGCCGCCGTGGCCGCCACCGACGCCGTCATCAAAGGCGAGATCGAGAACGCGTTCTGCTCGGTGCGCCCGCCGGGCCACCACGCGCGCCGCACCGAGGCGATGGGATTTTGCCTGTTTAATAACATCGCGATCGCGGCGCGCCACGCGCTCGAGGCGCACGGCCTCGAACGGATCGCCATCGTCGACTTCGACGTGCACCACGGCAACGGCACGGCCGAGGCCTTCGCCGCCGACCCCCGGGTGCTCATGGCGAGCTTCTTCCAGCATCCGTTCTACCCGTACAGCGCGCCCGAGCCGCTCAGCGCCACCCGCGTCAACGTGCCGGTGCCGGCCAACAGCGACGGCGCGCTGGTGCGCGCGCTGGTGTCCGAGCACTGGCTGCCGGCGCTGCGCGCGCACCGCCCGCAGATGATCTTCATCTCGGCCGGCTTCGACGCCCACCGCGAGGACGACATGGGCGGCATGGGCCTGGTCGAGGCCGACTACGCCTGGATCACCCAGCAGGTGATGGCGGTCGCGCGCGAGTTCTCGCAGGGGCGCATCGTCAGCTGCCTCGAGGGCGGCTACAACCTGTCGGCGCTCGGGCGCAGCGTGGTCTCGCACGTCAAGGCGCTGGCCCGGCTCGACTGACGCCGTGCACGTCAAGGCGCCGGCGCGGCTCGACCGGGCCTCGCGCGCCAAGGCGCCGGTCCGGCGCGGCTGCTCGACGGACCCCGCGCGTAACGACATGTAGATTTTTGTATCGTTAAAAAGACAAAACCGAGCACATCCTCTAGAAATATTCAAAAAACCGAGCGTTCGCTCTAAAACACTTTGACTTAGTTTTGTGACATCGGTAGATTCAACCCAACGCCGATAGCACGGTCGTACTTTTCCCACTGTCCCAGCTTCGCCGTCTTCCGTCTTTTTTCTTCCATGTTGTCAACAAGGAGTGAATTAATGAGTAGATTCATGCGCATTGCCCTTTCCGCCCTTTTGCTGTCGCTCACCGCGGCCACCAGCATCGCCAGCGCCGCCAACTACACCCTGTGGGTCAACGGCCGGGGCGGCGGCGGCGTCGCCGGCGACTACAACAATTTCGGCGCCTGGGGGCCATCCAGCACCGCCGCCGGGGTCAACAAGAAGGCCGTCAACTGGGACGGGCGCAGCAGCATCGCGAGCCAGAACAGCAAGGTGCGCGACGCCCTCGACTGCTTCTGCACGGGCGCCAACTGGTGCTACGTCGCCACCCACAGCGCGGGCGACCTGATGATGGGCTACACCATGGCCAACTACGGCGGCTCCTCGCGCATGAAGAAGAACGCCTCGCCCGCCGCCGGCGGCGTGTGCGGCAACTCGGACGGCACCGCGCAGACCGGCTGGAACATCAAGTGGGTGCGCGCCGCCTCGGGCGCGGGTGGCGGTTCGGAGCTCTCCGACGTCGGCTCCTGGACCACCTCCGAGCCGCTGGTGCAGGACCTCAAAACCACCACCGCGCGCGCCCTGTACAACCACAACACCACGCGTGGCGTCTGGTTCTACATGTACGCCGGCGCCAAGGGGACCCTGTATTCGGGCATCCTGCCGGGCCAGGACGACGAGGCCATCGCCTACCACAGCAGCGGCGGGGTGTCGGGCAGTTCGGGCGGCGCCTACTGCAACTATGCAGACTGGTTCTGCAACGACCTGACCATGGGTTCGGGCGTCAACGAGGGCGGACAGGCCAAGTGGAGCTACCATTCGGTGGTGTTCCGCGACAACGCCGAGGCCTACAACCACTACGGCGCCGGCAACTGGCAGGGCATCGTCGGGGTGGTGCGCACCGCGATGGTCAATAGTGCCCTCTAAGGCATTGCAATGGTGGGTGGCGGGCGGCGTGCTGGCAGCCACCCTCGGCGCCGGCCTGTATGTCTGGGCCGGCGACGATCCGGCTGCGGCGCCCGAGCCGGCGCCGGCGGCGCAAGCCCCCGGCGCGCCCTTGATGGCGCCGGCGCTGGGCGCCGCGGCCACCCCGGCCGCGGCGCAGGAGCGCGCCGCGCGCAGGCAGGTCCTGAGCGAGAACGTGCAACTGACCGACCACACCTATTGCGACTACCGCGAGGCGAGCAAATACCCGGTCGAGTCGCGCCCCGTGGCCGACCATCCCGACCAGATCTACCCCAACGCCCCGATCACCGAATCGGGCCCGATGCGCACCGACGGCGGCGGCGCCGATTCAAAAGTGCGGATTCAAAGTTCGCAGTCGCGCGTGTTCCTGGCCGCCGGCGAGGGCGTCGCGTTCTCGCTGCGCGCCACCGACGCCGACGGCAAGGTGCTGCCGCTGGTGGTCACGCGCGCGCTGGCCAAGGGCGTCGCCAAAGAGGGCGCGCGCGCCACGCCGCAGGCCACGCTCGCCTTCGCCGATAACGGCGCCGGCGCCGACGCGGCGGCCGGCGACGGCGCCTTCGCCGCCGTGCTGGCGCCGGCCCAGGGCGCGCTGGCCTCGTTCAACGGCACCATCCGCACCGAGGTGCGCTACAGCGCCGGCGGCAGCAACGGCGTGATCATTTTCGACGTCATCCACACCCCCGAACTGCCGGCCACCTGGACCGGGCAGGTGCGCGAGGCGACCGAGTCCGGCTCGCTCCATTTCTACCTCGGCGCCCAGATGCGCACGGCCGGGCGCTACATCGTCACCGGCCGGGTCGACGACGCCAGGGGCCAGCCGTTCGCGCTGCTCACTTTCAACGACGTGCTGCCGGCCGGGCCCAACGAGGTCAAGCTGACCGTGTTTGGCAAGCTGCTGCTCGACAAGGCGCCGGCGCTGCCGCTGGTGCTGCGCGACGTCGATGGCCATCTGCTCAAGGAGAACACCGATCCCGACCGCGCGCTGATGCCGCGCCTGGCGGGCACGGTGTACGCCGCCAAGGGCAAGCAGATGAACAGTCTGTCGGGCGCCGAATGGGACAGCGAGGAGCGCGGCCGCTACCTCAAGGAGTTCGGCAAGGATTTGGTCGCGGCGCGCGCGGCGCTGGCGCAATTCGACCCGGCGCAGCCGCTGCCGGCGGTCGGCTGCGCGGCCGGCGCGGCGCTGGTGGCGGCGCAGGCGGGCGCCCGCTCCAACTGAAATCGGAGGTAAAAGCCGCCGTTGGCGCGCCGACCCCGTAAAATAGCGCCTCAATAGCAGAATCTGAGAGCACAGCATGTCGATACAATGGTACCCGGGCCACATGAACGCCGCGCGCAAGAAGGCGGCCGAGTCGATGGAGAACACCGACTTGGTCATCGAGGTGCTCGACGCGCGCCTGCCCGAGGCCAGCTGCAACCCGATGGTCGAGGAGTTGCGCCTGTTCCGCCAGCGCCCCTGCCTCAAGATCCTCAACAAGATCGACCTGGCCGACCCGGCCGCGACCGCCGCCTGGAGCGCCTACTACAACGCGCAGGAGGGCGTGACCGCCTACGCGATGACCACCAAAAAGCCCGGCGACGTGGCCCGCATCCCCGAGCTGTGCCAGGCGCTGGCGCCGCACCGGGGTGTGCCGACCAAGCCGCTGCGGATCATGATCATGGGCATTCCGAACGTCGGCAAATCGACCCTGATGAACGCGCTGCTCAAGAAAAAGGTCGCCAAGGTGGGCGACGAGCCGGCAGTGACCAAGATGCAGCAGAAGCTCTACCTCGGCAAGAACATGATCCTGGTCGACACGCCCGGCATGCTGTGGCCGAAAATCGCGCTCGCCAGCGACGGCCTGATGCTCGCCGCCAGCCACGCGATCGGCTCGAACGCGCTGATCGAGGACGAGGTCGCGGTGTTTTTGGCCGACGAGCTGCTGGCGCGCTATCCGCAACTGCTGACGGCGCGCTACGGCTTCAAGACCGAGGGCATGGACGGCATCGCCGTGGTCGAGGGCGTGGCGGCGCGCCGCGGCTTCCGCCAGAAGGGTGGCGACCTCGATTTCGAGAAGGCCTCGCATATCTTCCTGCAGGATTACCGCACCGGCGCGCTCGGGCGCATCAGTCTCGAGACGCCCGAGACGCGCGGCGCGCGGCTGGCGCAGCACGCGGCCGAGATGGCGGCCAAGGCCGCCGCCGCCGCCGAAAAGGCGGCCGAAAAGGCGGCCAACGCCTCGCGCGGCAAGCGCGGCACCTGAGAGGCTGAGAGTCTTTCGATCATGCCCGCTCATCACGCCAGAAAGCGCCAGTTCGTCGTTGCAAATGCTCGCCATAGCCCGCTATGGCTGTGCTTTGCGCCTCGATCTGCCGCTTTCTGGCGGGCTGCTCGGACACGCACGAAAAACTCTCAGCCTCTGAGTGCGCAGCTAGGCACGCAGCAAGGCACGCGGCCAGGCAACCCGCCGAGCACTCGGCTGAGCATTCGTCTAAACACGAACGCACCATGGTGGGGTGGACCCGCAACCCTGTCGGGCATCCATGCTCGTTTTGCTTGCTCGTTTAGTCGCGTTTGCCGTTATTCCGTCTCTGTTTGATTGCGCAAACTAGCGCGAGCGCGGATGCGAAAAAACGAGCACGAACCAGACGGGCAAACGCGCACGAATGCCGGAGAGGGCCGCTGCCGCCCCTCCTAGGGCCGCTCGGCTACTGCCCAGACGGCTTTTCCGTTTTGCGGTGCATTCCCAGAATGATGAGGGCCCCGATCGCTGGAAGGAACCAAACCAACGCCAACTGTGCGACTTTCTGGCCACCTTCGGAATATGGATCTCGCATCACAACCAAAGTTGCCCATAGCAGCATCAAGATATACCCCGTAATGATGCAAACTAACAAGATCTCCATTGCTGACTCCCTCGCTGCCGAATCTTCGTTAACGCATATTCTTGAATCCAGCTGTGTTCGCGTGAGCGTCTGCTCTTGGCCGACAACTCCCTAATGTACTTGACGGCTGCGGTACCGTCCGATCTCGGCAGCTGCCGCCCCGAAGCGGTCACACATATCCCAGCCCAGTTCGCTCCCTCGACGATGTGCCGCTGTGAGACAATCGGGGACATTCAATTGATCGAGACAGCCCTATGCTGACCGCACCGATGCCATCGGACGAACCGGAGCGCTTGCGGGCGCTCGAACGGCTCGGCGTCCTAGACTCCACGCCCGAACGTGAGTTCGATGCCCTGGTGGCAATCGCTGCCTTGGTGTGCGGCGTCCCGATCGCGCTGGTCAGCCTGATCGACCAGGACCGGCAATGGTTCAAAGCCAATGTTGGCCTGCCCGGAGTTACAGAGACCCCCCGCGATGTGGCGTTCTGCGCTCACTCGATCCTGGACGACGGCATTTTCGAGGTGCCTGATGCCTTGGCCGACCCTCGCTTTGCCGACAACCCGCTGGTGGCCACGGCACCAGGCATCCGATTCTACGCCGGCGCCACGCTGCGCCTGAGCGACGGTGCGAACGTGGGTACGCTGTGCGTGATCGACCGTGTGCCCCGCCGTCTGAGCGAGAAGCAACGCGAAGCGCTGCGCCTGCTGTCGATCGCTGCCGTTCAGGCGCTGGAATCGCGTCACATGGCACGGGCTTTCGCGGCCAGTGAAAACCGCTTTCGCACGCTCAGCGAGTCATCTCCGTTAGGCGTGTTCGCCACCGATGTGGCCGGCGCCTGCACCTACACAAATGCGCGCTGGCAAGCCATCTACGGCCTGAGCGACGCCGAGGCTCTGGGTGACGGCTGGAGCCACACGCTGCACCACGACGACAAGGCCGCTGTCTTCGCCCAATGGCAGCACGCAGCGGAGCTGAAGCAAGAATTCGATATGGAGTTTCGGGTCCGCCGCCACGACGGTACGGTGCGCCATGTGCGCTCTGTTGCGCGCGCCATACTCGATGGCGATGACGAAGTCACCGGTTACGTGGGGTCGGTGGAGGACATCACCGAGCGCTTGCAGTCGCGCCGGGCACTCGACGAAGAGCGCGTGCGCCTGGCAGCGATCATTGAGGGCACCGGCGCGGGCACCTGGGAGTGGAACGTTCAGACCGGCGAGACGCGATTCAATGGCCGCTGGGCCGAGATTGTTGGGGCCACCTTGGATGAGCTTTCCCCCACCACTATCCAGACCTGGGTCGATCTGGGCCACCCCGAGGACGTGGCGCGATCCAGTGTGCTGCTTCAGGCTCACTTTGCTGGCGATACGGTGGCCTACGAATGCGAGGCGCGCATGCGCCACCGCGATGGCCATTGGGTCTGGGTGCTCGACCGCGGCAAGGTACTGACCCGCACTGTAGATGGCCAGCCCGAGTGGATGTTCGGGACCCACCTGGACATCACGGCACGCAAGGCGCAGGAAGATCGGTTGCGCAAGAGTGAGGAATTGCTCAACCGAACGGGTGCCCTAGCACGGGTCGGGGGCTGGGAAGTGGACATTGCCAGCGGCAGCATCCATTGGTCCGAGCAGACCTGTCGCATCCACGGTGTGGAGCCCGGCTACCTGCCCCAGCTGGCCGAGGCAATCGACTTCTATGCGCCGGAAGCGCGCCCCGTCGTCGAGGCGGCCGTGGCGCAGGCCATGGGCGACGGTACGGGCTGGGACCTGGAACTGCCGTTCATCCAGAAGGGCGGTCGCAGGATCTGGGTGCGTGCGGTGGGCCACGCGGAGTTTGTGGACGGAAAGCCGGTGCGGCTGTACGGCGCCTTCCAAGACATCACCCTGAGCGTGCAAGATCGCTTGGCTCTAGAAGCGGCTCAACAGCGCGCCACGCTGGCGACCGAAACCGGTGGCATCGGGGTATGGGAACTGAACGTGCAAACCGGCGTACTCACTTGGGATGCCCTGATGTACGCGCTATACGGTCTGCCAGAGGGATTGGGTACGGACGGCTACGAGCTCTGGGCTCGCCATCTTCACCCCGCCGATCGAAGCCGCTCTGAGCTAGAGTTCAAGTCGTCCTTGGAAGACGGTGCCGACTTTCGCTCCGAGTTTCGTGTGATCTGGAACGACGGCTCCGTGCACTTTCTTCGTGCCGCTGGCAGTGTGACGCTTGACGCCGCGGGCCAGGCTCTGCACATCGTGGGCGTGAATTGGGATGTGACGCCACTTCGCGAGCTCGCCAACCAACTGGCCGAACAGCATGAGCTCCTGCGCGTGACTCTGCAGTCGATCGGCGACGCCGTGATCACCACCGACGCGCAAAGCCAAGTGACCTGGTTGAACCCGGCAGCCGAGCGCATGACCGGCTGGCTGTCCAGTGAAGCACTCGGGCGACCACTGACCCAGGTCTTTCACATCGTAAACGAAGAGACCCGCCATCTCACCGAGAACCCTGTGGCCACCTGCCTGGCACAGGGCAAGATCGTGGGCCTGGCCAATGACACGGTGCTCATCTCGCGCAATGGGGACGAGTTCGACATCGTCGATTCCGCTGCACCGATCCGCAACCCGAGTGGCGACGTGCTCGGCGTCGTGCTGGTCTTTCACGACGTGACTGAACAGCGGCGCCTGTCCGGCGAGATAAGCTACCGCGCCACGCACGACGCCCTCACGGGCCTAGTCAACCGGGCCGAGTTCGAGACCCGGTTGCGCCGCACCTTGGACAAGGCACACGAGGACCGCAGCGAGCATGCCATGCTGTATATCGACCTCGACCAGTTCAAGCTCGTGAACGACGCCTGCGGACATTCGGTGGGCGACCAGCTCCTGCAGCAGGTGGCCAAGCTGCTGCGCGAAGCCGTGCGTGCGCGCGACACGCTGGCCCGCCTGGGAGGCGACGAATTCGCGGTCATCCTGGAGTACTGTATGTCCGACCAGGCCCAGCGCGTGGCACAGCAGATCTGCGACCGCATGGAGGAGTTCAGGTTCGTGCACGAAGACCGGCGCTTCCGGATCGGCACCAGCATCGGCCTGGTGCCCGTGGACAGCCGCTGGGCCAACACGGCCGCCGCCATGCAGGCGGCAGACACGTCGTGCTACGCCGCCAAAGAGGCGGGCCGCAACCGCGTGCATGCCTGGTTCGACACCGACCAAGCCATGCGTACACGCCATGGCGAAATGCAGTGGGCCTCACGGTTGGAGCAGGCGCTCGATGAAGACAGGTTTGTGCTCTATGCGCAGCGCATCGAAGCCCTTGGCGAGGGCTCCACGGGCCTGCATGCGGAAGCGTTGATCCGCCTGCTGGACAGCGATGACAGCCTGATCCCTCCGGGGGCCTTCCTCCCGGCTGCAGAGCGCTTCCACATGGCCACGCGCATCGATCGCTGGGTACTCAAGCGCGCCGTGCAGCAGATCCAGGACATGCCAGATATAAATGCTCTCGACACTCTGTGCATCAACCTGTCAGGGCAGTCGGTGGGCGACCGGGCGTTTCACCGGCATGCCATCGCCGCGTTGACCGAAGCCGGCAGCGCGGTCTGCCGACGCATCTGCCTGGAGATCACGGAGACCGCCGCCGTCACCAACATGGCTGACGCCGCGATCTTCATTGAACAGGTCCGCGCTCTCGGGGCCAGGGTGGCGCTCGACGACTTCGGGGCCGGGGCTTCGTCGTTCGGCTACCTGAAGACCCTCAAGGTCGATCTGCTGAAGATCGACGGCAGCTTCATCCGCGACGTGCTCGACGACCCGCTGGACGCCGCCGCTGTGCGATGTTTTGTTGACGTGGCCCGGGTGGTGGGGGTCAAGACGGTAGCCGAGTTTGTGGACCGGTCTGAAGTGCTGGCGCGCGTTCGTGAGATCGGCATCGACTACGCACAAGGGTTCTTGCTACACAAACCCGAGCCGATCGAGAGCCTGTTCGGCGCTCCCGCGCGACTCGCGCGGGACTGAGAGGCTGAGAGTCTTTCGATCATGCCCGCTCAGCACGCCAGAAAGCGCCAGTTCGTCGTTGCAAATGCTCGCCATAGCCCGCTATGGCTGCGCTTTGCGCCTCGATCTGCCGCTTTCTGGCGGCTGCTCGTGCACGCCCGAAAAACTCTCAGCCTCTGAGTCAATTTAGCAGCTCGTCGCCACATTAAGGTGTCACGTTGACACACGTGCATGCGAGGCGCTCCGGGCCAGCGGCGGGCGACGCCTGTTCGACTCAAGCCACTGAGGTTATCTGAAGGAGGGTAGCCAGACGCGGTTGCCCACGCCCAGCCCCCGAGGAACCGTGCATGATAGTTTCCCATCACACGGCTCGAGCAGTGGAAAGGCCAGAATAACGCTGACCCGGGAACTCGGCATATACCCCGAGCACCCTTCGCGATACGCGCTTGCAGCCGTCATACATGTCTTGCGACAACGTTGGAGGCGAACACGCCCGTGCTGCTGCGTCCATTTGCTTTCCTCCACATTAACGGTTCTCCAAACTATCTCGCGATGTACCACCTGCCGGACGTGGGCCCACTTTCGTGCCAGGTATCCTTAAAACCTGTATCCGCACCATTACAGCACGGCGTTCGATTTTTCCGACATCCTACTCCCGCACCACCATAGGCAAACCTTGCGGCCGGCTGTCCCTAAAGGGAGCGATACGGGGTTTCCACGTTCCACTTGCAAAAGTACGTCGGGTTAGGCGGTTGCTTTCGACCGGGAGGCGTATGGGTCACGAAAGCGCACAGTCAAACACGCTGTTCCCACCTCCATTACCGTTTTGGTGCAAGCGTAAAAGCCACTTCCGCTTGTTCCAGTTGACGATCATTAACGCAGCGTTCAACGCCGCGATCTGTGCCGTGTTGTCCTGGTCCTGGGTAGAGACGCGGGCATATCCGATTCGCATTAGCAACCCTTCCTTACTTGAATTCGGTTGCGGCCGGGTCGGGCTGATCTGGGCTGGACCGATTCTCCAGGCGCGCCCTCGACAACGCCACCGCCTCATGCAGCTTTTGCTCCAGCAGTTGCCGGGACGGCAAGCCGGTCAGGTACTCGGCGACGTGAATGCCGCTTTGGTCAAGTTCCAGCAGTTCTATCTGTTCACGGTTCTTGCCCGTGCAAAGGATGATGCCCAGCGGCGGCGCTTCGCCCGGCTCTTGTCCATGTTTGGCCAGCCAGCGCAGGTTGAGCTCCATCTGGCCCTTGTCGGCCGCCTTGAATTCGCCGAGCTTGAGTTCGATGGCGACCAGGCGCCGCAAGCGGCGGTTGTAGAACAGCAGGTCAATGTAATAATCGTTGCTGTCAATTTGCAGCCGTTTTTGGCGGGCGACAAAGCTAAAACCAGCCCCCAACTCCAACAGAAAATTTTCCAATTCACGCAGGATGGCGTCTTCGAGATCCTTTTCAAGGTAGCGATCGCGCAACCCGAGGAAATCCAGCACATAGGGATCCTTCAGCACGAGGTTCGGGCCTAGTCCCCCTTGGTCGCGCAAGGTCGCCAGTTCGCTCGTCAGCAGCTCGTCCGGCTTGCGTGAGAGCGCCGTGCGCTCGATCAGCATGGAGTCGAGCCGACCCTGCAAGGTGCGGGTGCTCCAGCCCTCGCTGCGGCACATCTCCAGGTAGAACTCCCGCTTGAGGGGATCGTCGATATAAATCAGGCTGCGCAAATGGGTCCAGCTCAATTGTCTACTCAGCGCGTAGACAATCTCCTCGGCCTCGAACACCTCGTCAAAACGCAGCATGTGGCGCAGGTTCTTAGCGCCGAATCCGCGCCCGTGTTCGACTTCCAATTGCCGCGCCAGCGAAGCGACGAGCTGCTCGCCGTAGCCAGTGTCATTTTTAGAAGATGCCTGCACGTAACGTCAGGAGTCGGCTGCACCCGTTACTTATAGGGCGACGTATAGAGCACCTTGCCGATCTTGAGCCTTGCAGCAGCCTCGCGAACGTTCGCGAACGCCTGGCCGATCGCATGCAACTTGGCGGTTGATCTCCGGAATTTGCGGTGCTGCTTCGTCGTGCCGTGCCTGTGACTTCTGAGCACTCCCGGCATCTCGCGGCATTTCGTGCAACGGACTTCTGACACGTCACGTTCAGGAGTCATATGCAGCACGGCAGCCAGCCCAATGAACTGGTGCAGTCGTCTTCTGAAAATGACAGCCGGCACTCGTACAGCGCGTTAATCAGGATGTCCACGCGCGCCCAATGCGGGGCCGACTCGCGTTCATGCCACGCATGGACGGCCTTTACGAGCGAGCCCCAAACCTCGCAGGCCGGCAAAATGCAGCCTTGCTGCGTATTTCACGTCAAACTGGACACCCACTACGGATGCTCGGCGCGCGCCAGCTCGACCAGCGCGAACAGGCGCGCGCTGCGCATCCACGCCAGAACCAGCACCGCCAGCTGGGTCAATACAAATGCCCCGACCACGCCCGCCGTGCCCAGATACGGCAGGTTGATGCGCGCGTAGGTCAGCAGCGCCGCGGCGCACAGCCCGAGCGCGCTTAGTCCGAGGTAGAGCGCGAAGCTGGCGAGCGGGCGCCGCGCCAGCATTTTGCAACCGCTCCACCACGCCTTGAGCGCCGAGCTGCGGCGCCGGTCGAGCGCGAGCGCGGCGCGCCCGGCGTCGAGCGAGGCGTGCGCGAGCATCAGCAGCAGGGCCAGTCCCAGCACCGCCGCCAGCGCCGGCCAGCGCGCCTCGGACGGCAGGATCGCCGCCTCGCGCTGGCGTTCGGCGGCGTCGAGCAATTCGCCGCCGGCCAGCGCCGCCATCCCGAGCGGCACCACCGCCCACAACAGCATGCGCAGCATGCGCGGGTATTCGTGCAGGCCGCCGCCGACGAGCGCGCGCAGGCCGGGCACGGCCCCGCGCGCGCGCGCCGCCGTCACCACGAAGCCCGACAACAGCGGCGACAGCAGCAGGGTCAACACCAGCGCGATGGTGGCGGCATTGTTGAAGGCCGCCGCGTGGCGTCCGTGGGCGGCCAGCAGGTCGGTGATGGCGACCAGGTCGAGCTCGCGCGCGAGGCGCGCCGAATACACCGAATAATCGAGGTTGGCGCCGAGCATGGCCCACATCGGCAGCGCGAGCACGGCCGTCGGGACCAGCAGGCACAGCGTCCACAGCAGCAGCAAGCGCCATTGCAGGGCCGCGCGCGCGGCGCGGGCGAAGATGCGCGCGCCGCCGGTCGGGATCAAGGGGGAGGTCGGGTTCATCATACGTTGGCGATCAGGGAAAGGACGATCTGCACGAAGGCGGCGAAGTCGAAGCCCCAGCGGCGCGACGCGGCCGGGTCGGCGGCGAGGGTGCGGCTGTCGTCGAGCTTGCTGGTGTCGAGGTAGTGCAGGCGCTGCGGATCGAGTTCGGCCGACACCGCCCTGGCCGGTTTGATCCAGCTCAAGCGCTGCCATTTCTCGTCGTTGTTCCAGTGCGCCGTCTCGGTGCTGCCGTCGGCGAATTTGACGACCAGCGTCTGCGGCACGCTCGCGCCGCGCCGGCGCAGCGTGACGCTGGTGCGGAACGGGAACGGACCGGTGCCGGGCTTGGCCTCGGGATGGGCCTTGGCCCATTGCGCGCGCGCGGCGGCGATCTGTTTTTCCACCGCCGCCGCGTCGTGCTCGACCCGCTTGCCGCCGACCTCGTAGGTCCCCGGCTGCGGCAGTTCCTCGGCGCTGCCGAAGCGGTCGATCCGGTCGTCGACCTTGGCGACCTGGTACACCTGCTGCGCGAACACCTGTTCGACCGCGGTGCGCTCGCCGCTGGCCTCGGCCAGTGACTCGCGCAGGTCGGCCACGCTCGGATGGCGGAATTTCCATCTCTGGTAATACGCCTTGAAGGCGCGCTCCATGGCCTGCTTGCCGATGCGCGCCTCGAGGTCGCGCATGACGGTGGCGGTGCGCGAGTAGGCCGGGCCGATGCCCTGCAGCCGGTTGTACGCGTTCTGCCCGAGCGGGTCGGCCGGCTCCTCGCGCGGGGTCCGCATGCGTTCGAGCGCGAAGCTCCCGACCGCCGGGTTGATGCCCAATGCGGCGACGAACGGGGGGGCGATGTGCAGCGGCGTGCCGCGTTCTTGCAGCATGCGCTGGTTCCAGTATTCGTTGAGGCCCTCGTCGAGCATCGGCTCCTCGAATTCGTTCGAGGCGAGGATGCCGTAGAAATAGCCGTGGCCGAACTCGTGGATGGTGACGAAATCGAGTTCGGTCGCGGCCGCCGATTTCGGCGGCACCTTGTCGTAGCCGGAGGCGGTGATGAAGGTCGGGTACTCCATGCCGCCGGCCTCCTCGGCGTTGAACGGCGGGATCACCACCGTCAATGTGGTGTACGGATAGGGGCCGAGCGTCCTCGAAAAATACGCGAGCGAGTCGAGCGCGGCCCGCATGGCCGGCGCGGCACTCGCCTCGTACTCGGGCGGATACAGCACCGAGACCTTGACGTTCGGGCTGCCCGGTCCGGTCCAGGTCGCCTCGAGCGGGGCCGCGAAGCGGCGGTCGGCGGTCCAGGCGAAATCGTGGACGTCGCCCTGCACGTAGTGATGGGTCAGCATGCCGCCGCGCGCCACCGGCGCGCCCTGCAGCGCGCCCGTGGCGCCGACCCGGTAGTCCCTGGGCACGGTCAGCTTGACGTCGAAATTGCCGAAGTCGGCGTAGAACTCGGAATTGAGGTGGAACTCGTGCACGTTCCAGCGCGGCGCGGTCGCGCCCCGTTCGCCCGGCAGTTCGAGCACGCCGATCTTGGGGAACCACTGGCCGACCAGGTGGAAGCTGCCGAAGTGGCCAGTGCGCGCCACCACCCGCGGCAACTTGGTGTGGAAGTCGATCTCGAGCGTGGTCGTCGCGCCCGGCGCGACCGCCGTCGACAGGTCCAAGCGCACCACCGTGCGGTCGGTTTCCGGGCCGTTGTCGGGATGGACGAAGGTGCGCCCGACCTTGGCGCCGTCCTGGGTCACGCTGCGCAGTTCGATGTGCCCCCACTCGCCCTCGCCGGTGTCGACATCGCTGCGAAAGCCCCCGCCCAGGCGCCGTTGTTCGGTGAAAAAGGTGCTGCCGGCGCTCTCGAACGCGTTCATGTACAGGTGCACGTAGACGCTGCGGACGGCGACCGCGCTGCGGTTGCGCCAGCGCAGTTTCTGCCTGCCGTCGATGGTGTGCGCGACCGGGTCGAGCGTGGCGGCGATCTGGTAGTCGACCACCCGGTCCGACAGCGTCGCCGCGCTGCCGGTGCGCACGCCGCCCCAGGCGTCGGGCGCGCTCGGCACCGCCACCGCGGCCGCCGCTGGCGAGGCGAATCCGATGCCGACCTCGGCCGTGGGCGCCTCGATCGGCGTGATGGTGACCCCGGCGGCCCCGGCCAAACGCTCGGCGTTGAATGCGCACACGGCGGCGAGCAGGGCGGCCGTCGCACCCCACTTGAGCATGCTTGATCGGGTGCTGCTCGCTTGCATTGCATGGCTCCTGGTGGGCGGCGGGACCGCCGCGTTTTGGTGCGCACACTATAACTAGACACGTAACATAAAGCTAATGCTTTGAAGGGTTGGGACGGCCGCTGTTGCGCGCCGTGCCATATCGCCGTGCTATATTATTGCCAATTTCTTAATGCGATCCGATTGCCTACATGCAAACCAGCTTGACCGATGACCTTGCTGGATACGGCCGCGGGCGCACCCCAGGCATGCCGATGCTGCGGCTGGGCATTGTCGTCGCGCTCCACGCGCTGCTGTTTGCATGGTGGCGCATGGGCGTGCCGGCGGCGCCGCCCGACGACCCAAACCGGCCCGCGATGGTCTACATCAACGCGGCCAAGCCGCCGCCGGCACCCGCACCCGAACCGAAAAAAATGCCGCCGCCGCCGAGCGCGGCCGTCCGCGTTCCCCGCGTTCCCCGCGTTCCCGAGCCCGTGCACGAGCCAGTACCGCTGTGGTCGCCGCCGACGGTCATGGTCGCGCCCGAGCCCGAGCCCGAGCCCGAGCCCGCAAACGACGCCGCCCAGCCCAGCCTGGCGGAGCGCGCCCGCAGCGGCGCCGGCAGGGCTGACCGCGAGTTGCGCGCCGGCGAGCGCAAGGTCGGCGGCGCGGCGCCGCTGGCCGGCCCCGACAAATTCGCGGTCGCGGTGCAATCGGCCTTCAAGCCGCGCGCCACGACGATGGAGGACATCTCGACCGCCGACGGCAGGCGCATGACGCGCGTGCGCGGACGCGGCTTCAGCTATTGCATCGTCGAAGAGGCGAACCAGATGGTGCGCGGGAACGACATTTTCAAAAACAAGCAGGGCAAGCAGGTGAACTGCCCCAATTAACGCCGCCCCGGCGCTTGTGGGCCCTCCTCGTTGGTCCTCCTTGTTGGTCCGCTTTCTTGGTCCGCTTTCTTGGTCCGCTTTCTTGGTCCTCTTTCTTGGTCCTGTACAGCCTTGTTGGGTTTATAATGTCGGGGTTTTGGTGCCCGCACGCGTGACCACGCGTGCAGTTAAACGGGAAACACAAAGCTGTCAGGCCGGCAAGTCCGGTCCAGCCAAGGTGTGCTGCCCCCGCAACGGTAAACAAGCGTCGCCCCCCGCGGGCGGCAGGCTGTTCCAAGGACCACCGTGCCTTTCGGCATGGGAAGGTGGAACAGTCCGACTTGCGAGCCCGGATACCGGCCAGGACAGGTGGAGGCGCCGGCGCAGGCCGGCCCTCCGTTGAATCCGGCTTGCGGGGACGCAGGCGGGGTGCATCCCTTATCGAAACGTTTAAACAATGATCTCTCTCGTATCCCAACACCGCGCCGCGGCATTGACCTCGCTCGCCCTGTCCGGCCTCGCGCTCGCGCCGGCCCTCGCCCAGACCGCGCCCTCGCAGGTCGTCGTCACCGCCACCCGCGTGGCCCAGCCGGCCAGCGAGGTGCTTAGCGACCACGTGCTCATCGGCGCCGACGAAATCGCCGCCGCCGGCCAGGTCTCGATCGCCGAACTGCTGCAGAAAACCCGCGGCATCGAAATCAGCAGCAACGGCGGCAGCGCCAACTACGCCTCGGTGTTCCTGCGCGGCGCCTCCAACAGCCAGAGCATCGTGCTCGTCGACGGCGTGCGGGTCGGCTCGGCCGCCAACGGCGGCGCCACCTGGGCCGCCATTCCGTTGGCCCAGGTCGACCGCATCGAGATCATCTACGGCCCCCTGAGCAGCCTGTACGGCGCCGACGCGATGGGCGGCGTGGTCCAGATCTTCACCAAGCGCGGCGCCCATGGCGCGGCGCCGGCGCCGACCCTCACGCTCGGCGCCGGCAGCGACGGCCGGCGCCGCCTCGACGCCGGCGTCAGCGGCGCCGCCGGCGCGCTGCGCTACGCGTTCCAGCTCGCCAGCGAGCGCTCGGACGAGTTTTCGGCCTCGACCCCGGACGCCGGCCCCTACACCTACAACCCCGACCGCGACGGCTACGAGCGCCGCAGCGCCAGCGGCAACCTGTCGTACGCGCTGGCCAGGGGCCACGAGCTCGGCGCGCAGTTCATGCACAGCCGCCTGGCCTCGCAGTTCGACGCCGGCCCCGGCTTCGACGACCACTCCCTCGAAAAACTGGCGAGCGCCTCGTTCTGGTCGCACAACCGGATCCTGCCCAACTGGAACAGCAAGCTGCAGTTCTCGCACGCCGACGACAAGAGCGCCAGCTACGCCTCGTACGGCGACGGCTTCATCGACACCGAGCAGACCGGCCTGCTGTGGCAGAACGACGTCACGCTCGGCACCGACCTGCTGCAGGTGGTGCTCGAGCACCGCAAGGAGGAGGTGCTCGCTAACCTCGGCGCCATCTCGCGCGCGCGCAGCACGCGCTCGCTGGCGCTGGCCTACCAGCTGCGCCGCGGCGCCCACCTCGGCACCGCCAGCGTGCGGCGCGACGACAACTCGCAGTTCGGCGTGCACAACACGGGCAGCCTGGCCTACGGCTACCGCATCGGCGGCGGACTGCGCGCCAGCGCCAGCGTCGGCACCAGCTTCCGCGCCCCGACCTTCAACGAGTTGTACTACCCGGGCTTCGGGGTGGCCGCCAACCGCCCCGAAAAGGGCCGCAACGCCGAGCTCGGCCTGGCCTACGCGCGCGGCGCCACGCAACTGACCGCGAGCCTGTACCGCAACCGCCTGACCGACCTGCTGGTCTACGCGCCGACCTGCCCGGTCGAGGTGGCCAGCCACCCCTACGGCTGCGCCTACAACATCAACCAGGCCACGCTCGAGGGCCTGTCGCTGGGCGCGCGCACCGCGTGGAACGGGTTCATGCTCAACGGCTCGCTCGACTTCCAGGATCCGGTCGACGACACCACCGGCAAGCGCCTGGCGCGCCGCTCGGGCCGCCACGGCAGCGTCGGCCTCGACTACGGCATCGGCAAGTTCAAGGTCGGCGCCGACGCGCTGTTCTCGGGCGCGCGCTTCAACGACGGCGCCGAGCTGGCCCGGCTGCCCGGCTACGGCCTGCTCAACCTGCGCGCCAGCTACGCGCTGGGCGGCCAGTGGTCCGTGTTCGGCAACCTGAACAACGCCGGCGACAAGCGGTACGCGCTGGCCAAGGGCTACGCCACGGCCGGCAGGACCGTGTTCGTCGGCCTGCGCTACGGCGCCCGGTAGGGCGCGTGGCATGAACAACGTGGCCCCGTCCGACCAGCCGCCGCGCGGCAGCCGCGCCATGCGAAGCCGGGCCACGTCGATCCTGGGCGCGCTGCTCGCCTTTGCGCTGGCCAGCCTGGTGCTGGCCTGCGCGGTCGGTTCGATCAGCGTGCCGCTGGCCGAGCTGCCGGCGGCGCTCGCCGAAATTCTCCAGGGCAGGGTGGCCAGCATGAACGCCACCCTGCTCGAGCTGCGCCTCGGGCGCGCCTGCAGCGGCTTCGCCACCGGCGCCGCGCTGGCGCTGGCCGGCGTCATGATGCAGGCGCTGGTGCGCAACCCGCTGGCCGACCCGTATGTGCTGGGCATCTCGAGCGGCGCCGCCGTCGGCGCGCTCGCCGCGCTGCTGGCCGGCGCCGCGCTGTGGGTGGTCGACCTCGGCGCGCTGGCCGGCGCGCTCGGCATCTCCTTTTTGCTGTACCTGCTGGCGCGCCGCGACCTCGGCGGCAACGCGCGCGGCGACGCCGGCGGCGACACGGGCACGCTGCTGCTGACCGGCGTGATCCTGGCCTCGGCCTGCATGGCGCTGGTGACCCTGATGCTCTCGATCGCGCCCGATTCGCGCCTGCGCGGCATGGTCTTCTGGATGATCGGCGACCTCTCCGGCACCCAGTGGCGGTTGCTGCCGTGGCTGGTGCTGGCCGGGGTGCTGCCGTTCGCGCTGCTGCGCGCGCGCGCCCTCAACGTGATGGCCCTGCACGCCGACGCCGCCTCCACGCTCGGGGTCGCCACGGGCGGCCTGCGCCGCTCGCTGTTCGTCTGTTCGGGCCTGCTCACGGCGAGCGCCGTGAGCACCGCCGGCAGCATCGGCTTCGTCGGACTGATCGTGCCGCACGCCTGCCGCTACGCCTTCGGCCCCGACCACCGGGTGCTGCTGCCAGCCGCCGCGCTCGCCGGCGGCGCCTTCCTGATGCTCGCCGACACGCTCGCGCGCACCGTGCTGGCGCCCCAGCAACTGCCGGTCGGCGTGCTGACCTCGCTGATCGGGGTGCCGGTGTTCCTGGTCCAGTTGCACCAGTTGCGGGTGCGCCGGCCATGAGCGCGCCGGCCGCTCCAATGGAACTCGAAACGCGCGCGCTGACGCTGCGAGCCGGCCACCGGTTGCTGGTCGAATCGCTGGCGTGGCGCGCGCAGGCGGGCCAGTGCTGGTGCGTGATCGGGCGCAACGGCGCCGGCAAGAGCACCCTGCTGCGCACGCTCGCCGGCCTGCGCGCGCCCGACGCCGGCAGCGTGCTCCTCAACGGGCGCGCGCTCGGCGACTGGCCATTGCCGGCGCTGGCGCGCGAACGCGCGTTCCTGGCGCAGTCGCGCGGCGACGCCTTCGCCTACCGCGTGATCGAGACCGTGCTCATGGCGCGCCACCCGTTCCACACCGAGCGCTACTGGGAGGGCAGCGACGACCACCTCGCGGCCGAGGCGGCCCTGCGCGCGCTGGGCGTGTTCGACCTGGCCGAGCGCGACGTGCGCACGCTCTCGGGCGGCGAGCGCCAGCGCGTCGCCATCGCCGCCCTGCTGGCCCAGGACACGCCGCTGCTGCTGCTCGACGAGCCGGCCAACGCGCTCGACCTTGCGCACCAGGTCGGCGTGATGGGCCTGCTCGCCGGGCTGTGCGGCGCGCAGGGCAAGGGCGTGGTCATGGTCGGCCACGACCTGAACCTGGCGCACGGCGTGGCCAGCCACGCGCTGCTCCTGATGGGCGACGGGCGCTGGCTGGCCGGCCCGGCCGACGAGGTCATGCGGCCGGCCACGCTGAGCGCATGCCTAGGCCACCCGATCGAGCGGCTCGCCGTCGGCGGGCGCACCCTGTTCGTGGCGGGCCGGGCCGGCGCGGCTGCGCCGCCGGCAAATTGACACCGATACCCGACACACCAAGGAGCAAACGATGACCAAGCACTTCCACCCAGCGGCCCTGGCATTGGCGCCGACATTGGCCCTGGCATTGGGCCTGTCCCTGGCGGGCGGCGCCTGCCACGCGGCCATCACCGTGGTCGACGACGCCGGCAAGAGCGTGACCTTGCAGGCGCCGGCGCGGCGCGTGATCTCGATGTCGCCGCATGTGACCGAGCTGCTGTTCGCGGCCGGCGGCGGCGGGCGCGTCGCCGGCGCGATCAATTACAGCGACTATCCGCCCGAGGCCAAAAAAATTCCGCTGGTCGGCAGCAACACCGACCTCGACATCGAGCGCGTGATCGCGCTCAGGCCGGACCTGATCATCGTCTGGCGCAGCGGCAACACCGCGCGCCAGATCGCGCAGTTGTCGCGGCTCGGGGTGCCGCTGTTTTTCAGCGAGCCGCAGCGCATCGACGACGTCGCCACCAGCCTGACCCGTTTCGGGCGCCTGCTCGGGACCGAGGCCGTGGCGGCGGCGGCGGCGGCGCGCTACCGCGCCAGGATCGACCTCCTCGCGGGTAAATACAGCGGCGCCGCGCCGGTGCGCGTGTTCTACCAGATCTGGGACAAGCCGCTCTACACGCTCAACGGCGCGCACATCGTCAGCGACGCGATCCGCCTGTGCGGCGGCGTCAACGTGTTCGCCGGCCTCAAGGTGATCGCGCCGGCGGTCGGCGTCGAGGCGGTGCTCGGGCAGGACCCGGAGGCCATCTTCGGCGGCGACCAGCACGACCCGGCCGACGCCGGCCTGAACATCTGGAAACCCTACAAGGGCATGCTTGCCGTCAAGCGCGGCAACATGTTTACGCTGGGCGGCGAATTGCTCACCCGCGCCACGCCGCGTCTGGCCGACGGCGCCGCCGCGATGTGCGAAAAGCTGGCGCTGGCGCGCCGGCGCCGCGGTTAGCGGACGCGCCGTCGAAGCACGTAACACAAGTAAGCAAATGCAAAAAAACCGCCCGCGGCCCGAGCGAACGCCAAAAAAGTGGTAACCTCGCGGCGTTCGTTCAACTTATCTCGAAGGATTTATATGCGTCCCCTGCGTACTCTGCGTTTTGCCCTCGCCGCCGCCAGCCTGATCGCCACTGCGGCGTTCGCTTCGCCCGCCGACCCGAAAAACGGCGCGGAATACCTCACACTTGCCCAGCCGCAGCCGGTCCAGGCGGTCGGCAACAAGGTCGAAGTCATCGAATTCTTCATGTACCACTGCCCCGCGTGCAACGCGGTTGAACCACACTTCGCCCAGTGGATCAAAAAGCAGGGGGACAACATCTCGGTGCGTCGCGTGCACATGCCGCTGTCGGGCCCTAACGACCCGGAGGCGCGCTTGTACGTGACGCTCGAAGCGATGGGCAAGGTAGAACAAATGCACGCCAAGGTGTTCCGCGGCGCGCATGTCGAGCGCGTGCGCATGAACTCCGAGGCTGCCATCATCGACTGGGTCAGCAAAAACGGCATCGACAAGGCCAAATTCCTCGAGGCCTGGAATTCGTTCGGCGTCATGACCAAAATGAAACGCCTCGGCGCCACGCTTGCCGCCTACCGCGTCGACAGCACCCCGTCCTTCGTCGTCGACGGACGCTACCTCCTGACCGCGTCGTCGGTCGCCGAGGCCAACCCGGACCTGCCGCGCGCCGATCTGTTCAAGAACACGACGGTCGCGCTCGACGCCCTGGTCGCCAAGGTCCAGAAGGACAAGGGTTTCAAGCCGGCCGCCGCGGCGGCGCCGGCCAAGCCGGCGGCGCCGGCCAAAGCGGCCAAATGAACGGCCAGAAATGAACGGCAAGAAATGAGCGACAAGACATGAGCGACAAAGAAGCGAAGATCATCAAAATCTACGACGGCTCGAAACCGGTCGAGGACGACCTGTACGAGGGCAACATGATCAACCAGCTCGCCTGGACGACCGTGGTGTTCTTGTTGGGTCTCGTGTTCTGGCTCGCCATTGCGCTGATCAACGCCGAGAACCAGCGTAACGCGCTGCGCAACAACCTGTGCGCCGATCCCGTCTTCAAGGGCGAGGTCGTGCAAAGCTGCCTGGCGGTGGTCAGGTCGCGCGACCACTGGTGGGAGCATCTCTGGTACGGCCTGACGCACGTGCGTCCCGACCCGAAGTAACAGCGCATAAAAAACTCCGCCGCGGCGGAGTTTTTTTATGCCCGCGCCGGATCCTGGATGCCCGGCACGCAAGGCAGCGTGACCACGAAGCAGGCCCCGCCCAGCGCCGACTGGCCGACCCGCAGCGTGCCACCGTGCAGTAGCACGGCCTTGCGCGCGATCGAAAGGCCCAGGCCGAAGCCGCCGGTGGCGCGGTCGCGGCTGCGGTCGAGCCGGTGGAACGGCTCGAACACGCGCTCGCGCTCGGCCTCGGGAATGCCCGGGCCGTCATCCTCGACCATGATGGTGACCACGTCCGGGGCGCCCTTGGTGCGCCGGGCCGACAGCGCCACCGTGCGCTGCGCGTACTTGCCGGCGTTGCGCAGCAGGTTGTCGACCGCGCGCAGCAGCAGGCGCTGGTCGCCCTCGAACTGGCCGAGGCCGTCATCGAGGTCGAGCTCGGTCGCCGGCGCGCCCGGCGCCAGGCCGTCGACGCAGGCCCGCAGCGCCGGGCCCAGTTCGAACGGCGCGCGCGCCAGCGTCCGCACGCTGTCGAGCCTGGCCATGCCGAGCAGCTCGCCGACCAGCGCGTTGAGCTCGGCCAGGTCGCCCGCCATGGCCCCGATGCGCCGCTCGAGCGCCGGGTCGGCGGCCGCCCCGCGCAGCAGTTCGAGCGCGAACTCGAGCCGCGCGATCGGGGTGCGCAACTCGTGCGAGACCGAGTGCAGCAGCGTGCGCTGGCTCTCGAGCAAGCCCTCGATGCGTCCGGCCATGTGGTTGATGCGCTCGGCCAGCGGGTAGATGCTGGCGCCGGGCTTGAACTCGGCGCGCGCCGACAGCTTGCCCGCGCCGAACTCGTCGGCCACGCGCGAGAGCGCCTGCAGCCCGTGCCAGTGCGAGCGCGACCACAGCGCGATCGGGATCAGCAGCGCGATCGCCACGATCACATAGCGCAGCGCCTCCATCTCGAGCGCCAGGCCGAGCTCGATGGGCAGCTTGTGGACGTGGATCACGTCCGATTCGCTGCCGATGTATTTTTCGCCCGCCAGGTCGACCCGCCGGTAGAAGGCCTTGTTCGGGGCGTCGAGGATCAGTTCGCCGCGCATGAGGGCCGCCCCGGCCGCCGCCGGCAGGGCCATGCGCGCGGCGTCGATGGTGACCAGTTCGAGGCTCGCCTCGGACACCTCGCGCACCTTGTTGAGCCGTCCGAGCCACTCGTCGGCCGGCGCCTGGTCGACATATTGTTCTATCAGGAAGATCTGGGCCGAGGCCTGGCGCCGCGCGATGTCCTCAAGCGGGTCGCCGAACAGGGCGCGGATGGCAATGTAGATGAGGAAGGTGGCGACGCTGATCGAGAGCATGACGAGCAGGAAGAAGCGGTAGAACAGACGGTTCACGCGGGCAACCCCCGCCGCGCCGCGCGCACCAATTTTCCCGCCACCCGTTTCACAAGCATAGATCCCCCTGGGACGCATTGTATAAGAGCAAAGCGAGGATGGGGCATTACAAATTGGCGACAATTGGACGACAGGTGCGGGGGGATTAAATGCGCCGGGGCATCTAAGATGAAATCAAGTCAAGTTTCCGTTGACCCGCTGTCGGGCAATCGCGGTGGGTCTTTTTTATTCGCAAGTGAAGTGGCAAGTGAAGTGGCGGGTGGAGCAGTCGGGCGCGCCGCGCGCCGCGTTTAGTGTGAGAGGAGGGGGGCGTCCCCTTCCGTGTCAACCGCAGGCAAAGCTTTGTAACGAGGCGTTTTTTGGGGGTTCCGGACGGCAAGCCTTTAGAATGGCACTATTCGAACCCTCACCACAGAAAACATGAAAAAGCTTATTGCCCTGGCCCTGGCCGGCGCGTCCGGCGCGCTTTGCGCCCAAACCCCGACCGCCAATCCCATGCCCGACGGTAGCCGCGACATGTATCTCGGCCTCGGCGCCCTGTCCGAGCCGGTCTACGAGGGATCGCGCGACCGCCGCGCGGCAAGCTTGCCGGTGTTGCAATTCGCATGGAGCAATGGCGTTTTCGTCTCCGGCACCAGCGCCGGCATCCACGTTTCAAGCGACCCGACCATCGAATACGGGCCGCTCGTCGCTTTCGCGCGCGGGCGCACCGACAAGGGCTTGACCGGCACCGCCGGCGGCGTCGGACCGTCGGCCGGACTGGTCAAGCCGGGCGACTTCGAGCTGGCCAATACCCAGCGCATGCCCATGAAGGGCGAGACGCGCCTGACCGGCATGGACGAGCTCGAGAGCCGCCTGCAGGCCGGTTTCTTCCTCAACTACTACCTGGGCCAGCGGCTGCGCCTGACCAGCAGTTTCCTCGGCGGCGCGGGCGCCAAGCGCAACGGCGCGCAGCTGGACCTGGGCATCCAGCACATCGCCACCGAGATCGCGCCGCACCATTCGCTCTCGCTGAGCGCCGGGCTGACGCTGGCCAACCGCCAGTACAACGCGGCTTATTTCGGCGTGACCGAACATGAGGCCGAACGCAGCTTCAACCGCGTCTACTTGCCGCAGGGCGGCCTGAAGGACGTGTACCTCGGGGCGCGCTGGAACTGGACCTTCAATGCCGAGTGGTTGTTGACCTCGGGTTTCAAGCTGACGCGCCTGCAAGGCGACGCCAGGAACAGCCCGCTCGTCGAGCGGCCGAACAACGCGACGGTTTCGACCGCACTTGCATACCGCTTCTGAACATGCGCAAATCCCTCCACCTCTCGGCGTTTGTCGCCCTGCTGCTCGCGGTTGGCACCGCCGCGGCCGGGCCGCGCGAGGGTGAATGGGTGAGCTACCGCGACGCCTACCGCGCGATGGTGGTGTTCGAAAAATACGGCAAGCCGAAAAACCTTATCCAGAACCACTACCAGGTCGCGGCCAAGGACCAATCCACCGCCTACGACGGCGTGCAATTGGCGCTGCGGGGCAAGAGCGTGCGGATCAACTTGGCGCTCGACGCCACCGGGCGCGTGACCTTCTTCCCGCTGCTCAAGGCCGCGTACGACGAGAACGCCGAGCTCGTGCTCAGCCGCCCGCTTGGCGCGCTCTCGTTCCGCCCGCGCGTGTCGATCGTCGCGCGCGCCGACGGCGTCTACGAGGCGGGCGAATTGCGCGCCGCCTGCGAGCAGGCGCTTGCCTACCAGCGCCATGTCGACGCCTCGGCGCGCGGCAAGAAATGCGTGGGCGTGCATTTCGCGTTCGCGCCCAAGGGCGCCGGCGTGAGCGTCAAGCTGCGCGCGGCCGACAGCGCGACGCCGGCCGGCCTGCCCGTGCTCGACGGCGCCGCCTTCGGCGACGGACCGGGCGAGGGCTTCAAGACCGTCAGCTACCGCTTCGGCGCCCTGCCCGACACGGCGCAGGTGCTCACCCAGGACGCGCCGCTGGCGATCTCAGCCCTGTTCGAATAAGTTGTTTGAAAGGTCAAGTGGCAGTGACGGCGGGCGCCGTCGCGCGCTCGGGAATGCGGTCGATCAAGCGGTCGATCAAGCGGTCGATCAAGCGGTCGATCAAGCGATCAAACTGGCGGGCGAACAAGCGCTCGACCAGCGCGCGTCAATGCCAGGCCGACGGCGAGAACAAATACCCTTCGCCCCACACCGTCTTGATTTTTTCCGATTCGAGATCGTCAAACTTGCGGCGCAGTTTGGAGATGCAGTTGTCGATGCTGCGGTCGAGGCCGTCGAATTCGATGCCGCGCATTTTTTTGAGCAGGGCGTCGCGCGAGAGCACATGGCCGGCCGACTCGGCCAGCACCAGCAGCAGCTTGTACTCGGTGTTGCTAAGCACGCAAGGCTGGCCGCGCCAGCTAACGCTGCGCTCGCTGGTGGTGATCGTGAGCGCGCCGAACGTCAGTTCCTGGCCGTCGACGGCCTTGTTCTGGGCGCGCCGCAGCAGCGCCCGCAGGCGCGCCAGCAGCACGCGCGGCTGCACCGGCTTGTTGACGAAGTCGTCGGCGCCCTGTTCCAGCCCCGACACTTCGTCGTAGGAGTCCTCGCGCGCGGTCAGGATCAGGATCGGCACCTCGCTGATCTCGCGCAGGTGGCGGCACACCACCATCCCGTCGAGGCCAGGCAACATCAGGTCGAGCACGACCACGTCGGCCGGGTTGGCCTTGAAAGCCTCCACCGCCGTGTCGCCGCGCGTGACCACGTCGACCGAAAACTCGTACGCGTTCAGGTACTCGGCGACCAATTCGGCCAGTCTTGCGTCGTCCTCCACCAACATTACTCGAAACATGATACCTCCTCCCGCATATTGTATAAGAGCAATCAGGTGGAAGCACAATTGGTGACAAGCAAATACAGTTTAGCGACAATTGGAGGCAAAAAAAATCCGCCGAAGCGGATTTTTTTGATCAGGGAAACAATCAGGCGGCGTTGGCGGCCACGAAGTCCCAGTTGACCAGACCCCAGAAGGTCTCGACGTACTTGGCGCGGGCGTTGCGGTAGTCGATGTAGTAGGCGTGCTCCCAGACGTCGCAGGTGAGCAGCGGCTTGTCGCCGGTGGTCAGCGGGCAGCCGGCGTTGGAGGTGTTGGCGATGTCGACCGAACCGTCGGCCTTTTGCACCAGCCAGGTCCAGCCCGAACCGAAGTTGCCCAGGCACGACTTGGTGAATTCTTCTTTGAACTTGTCGAACGAACCCCATTTGGCGTTGATCGCGTCGCCGACCTTGCCGCCAGGCGCGCCGCCGCCGTTCGGCTTCATGCAGTTCCAGTAGAAGGTGTGGTTCCAGACCTGGGCCGCATTGTTGAACACGCCGCCGGTCGAGCCCTTGATGATCTCTTCGAGCGATTGCTCGGCGAACTCGGTGCCCTTGATCATGTTGTTGAGGTTGGTGACGTAGGTCTGGTGGTGCTTGCCATAGTGGTACTCGAGCGTCTCTTGCGAGATGTGCGGCGCGAGGGCGTCCATTGCGTACGGCAGTGCTGGCAGAGTATGTTCCATGTGTTTTTATCCTTGATTGATTGGGAAATGCGGTGAATCTGCTGAAACGACCCTTATTGTAGATCGGATGGCGTTTCGTTGCTAATTTGCTTCGCGGCGGCAATTTTCTCGGGCAGCGCGCGCAGGCTTGCCACCCCGACCTCGGCGCTGCCCCCGGCCAGGCGCAGCGTCAGCGGCTCGCCGGCGGCGATCTGCGAGGGCGCGCGCAGCACCCTGCCGGCGGCGTCGCTGACGATCGCGTAGCCGCGTTCGAGCGTGCGCTGCGGGTTGAGCATCTCGAGCTGGGCGGCCAGCGCCGCGAGCGCCTCGCGCCGCTGCCCGAGCTGGCCGGCAAAGCTGGCGCCGCAGCGCCGCTGCTGCGAGGCCAGCTCGGCGCGCAGCGCGCGCAGGTCGGGCCGGTGGCGGCCCCAGCGCGCGCGCAGCTGGGCCAGCGCGAACGCCTGCCGGTTCACGGGCGCGCGCACCGCGTGCGTGAGCGCGGTCGACAGCCCCAACAGCCTGAGGCGCTGCTGGCCGATCCGGGCGGCCGGGCTGAGCAGCCGGCGCGCGCAATTGTCGAGGCCGAGGTTGGCGTCGGCCAGCGTGCGCCGCATCGCGCGCCGCAGGTCGAGGGCGTCGGCCGCGAGCGAACCGAGCCAGTCGGCGCGCGGCGTGACGGCCAGCTCGGCCGCCGCGGTCGGGGTCGCCGCGCGCAGGTCGGCGCTGAAGTCGGCGATCGTGAAATCGGTCTCGTGGCCCACGCCGACGATCACCGGCATGCTGCAGTTGGCGATCGCCACGGCCACGATTTCCTCGTTGAAGCTCCACAAGTCCTCGATCGAGCCGCCGCCGCGGCACACCAGCAGCACGTCGGTCTCGGCGCGGCGCGAGGCGCAATCGATGGCCCGGGCGATTTTTTCGGCGGCCATCTGGCCCTGCACCGGGGTCGGGTACAGCACCACGCGCACATGCGGGGCGCGCCGCTGGAGCGCCGTGAGCACGTCGCGCAGCGCGGCCGCCTGCGGGCTCGTGACGATGCCGACGCTGCGCACGAACAGGGGCAGGGGGCGCTTGCGCCCGGGGTCGAACAGGCCCTGCGCGGCCAGCCTTTCCTTGAGCCGCAGAAAGGCTTCGTACAGCGCGCCGACGCCCGCGCGGCGGATCGCCTCGATATTGATCTGGTAGTCGCCGCGCGCGCCGTACAGGGTCACCAGCGCGCGCACCTCGACCTTGTCGCCCTCGCGCGGTACGAAGCCGGCGTACTGGGCGCGGCCGCGGAACATGACCGCGCGCACCTGGGCGGCGTCGTCCTTGAGCGTGAAATACCAGTGGCCGGAGCTGGCCTTGGTGAAGTTGGAGATTTCGCCGCCGATCCAGGTCAGCGGGAAACTGCGCTCGAGCAGGCGCGCCACCTGCTGGTTGAGGGCGGTCACGGTCAGCACGGGCGGGGCCGCGTAGACGGGGTCGAGGTCGAAATTGCTCTGCATGCGGGCGGGTCCTGGAAAAAGCTGTCCACAAAAATTTGGGGCGGTCATGCTTATGTCATATTTCAGAAGCGCCGGCAAGGGTTTTCTGCAAGTGCTTGATTCGATGGGTTTAATCCGGTCCGTGAGTTTGTGTGGGAATGGTCGTAACCCCTTGCGGATCAAGCACTTTGGTGTGGCCGGCGAGAGTTGCTCACAAAGTTATCCACAGCGGCGGCGGCGCGGCGGGCGCCACCCATGCCTCGTTCCACCGCGCGAATCCTCGATTTGTCTCGCCGTTTTTGGCGATTTTCGCGATGCACCCTATCAAAAATAGTCCATCGAAGTTCCGCGACGAGACAAAACGAGGAGCATGGCATAGAAACGAGGCTTCGGCCTCCGGGCGCTTACCCACACTGCCGCTTTAATGCGCAGTCGCTATTTTCTGTTTTAAATCAATGGTTTAACGAGAGCGCCTTGCGCTTGCTCACAATGTTGTCCACAGAACGTGTGCAGAACTGCCGCGCTCGGCGACCCGCCGGAGACCCTGTCGGCGCTGCCTCTATTTAACGCAGGAACAAATTTCCCTTTAAAATCAACGCACTTACAGCGTGTTGAGTCGCTTGCGCACAATCTTGTCCACAGAAGATGTGCAGAACACCCGCATTGGGGATAAACGGGGCTGGAACGGGCGAAACGCGTCGTTTCGGCGCGCCGATTTAGAGGATTATCGACTTAAAACGACGGATTCGGAGCAACTGCGCATGCTTTAAGCAGCGCAGAATTTCCTTTATAAATCAAAGAGTTTGCCCGCTGTCAAAGTTCTTGCGCACAAACTTATCCACAGAAGATGTGCAAAAGAATCTGTAGGAAAGGATGGCTTGCTTCCGCTCCAACATGCCGCGTTTTTGGGCGGAGGGTGTTTTTTATTTTAAATCAATCACTTACATTATTGCCCGCCACCTTGCTCACAATCTTATCCACAGTTTGTGTTCAAAACTTTTCCAATCGAAAATACCGCGATGTGGATAAGTGCTCCGGCACGCCGACGGTCCCGCCTGCCATATTTTTACGCATGAAAAAATTTCCCTTTGAAATCAAGGCCCTCGGCGGGTGCCGCCATGCTTGCCAACAGTCTTATCCACAGATTGTGTTGGCAAGTCGGACGGCTGGGGTGCGGGGCGGCGGCGTCGTCGTCCCGGCTTGCCGTCTGAGAGGCTGAGAGTCTTTCGATCATGCCCGCTCATCACGCCAGAAAGCGCCAGTTCGTCGTTGCAAATGCTCGCCATAGCCCGCTATGGCTGTGCTTTGCGCCTCGATCTGCCGCTTTCTGGCGGGCTGCTCGGACACGCCCGAAAAACTCTCAGCCTCTGACTCGACCTCGAGGAACTTGTGCCGGCGCTCACAGAAGGGTGCGCCGCGTGTTCGGCGATCCCCCGGACGGGGCGCTTTTCCACCTTTTTTACGCCTGCCTTGTTTTTGCGCAAGTCGAAATTAGCCTTTGAAATCAACGGCTTTGCGCGCGCCCAAGGCGCTTGCGCACAATCTTATCCACAGAAGGTGTGCAGAACTTTACTTGCCGAGTGGCTGGCAACACGTTACATTGCCGGATTCGGTTCATTCCAGTTTCCAACTTATTCAGGAGTTCGTCTTGCTCGCAATTATTCAAGCCGCAGGCTGGCCCATCTGGCCTTTGCTCATCGCCTCCATCGTCGCCCTGGCGCTAATCATTGAACGCTTGATTTACCTGCGCCGCCCAAAGATCCTTCCGAAGCAACTGCTGGCCGATGTGGTCCGGGTCTACCAGGGCGGCAAGATCTCGCAGGACATCATCGACAAGCTGGCGCAGAATTCGCCGCTGGGGACGGTGCTCGCCGCCGCGCTGCGCAACGTCGACGCCCCGCGCGACGTGATGAAGGAGTCGATCGAGGAGGCCGGCCGCGGCGTGGCCCACACGCTCGACCGCTTCCTGACCACGCTCGGCTCGATCGCCTCGCTGGCGCCTCTGATGGGCCTGTTCGGCACCGTGGTCGGCATGATCGAGATTTTCGGCGCCCAGAACGCGACCGGCACCAACCCGGCCGCGCTCGCGCACGGCATCTCGGTGGCGCTCTACAACACCAGTTTCGGCCTCGCCATCGCCATGCCGTCGCTGCTGTTCTACCGCCACTTCCGCGCCCTGGTCGACAGTTTCGTGATCGACATGGAACTGCAGGCGGTCAAGTTCGTCGACATCGTGCACGGTAGCCGCAAATGATGGATTTTCGACGCGGCAAGAGCCGTGAGGATCCGGAGATCAACCTGATCGCCTTCATCGACGTCCTGCTCGTGATCCTGATCTTCCTGATGGTGACGACCACCTACAGCAAGTTCACCGAGCTGCAGATCACGCTGCCGACGGCCGACGCCGAAAAGGCGCTCGACAAGCCGTTCGAGATCCAGGTCACGGTCGACGCCAAGGGCAATTACACGGTCAACAACGTGCCGGTGTCGTTCTCGACGGTGGCCGGCCTGGCCGACGACCTCAAGGCGGCCGCGCGCACCGGCCCCGACGGCGAGCCGCTGGCCAACCCCGAGAAGAGCCCGGTCGTGATCGTCAACGCCGACCAGTTCGCGATGCACCAGATGGTCATCAACGTGCTCGAGGCGGCGCGCGTGGCCGGCTACGACAAGCTGACCTTCGCGGCGCAAACGAGCGGCAAGAAGTAAGCGCACAAATTAGAAAGTGACAACAGGCTCTAGACACATCATCCTCACGGAGCGCACTCCTGTGCGGAATAAGAACTTTGACATCGCGATGGGCTGAATTGGCAGTTAAGTTGCTTCAGAAATCGTGTCGTAGACAACTTGATATCAAAATCCACGTCATCCCGCGAAAGCGGGGACCTAGGCTGAGCTTGCCTATACGCGGCGTTCAAACATTCAGGCTTGGGAACTGTGCGTCGAAACATTTGGAAGGCGCATAACTGCTTGCTCAGCATGGGTCCCCGCTTTCGCGGGGATGACGTTGATTTTTGCTATTTAAGTTCTCGCGATACGATTCTAAAGCGACTGAACGGCCTATTCGGCGCGTTGCAATATCAAGGGGATTATCCCGGACAGCAGTGCGCCTTCGCGAGGACGGTGTCGTTTGGGTTGTCGAGTTGATACAGGGATGCCATGACACCCATGAAAGCCACCTCACCCAGCCTCGGCGACAAGCTCGCGCCCGTGCTCACGCGCGCCTGGCAACGGCGCGGCGCGCTCGCCTGCGCGCTGTGGCCCGTCTCGCTGCTGTTCCGCGCGGCATCGGGCGGCCGGGCGGCCCTGTTCCGCCACGGCCTGCTCAAGTCCGAGCGACTGCCCGTGCCGGTGGTCGTGGTCGGCAACATCTTCATCGGCGGCACCGGCAAGACCCCGCTCACGATCTGGCTCGCCGAGACCCTGCGCGCGGCCGGATTCACGCCCGGCGTGATCTCGCGCGGGCATGGCGGCGACGGCACCTCCCCGATCGCATTGGATGCCGATTCGACCGCGCGACAGGTCGGCGACGAGCCGCTGCTGATCGCGCGCCGCACCGGCTGCCCGGTGGTGGTCGGACGCTCACGGGCGGCGGCGGGCAGGGCGCTGCTGGCGCTGCACCCCGGGGTCGACATCATCATCTCCGACGACGGCCTGCAGCATCACGCCCTGCGGCGCGATCTCGAAATCATCCTGTTCGACGCGCGCGGCACCGGCAACGGCTGGCTGCTGCCGGCCGGACCGCTGCGCGAGCCGCCCTCGCGCCGGCGCGACTTCACGATCGTCAACGCGCCCGCGCTCACGCCCGAACTGGTGGCGCAGGCCGGCGCCGCGCCGTTCCGGATGCAACTCGCGGGCGGCTTCGCCGAGCAGCTGGCCCGCCCCGGCGCGCGCGTGCCATTGCTTGAACTGGCCGGCAAGCGGCTGGTCGCGGCCGCCGGCATCGGCAATCCCGCGCGCTTTTTTACCATGCTGCGCGCGGCCGGACTCGCGTTCGCCGAGCTGCCCTTGCCCGACCACCACGATTTCCTCGACCAGCCGTTTGCGCACGTCGACGCCGACGTCATCCTGATCACCGAGAAGGATGCAGTAAAATGTGGGCAAATTGAAAATCTCAAACACGACCCGAGACTGTGGGTCGTGCCCGTGACGGCGCGGCTCGATGCCGCGCTGGCCGAACAAATTGTGGAGAAATGTCGTGGATGCTCGCCTGCTTGATATTCTGGTCTGCCCCTTGTGCAAGGGACCGCTCGAAACCGATAAAAAGGCCCAGGAACTGATCTGCCGGGCCGACCGCCTGGCCTTCCCGATCCGCGACGGCGTGCCCATCATGTGGGCCGACGAGGCGCGCAAGATCGAACCCCAATAAGCGGCGGAGCGAAACTGATATGACCGACCCCGCCAGCCCGTTCACCGTCATCATCCCGGCGCGCATGGCCTCGACGCGCCTGCCCGACAAGCCGCTCGCCGACCTCGGCGGCAAGCCGATGGTGGTGCGGGTGGCCGAGCGCGCCGCGCTCTCGGGCGCCGAGCGCATCATCGTCGCCACCGACCACGAGGAGATCGCCGCCGCCTGCGCCGCGCACGGGGTCGAGGTCTACATGACGCGCTCGGACCATCCCTCCGGCACCGACCGCATCGCCGAGGTCGCGCGCGGGCTGCGCCTGGCCGACGACGCCGTGGTCGTCAACCTGCAGGGCGACGAGCCGCTGATCGACCCGGCGCTGCTGGCCGCCTGCGCGCGCCTGGTCGGGCCGGGCGTGCCGATGGCCACCTGCGCCCACCCGCTGACCGGGGCGCTCGAGGCCTTCAATCCGAACGTGGTCAAGGTGGTGCTCGACAAGGCCTCGCGCGCCCTGTATTTCTCGCGCGCCACGATCCCCTGGCACCGCGACGCCTTCGCCGAGGCGACGGATACGTTGCCGACGGGCTATGTGCCGCTGCGCCACATCGGACTGTACGCATACAGCAACGATTTCCTGCAGCTGTATCCGGGCCTCGAGGCCGCGCCGCTCGAGGCCATCGAGGCGCTCGAGCAATTGCGCGTGCTCTGGCACGGCTACCCGATCGCGGTCCACGTGTGCGCCGAGGCGCCGCCGGGCGGGGTCGACACGCCCGCCGACCTCGAGCGCGTGCGCCTGCACTACCAACGGTGAACAAGTGATGCGTTGGCGCACTTTGCGCCTTGTTTCCAAAAAGGAAACCGCACGCCCATGCGAAATATCAAGCTAAAAATGGCATTTCACGCCCAGATTGGCCGCTATGCCAGACTTTTGTGGTAAGTTTCGTACCAAGGTAACAGATACGCATCAGTCAAAAAATAGCGGCGAAACCTACAAAATATTTAACAAGTCTTAGGAATTTTCATGCGTCTCATCCTGTTAGGAGCACCCGGGGCCGGCAAGGGCACCCAGGCCAATTTCATCAAAGAAAAATATAACATCCCCCAGATTTCGACCGGCGACATGCTGCGTGCCGCGATCAAGGCCGGCAGCGAGCTCGGCATGGCCGCCAAAAAAGTCATGGATGCGGGTGGCCTGGTGTCGGACGACATCATGATCGGCCTCGTCAAAAACCGCCTCACCGAGCCCGACTGCTCCGGCGGCTACCTTTTCGACGGCTTTCCGCGCACCATCGCGCAGGCCGACGCGATGAAAGACGCCGGCATCAACGTCGACTACGTGCTCGAGATCGACGTGCCCGACGAGTCGATCGTCGAGCGCATGAGCGGCCGCCGCTCGCACCCCGGCTCGGGCCGCGTGTACCACATCAGATTCAATCCGCCAAAAGCGGACAACCTCGACGACCTGACGGGCGAACCGCTGATCCAGCGCGACGACGACAAGGCCGAGACCGTGATGAAACGCCTCGCGGTGTACCACGCCCAGACCGAGGTTTTGCTCGGCTACTACAACAAATGGGCCCAATCGGGCCTGCCGGGCGCGCCGAAATACCGCCGCATCTCCGGTGTCGGACCTGTCGACCAAATCCGCGATGCGGCGTTCGCGGCATTGTCGGATTAAGCGGTAACAACGGAGCGGACCTGGTGTCCGCTTTTTTGCGCCCGGACGCCGCCCGCCGCCGTCCCCATACCAGTTTTCAGTTTCACTTGAATTAATGTTTTGCAGTACGCAGTCTGGCTGGCCGTTTCTCCACTCCCTGCGATCCCGGGTGGAGCGGCCCATCTTGTTGTGTTGTTGTGTTACGTGATTTTAGAACTCAAAAACAAAGGGGACGATATGGTGCAGCAGTTTCTCGGATTCGCAGTCGCATGTGGTGTCATCGCGGTCATCTACGGCCTCTGGTCGCGGGCCTGGATCCTCAAACAGGACCCCGGCAACGCCCGCATGCAGGAGATCGCCCAGGCGATCCAGGAGGGCGCCGCGGCCTACCTCGCGCGCCAGTACCGCACCATCGCCATCGTCGGCGTGGTGCTGCTCGTGGCGATCTTCTTCCTGCTCGACTGGCAGACCGCGCTCGGCTTCCTGATCGGCGCGGTGCTCTCGGGCGCCTGCGGCTTCATCGGCATGAACGTCTCGGTGCGCGCCAACGTGCGCACCGCGCAGGCGGCCACGCGCGGCATGAACGACGCGCTCGACGTCGCCTTCAAGGGCGGCGCCATCACCGGCATGCTCGTCGTCGGCCTCGGCCTGATCGGCGTGACCCTGTTCTACTGGATGCTGACCTATTTGGCGCAGGGCAGCAGCATGACCGCGCACGACGTCATCAAGCCTTTGATCGGGCTCGCCTTCGGCGCCTCGCTCATCTCCATCTTCGCGCGCCTCGGCGGCGGCATCTTCACCAAGGGCGCCGACGTCGGCGCCGACCTCGTCGGCAAGGTCGAGGCGGGCATCCCCGAGGACGACCCGCGCAACCCGGCCGTGATCGCCGACAACGTCGGCGACAACGTCGGCGACTGCGCCGGCATGGCCGCCGACCTGTTCGAGACCTACGTCGTGACCCTGATCGCGACCATGCTGCTCGGCGCGCTCATGTTCAAGCTCATGACGACCGAGGCGGTCATCTATCCGCTGCTGCTGGGCGCGGTGTCGATCATCGGCTCGATCGTCGGCTGCTCGCTGGTCAAGGCCAAGCCGGGCAAAAAAATCATGTCGGCCCTGTACACCGGCCTGTGGTGGGCCGCCGGCCTGTCGCTGGTCGGCTTCGCGGCCGTGACCTGGCTGGTCTGGCCCGACCAGGCGATGCGCATGAGCATGATGGGCTGCGCGCTGGTCGGCATCATCCTGACCGGCCTGATGGTCTACATCACCGAGTACTACACCGGCACCGATTTCAAGCCGGTGCGCCACATCGCCGAAGCCTCGACCACCGGCCACGGCACCAACATCATCGCCGGCCTGGGCGTGTCGATGAAGTCGACCGCGTATCCGGTGCTGGCGGTGTGCGCGGCGATCCTCGCCTCGTACCAGATGGGCCAGTTGTACGGCATCGCGATCGCCGCCACGTCCATGTTGTCGATGGCCGGCATCATCGTCGCGCTCGACGCCTACGGCCCGATCACCGACAACGCTGGCGGCATCGCCGAGATGTCGGGCATGCCCGAATCGGTGCGCGCCATCACCGACCCGCTCGACGCGGTCGGCAACACCACCAAGGCCGTCACCAAGGGTTACGCGATCGGTTCGGCCGGCCTGGCCGCGCTGGTGCTGTTCGCCGACTACACCCACGCGCTCGAATCGGTCGGCAAGGCCGTCTCGTTCGACCTGTCGAACCCGATGGTGATCGTCGGCCTGTTCATCGGCGGGCTGATCCCCTACCTGTTCGGCGCGATGGCGATGGAGGCGGTCGGCCGCGCCGCCGGCGCCGTGGTGGTCGAGGTGCGCCGCCAGTTCCGCGACATCAAGGGCATCATGGACGGCACCGGCAAGCCCGAGTACGACAAAGCGGTCGACATGCTGACCGCCTCGGCGATCCGCGAAATGATCGTGCCGTCGCTGCTGCCGGTGGTGGTGCCGATCGTGGTCGGCATGCTGCTCGGGCCGGCCGCGCTGGGCGGCCTCCTGATGGGCACCATCGTCACCGGCCTGTTCGTGGCCATCTCGATGACGACCGGCGGCGGCGCCTGGGACAACGCCAAGAAATACATCGAGGACGGCAACTTCGGAGGCAAGGGTTCGGACGCGCACAAGGCGGCCGTGACCGGCGACACCGTGGGCGACCCGTACAAGGACACGGCCGGCCCGGCCGTCAATCCCCTGATCAAGATCATCAACATCGTCGCGCTGCTGCTGGTGCCGCTGCTGCCGGTGACGGGCTGGATCGCGGTCAGCGCGCCGGCCCCGGCGCACGAGGCGACCACCATCATCATGGACCAGGCCGCGGCGCCCGCGCCGGTGGCGGCGCCCATGGCGCAGTAAATTAACGCGCTGAATAAAAAAACCGGCCTTCGCGGCCGGTTTTTTTGGAGGGCTCCGCGAGCGCGCCACAGCGGCAACCAGGGAGTAAAGATGGGAAAGAAATACGAAGCGCTGAGCGACGACATGGCCGCGTTCATCGCGCGCCAGAAGATGTTCTTCGTCGGCACGGCAACTGCCGACAGCCGTGTCAACGTGTCGCCCAAAGGCATGGATTCGCTGCGCGTACTGGGCAGCAACCGGGTGCTCTGGTTGAACGTCACCGGAAGCGGCAATGAGACCGCCGCGCACGTGCAGATCGCGCCGCGCATGACGATCATGTTTTGCGCGTTCGAGGGCGTGCCAACCATCCTGCGCCTGTACGGCAGCGCCAGGGTGATCCACAAGAACGACCCGGACTGGGATACGCTGTCGGCGCTGTTGCCGCCACTGCCAGGCGGGCGCCAGATGTTCGACATGCAGATCGACCTGGTCCAGGTTTCCTGCGGCATGGCGGTACCGGTGTATACCTACGAGGCGGACCGCGAGCTGCTCAACGACTGGGCGCAAAAGCGCGGCGCCGAAGGCCTGAATGAATACTGGCGAGAGAAAAACCAACTCAGCCTGGATGGGATTCCGACCTACCTGGTCAGCGGCAACATCGCGCCCGCGACCGGCGGCGCCGGCATTGACGCCAAGCGCGCCGAAGCATAGCCGGGCGCAAACAGCCAGAGGGAAAAGCCAGAGGCGAATAGCCCCCTGTTCTTTGGAAACGTTGGAGTCGTGAAAGCGCGGCGCGTAACCCGTACGTTTCCGCGTAACAGGGGTCTGTCCCCGGTTTCCCGGGGTCTGTCCCCGGTTCCCCCCCCAGCCGTCATTCCTGCCATTGGCAGAAATGACTCCCCGCGAAAGCGGGGACGAGTACCCGTCATCCCCGCGAAAGCGGGGACCCATAGCGAGTCTGCACAGACGTTCAGCGCGAACTTCCAGGCCCGCGGCCGTGATTTTTTTGTATTTTGTATTCAGCTACCCGCGGCACGAACACGTTTTTCCACCGCCCCTCAAAACACGCAAAGCCTGTTCGCCGCCGCCCGCAGCTCTGCCCTGAAGTGCGGATGCGCGATCGCGATCAGCGCGCTGGCGCGTTCGCGCGCCGATTTGCCGCGCAATTGCGCGACCCCGAATTCGGTGACCACATAGTTCACATCGTTCTTGCCGGTGCTGACATGGGTGCCGGCCGTGATCGTGGGCACGATGCGCGAGAGCGTGTCCGATTTGCAGGTCGACGGCAACACGATGAACGACTTCCCGCCGCGCGAGCGGTTGGCCGCGCGCACGAAGTCGCCCTGGCCGCCGGTGCCCGAATAGGGCAGGTGGCCGAGGCTCTCCGAGCCGCACTGGCCCAGCAGGTCGATCTGCAGGGTGGCGTTGATCGACATCAGGTTGTCGTTCTGCCCGGCCAAATAGGGGTCGTTGGTGATGCCCGCCGGGTGCATCTCGAGCATCGGGTGGCGGTGCATGAACCGGTACAGCTTGTTCGAGCCGAGCGCGAAGGTGGCCACCATCTTGCCCGGCAACACGTTCTTGCGGCCGTTGGTGACGGCGCCGCACTCGACCAGCGAGCGGATGCCGTCGCCGAGCATTTCGGTGTGGACGCCGAGGTCGCGCTTGCCGCTCAACTGCGTCACGACGGCGTCGGGAATGCCCCCGTAGCCGATCTGCAAGGTCGCGCCGTCGCCGATCATCTCGGCCACATACTGGCCGATCGCCTCCTGCACCGGGCCGATCGCCGGCATCCCCACCTCGAACAGCGGCGCCTCGCTCTCGACGACGGCATGCACGCGCGAGACGTGGACATGGCAGCGGCCGTGCGTGAACGGCACGTTCGGATTGACCTCGAGCACGACCGCGCGCGCCCTGGCCAGCGCCGCCATGGTGTAGTCGGTGCCCAGGCTCAGCGCGAAGTTGCCGTGCTCGTCCATCGGCGAGGCCAGCGCGAACACCACGTCGGCCGCCATCTGGCCGCTCTCGATCAGCAGCGGTATCTCGGAAAAATGGTTGGGGATGAATTCGGACCAGCCCTGCTGGCCGCCGGCGCGCGAGGCGGGCCCGAAGAACAGCGCCGCGTGGCGCACATGGGCCGCCGTCTCCGGGTCGAAATAGTCGTACTTGCGCAGCGCCAGGATCTGCGCGACCCGGATGTCGCGGAACCGGTGGCGCTGCGCCGACAGGGCCGTCAGCAGCGCGGGCGGCTCGCCGGCCCCGGTGGGAACGATGATCGTGTCGCCGTCGCGCAAGAGATCGAGCGCCGCGGCGGCGTCCATGCGTTTTTCCTGGTACTCGAGTTGGACCGTCTGCATTGTGGTTTCCTTTGTCGTGGCTTCCATGGTAAGCGCGCGGGCTGACCCGGTCCTTACGGCGCCCCAGATGCGTGTTACAAACTGTTTCCCACTCGCCTGGCGTGCGCACCCGCGGCTGCCCGATAATGGCAACGACCCTCCCGGCCCTGAAAGGCACGCCATGAAACTGCGCCCGCGCGTTCTCGCAGCACTGCTGCTGCTGACAGGCCTTGCGGCCGGCGCCGCCGAGCCCGACGTCTACGCGCCGCTGCTCTCGCCCGAGTACGCGGTCCCGGTGGCAAAGCCGGCGCCCAAGGCCGCGCCCGAGCCCGCGCCGCCCGCCGCCGGGCCGGCCAGGCGCGCCCAGCCGCCCAAAAAAGCGCCGCCGCAGCGCCGCGCGGTGCGCCAGGACATCATCACGATGCCG
The DNA here is from genome assembly GCF_003011895.2 of Massilia glaciei. GTDB lineage: Bacteria > Pseudomonadota > Gammaproteobacteria > Burkholderiales > Burkholderiaceae_D > Telluria_A > Telluria_A glaciei. Next base: position 6,166 of record NZ_PXWF02000083.1, on the reverse strand, counting down.
CCCGCCGCGCCCATCGCCCGCGCGCCGTCCCTTTCGCCCGCGGCGCCGTCCGCGGTCCCACCCGTCTCCGCCGCGCCGTCCGGCCCCGTCCAGATCAACAGTTGCGACATGGGCGGCTGCACCGACACCAACGGCAAGCGCTACAACGGCGGCGGCGGCAACGCCGTGCTCGACCCCCAGGGCCGCCTGTGCACGACCACCGGCAACACGGTGCAATGCTTTTAGTCGGCCGTTGATCAGCCGTTGATCAACCGTTGGTCGGCCGTGGATCGGCCTTCGAGTCGGTCCTTTAATCGGCATTTAATGCGCCCGCGATGCCCCGGCGGCGGTTTTTCCTGCCAAAAGTTCGATACAATCGCGGTTACTTGACGTTTACGTCAACGTCAACCGCCAACCAAGAACTTCAAGAGGACCATCCATGCAGATCCAAGACAATGTTTTCATCATCACCGGCGGGGCCTCTGGCCTGGGCGCGGCCACCGCGCGCATGCTCACGGAGGCGGGCGGCAAGGTCGTGCTGGCCGACGTGCAGGTCGAGGCGGGCACCGTGCTCGCGGCCGAACTGAACGGCACCTTCGTCAAGTGCGACGTGACCTCGGAGGCCGACGGCATGGCCGTGGTCGCCGCCGCCGTGGCGTTGGGCACCCTGCGCGGCCTGATCAATTGCGCCGGCGTCGCGCCGGCCGTCAAGACGGTCGGCAAGGACGGCCCGCACCCGCTCGAGGTGTTCCAGCGCACCGTCAACATCAACCTGGTGGGCACCTTCAACATGGCGCGCCTGGCGGCCGACGCGATGGGCAAGACCGAAGCGGGCGAGTCGGGCGAGCGCGGCGTGATCATCAACACCGCCTCGGTCGCGGCCTACGACGGCCAGATCGGGCAGGCCGCCTACGGCGCCTCGAAGGCGGCCGTGGTCGGCCTGACGCTGCCGATGGCGCGCGACCTGGCGCGCAGCGGCATTCGCGTGATGACGATCGCCCCCGGCATCTTCGAGACCCCGATGTTGATGGGCATGCCCGAAGAGGTGCGAGACGCGCTCGGCAAGATGGTGCCGTTCCCGCCGCGCCTCGGCCGTCCGGCCGAGTACGCGCACCTGGCCAAGGCCATCATCGAAAACACCATGCTCAACGGCGAAACCATCCGCCTCGACGGCGCCATCCGCATGCAGCCGAAGTAGGGAGCCGAAGTAGGGAGCCGAAGTAAGCCTCCGAAGTAAGTCGCCGGCGAAGCGGGCAGAGACCTCCGGGGGCAAATTGTTGTAGGATGCTCCCATCAGGGCGCGCGGCCTCGGTCGCGCGCCTTTTCATTTTGGAGAACCGATGACCAAGCCGCACCCACTGTTGTCCCTGCTCGCCTGCGCCGCCTTGTCGGCCGCCGGTCTCAACCCGGTCCCCGCGCGCGCCCAGGACGCCGCGCAGGAGGCGCCCGAAAGCACGGTCGCCGTCCACAGCAAACCCGGTTGGGCCGCCAAGAACTACATGATCGCGGCGGCCAATCCGCACGCCGTGGAGGCCGGCTACGAGATGCTCAGGCAGGGCGGCAGCGCGATCGACGCCGCCGTCGCCGCCCAGATGGTGCTCACGCTGGTCGAGCCGCAATCGTCGGGCATCGGCGGCGGCGCCTTTTTGATGCACTACGACGGCAAGCGGGTGCAGGCCTTCGACGGCCGCGAGACGGCGCCGTCGGCGGCCACCGAACGGCTGTTCCAAAAGCCCGAGGGCGGCCCGGTCCCGCGCGCTCTCGGCGTCGTCGGCGGCCGTTCGGTCGGCGCGCCCGGCGTGCTGCGCATGCTCGAACTGGCGCACAAACAACACGGCAAGCTGCCCTGGAAGACCCTGTTCGGACCGGCCATCGCGCTCTCGGACAAGGGCTTCGCGGTCAGCGAGCGGCTGCACGGCATGCTCGGGCGCGACGCGCACCTTAAAAAAGACCCGGTCGCGGCGCGCTACTTCTACGACCAAAACCTTCAGCCGCTGCCGGTCGGCACCTTGCTGCGCAACCCCGAACTCGGGCGCACCATGCGCGCCATCGCCGCCGGCGGCGCCGACGCCCTGCACCTTGGCCCGATCGCGCAGGCGATCGCGGACAAGGTGGCGGGCCACCCGACCAATCCGGGCCTGCTGACGGCGGCCGACATCGCCGGCTACCGGCCCAAGCTGCGCCCGCCAGTGTGCAGCGACTACCGGCGCTGGACCGTGTGCGGCATGCCGCCGCCGTCCTCGGGCGGGATCGCCGTCGCGCAGATGCTCGGCATCCTCGAGACGCGCGACATGGCCAAACTGGCCCCGGTCGACGGCGTGCCCACGGCCGAGGCGGTGCACCTGTTCTCGGAGGCGGCGCGGCTGGCCTACGCCGACCGCAACCGCTACGCGGCCGACACCGATTTCGTGCCGCTGCCCGGGCGCGGCGTGCCGGCCCTGATCGACAAGATCTACCTGCGCGCGCGCGCCGCCCTGATCGGCGAGCGCAGCATGGACGTGGCGCCGCCCGGCAAGCCGCCCGGCTTCGATGTCGCCTGGGGCCGCGACAACGCGATCGAGACCGCCTCGACCTCGCACCTGGTGGTGGTCGACGCCAACGGCGCCGGCCTGTCGATGACGACCACGATCGAGGACGCGTTCGGCGCGCGCCAGATGGTGCGCGGCTTCATGCTCAACAACCAGTTGACGGACTTCTCGTTCGACGCCCTTGACGCCGAGGGTCCGATTGCCAACCGGGTCCAGCCCGGCAAGCGCCCGCGCAGCGCGATGAGCCCGACCATCGTGTTCGAGCGCGCCAGCGGCAAGCTGGTGCTGGCGGTCGGATCGCCCGGCGGGCCGGCCATCATCAACTACGTGGCCAAGGTGCTGGTCGGAACCATGGACTGGGGCATGAACGTGCAGCAGGCGATCGCGCTGCCGAACTTCGGCAGCCGCAACGGCCCGACCGAGCTCGAGGCGGGGCGCTTCGGCCCGGCCGTGACGGAGGCGCTGCGCGCGCGCGGCCACACGCTGCGCTTTTGGGATATGAACTCGGGCCTGCACGGGATCCAGCGCGGCCAGGTGCACGGCATCCCGATCTGGTTCGGCGGCGCCGACCCGCGCCGCGAGGGCGAGGCCAAGGGCGACTAGCCGGCGATGGCAGGCAACATGCCTTCCATTCACGACAGAATTTCTAGACAGTGTTTTTCAACGATGGTCAACATCTTCGCCGCGAGGCCACTTGGTTTCTTCGCGCCCGACTCCCACTTTTGGACGGTCGAGGCGCTTACGTTGAGCGCCCTGGCAAAATAGTTCTGGCTTGCCTGGGCTGCGCTTCGAATGCGCACGACATCTTCGGCCGTCATCTGCGGGACCGAGCAAAGCCCCTCATAGTCGCGCATCGTCTTCTTATCGATCAAGCCGGCATCGGCCATGTCTTGCGCCGCCTCGAGTATCGCCGCCATGGCGCGGCTCTTAGGTTTCCTTGTGGCTGCCGAACTCTTTATCTTCGCATTCATGACAAATCTCCATTGCCGTTTTTGCCGCGACTAACTTAACCATCCCGGCCAAGCCCGCGACGCCATAGTTGGTCGACAGGTTCTTGAACCCGGCCAACTCGTCGGCATCCAAGTTATCCTTGTCGCTTTTGGCGAACATGTAGGCGAAAACCCAAAAATCCTTCGGCTTGGTCAGCACTATGGAGCGATTTCGATTTTGCTTGAGCCTTTTCTTCCAAACGTTACCGCCTAGGAGCCTGTCGGACTTAGGGAGTCGAAGCGAAAAAAGTGCTGGACGAGGCCAGATTTTGACGATTTCGCAGTGCCAATAGCGAGCTATTGGCCGAGAAAGCGGCGAAATATGGACCGTCCAGCATTTTTTGCAGCCGACGATCCTAAGTCCGACAGGCTCCTAGATTTCCCCCCTTGCCCTCCTCAAGCCATCCGCGATGGCTTGGCAAAGCTCGTCGTCTTTAATCCCTTCCTTCTTGGTATCTTTTGAAAACCGCTTTAACTTGAAAACGCGTGGCTTATCGGCGCTATCGGGCAACGCGTTCCTCGCAATCGAGCTGTTCATAGTATGGCACCTAGTGTGATGGACGAAGATTGTCGCCGCCGCTCACAGCGCCTGACAACTGTGTCTATATTCAGTATGAGCCAGATCCGGGATGGCGCATCTGCGCAGGCCCGCGTGTACATGCATTTTTGTATAACACATACCCGGGTTATTCAGAAATGCATATACGCGCCGGGGCAACAGAAAATGCATTAGCTGCAACTTTCTCCCGCAAAATGCCCGGACCCTGCTAATCTTGCCGTATGGGATTACATCAGGCATTACCTAAAAAAACCGGCTTGATATTGAGCGGAGGGGGAGCCCGCGCCGCCTACCAGGTCGGGGTGCTGCAGGCGATCTCCCAGATTCTGTGGGAGGCCGGCTGGCCGCCTTCGCGCAACCCGTTCGACATCATCTGCGGCACCTCTGCCGGCGCCATCAACGCCACCGCGCTGGCCTGCCGCGCCGACAACTTCGGCGAGGGCGTGCAAAAGCTGCTCGACGTCTGGGAGAACATGACGGTCGCCCAGGTCTACCGCGCCGACTCGCTCGGCGTGCTGCGCTCGGGCGCGCGCTGGCTCTCGCTGCTCTCGTTCGGCTGGCTGCTGCGCAAATGGCGCGCCGCGCCGCCCACCTCGCTGCTCGACAACACCCCGCTGGTGGGCCTGCTGCACCGCATGCTCGACCTGCCGCGGCTCGACGCCGCGCTCGCCGACGGCCTGCTGCACGCGCTCGCGGTCACCGCCTCGTCCTACAGCGCAGGCAACCACCTGACCTTCTACCAGACCGCCGCCGAGATCGAGCCGTGGGTGCGCATGCAGCGCATCGCGCTGCAGGACCAGATCGGGGTCGAGCACCTGCTCGCGTCCTCGGCGATCCCGTTCATCTTCCCGGCCGTGCCGCTGTACACGGGCGGCCACCGCGAGTACTGCGGCGACGGCTCGATGCGCCAGCTGGCGCCGATCTCGCCGGCGATCCACCTCGGCGCGTCCAAGGTGCTGGTGGTCGGCGCCGGCCGCCTCTCCGAGCCGGCGCACGAGGCGGCCGGCGCGGCGCGCTACCCGAGCCTGGCCCAGATCGCCGGCCACGCGCTGTCCTCGATCTTCCTCGACAGCCTCGCGGTCGACATCGAACGGCTCAACCGGATCAACCTGACGCTGTCGGTGCTGCCGCCGGAGTACCTCGGAAAAACCCCGCTCAAGCCGGTCGAGCTGCTCGTGATCGCGCCGTCCGAGCGGCTCGACGACATCGCCAGCCGCCACATCGCCAGCCTGCCGGGCACCATCCGCACCCTGCTCTCGAGCCTGGGCGCGACCGAGGCGCGCGGCTCGGCGCTGGCCTCCTACCTGCTGTTCGAGGCCAGCTACACGTGCGAACTGATCGGGCTGGGGCAGCGCGACACGCGCGCCCGCAGGGACGACGTGCTGGCGTTCTTCGGATCGTGACGGCCCCCATGATTGGAGCATCAATGAGTTGGCCGCGTCCCGATCCGCGCCGTCCGGGCGCGCGGCCGTCGCCGCGCCGGCTGGCGCTGCTGCTGCTGCTGGCCTGCGCGCTGCTGGCGTGCGCGGCCAGCCTGGCCGCGCCGGCGCGCACCTTGCGCTTCGAGCAGTTCAGCGTGGAGCAGGGGCTGGCGCAGGAGTCGGTGCTGGCGGTGGCGCAGGACAGCGACGGCTTCATGTGGTTCGGCAGCCAAGCCGGCCTGTCGCGCTACGACGGCTACCGGGTCCACAACTACCGCAACGCCGTCAACGACCGCCGCAGCCTGGCCGACAACTGGGTGCGGGTGCTGCACGTGGACCACGCGGGCCGGCTGTGGGTCGGCACCGACGGCGGCCTCGACCGCTTCGATCCGGCCACCCAGAGCTTCAGCCACCACCTGCCGCCCGAGCCGGCCAGGCGCGGCAACGGCAACCGCCACGTGCGCGCCATCGTCGGCGACGGCGGGCGCGGGCTGTGGCTGGCCACCGGCGACGGCCTGCAGCACCTCGACACCGACAGCGGCAAGTTCACCATCTACCACCACGACAAGGACGACCCGGCCAGCCTGGCCGCCGACGACGTGCACGCGCTCGCGCGCGACGCCGGCGGGCGCCTGTGGGTCGGCACCGCGGCCGGCCTCGACTCGCTCGCGCCCGGCGCGGCCGGCTTCG